>JADKHS010000003.1 GCA_016721605.1 Nitrosomonadales bacterium
AGTGCGTTTGCCATAGCGCACCAGCCCTCAACAAAGTCAAAATACGCCAGCCATACTGCTCTGCATGCTTGCGTAAAGTTGCATCCGGGTCGACAGCTATCGGGTTGTTCACTTTCGCCAACAATGGCAGGTCGTTCAAAGAATCGCTGTAAAAAAAGCTATCGGCAAAACTGTCCCACCCCCATCCCCGTTGCGCAAACCAGTTTTCCAAGCGGGTAATTTTGCCTTCGCGGAAGCACGGCACACCCGCCACACATCCAGTAAATTCACCGTCTTTTTCTTCCGGCTCGGTAGCAATCAGATGTTCCACGCCGAATTCGCGCGCAATCGGCGAGGTCACAAAACTATTAGTGGCAGTGATGATGATGCACACGTCCCCGCCACACGGTGTCGCGCCACTAACTCTTGCGCCGGTACAGTCATCATGCCGCGCACCTTGCGCTGCATGAAGTCGTCACGCCAGCCATTTAATACCTTGCGCGCATGACGCGACAAAGGTTTCAACTGGAAAAGTTTGCATCACTTCTTTCAGCAATGGCACCGAGGGCGCACGCTGTAAACGCAAGCAGTGCGCGTCCAGTGCGTCCAACAGCCCGAGCAGCGCAGGCATATCACGCCGTCCGTGACGCAACAGATAATGCGTCACCTCGCACGGCAGGATAAAAGCCGCGCGCTTGTCCATGCTGCTCCAATGCTTGCGTTTTTTCTGCATCGTTCAGCGCATGTACCTGATATACCAGCCCCCACCCCAACCGGGTGCGCAGGTCATCGCGCAAGTTTAAATGAGCCGGCGCAGATACACTACTAACCAGCAACATGCCGCCGCTTTCGCGCACCCTATTATAAAGGGCGAACAGCGCAATCTGGGCTGCATCATCTAGCACCTCAACATCATCCACTGCAATCACAGAAACCACATCCGGCACAGCGCCATGAGCAAAGACTGCGGACTGTCCCAATGAGCGTGCCTGCACCACTGCTGCCTGCATAAGATGGCTCTTGCCACAGCCTACCTCGCCCATAGGTAGAAACACCGCTCATTCGAGGTTCCTGCCAATGCGTGTTGCAATGCCGAGCAACTCAACGTTACGGCCCGATACGAAATTATTGAGCGTGGGCAACCAGTCCGGAGTGATGTTTAATAATAATTGCGTCATAAAAAATGAATCACGATACACGGATATAAATAGCTACCATGCCCTGGACATGGCCCAATCTGACCAACAGTGCTGCCCGCACGGGAAGGGTTGAGCAGTAAGCAAGCGTATCCCCTTGCAGTGCGGCAAAGCGTTGAATGGTCATTTGGGGTAAAATACCGCTAACAAAACGGCCTGTACTGTATCCGAAGAAAGCGAGAACTCAACTTGGGCTTACCTAATACCCTTTCCTACCGCGACGCCGGCGTAGACATAGCCGCAGGTGACCGTCTGGTGGAAAACATTAAACCATTCGATAAACGCACGATGCGCCCGGAAGTTCTGAGTGGCATAGGCGGCTTTGGCGGATTAGTCGAAATTTCTAAAAAATACCGCGAGCCGGTGCTGGTGTCTGGCACCGATGGCGTGGGTACCAAATTGAAATTGGCATTCGAATTGAACCGTCACGACACAGTTGGCATCGACTTGGTTGGGATGAGTGTTAACGACATTCTGGTACAGGGCGCAGAGCCGCTGTTTTCCTTGATTATTTCGCTTGTGGCAAGTTAGATGTAGATGCCGCTACCGAAGTCATTAAGGGTATAGCGGCAGGATGCGAACTGGCTGGTTGCGCGCTCATCGGCGGCGAGACCGCCGAAATGCCGGGCATGTATCCGGTGGGCGAATACGACCTCGCCGGTTTTGCTGTGGGTGTAGTGGAAAAAGCCAACATTATCACTGGCGCTGACATTCGGCCTGGCGACATCGTGCTGGGACTCGCCTCTAACGGCGCGCACTCCAACGGTTACTCGCTGGTGCGTAAAATCATCGAGCGCAGCCAACCCGACCTCAATGCTAAATTTGATAATGGGCGCACGCTGGCAGATTGCATTATGGCGCCCACGCGCATCTATGTGAAACCATTGCTGGCGCTGATGCAAACCCTTCGGATAAAAGGCATGGCACACATCACTGGCGGCGGTCTGCTGGAAAATGTACCGCGTGTATTGCCTTCCAACGTCACCGCCGTGATTGACGGACTCGCCTGGCGCACACCCAAGCTGTTCGAGTGGCTCCGCGAACAGGGCAACGTAGCGCAACAAGAAATGTACCGTACCTTCAACTGCGGCATCGGCATGGTAGTTATCGTGGATCAGAATGATGCAGCAAACGCAATCGCCCAGCTTGAAACCGCTGGAGAAACCGTATGGCGCATAGGTACGATTGAAGCGCGGACAGGCGATGAAGCACAAACCCGAATCTGTTAACGTAGCGATAAAGACCATCGTTATTCTGATTTCCGGCCACGGCAGTAACATGCGCGCACTGCTGGAAGCCGACCTGCCCTGCCGGGTAGCGGCGGTTATCAGCAACCGGGCCGAAGCCCCAGGATTGGAAATTGCCCAACAGTATGGGATTACAACGCGGGTCGTGGCGCATCGTAGCCATCCAGACCGCGAATCTTTCGACACCGAGCTAGCCAACTGCATCGACAGCTACCGGCCCGACCTTGTCGTGCTTGCCGGCTTCATGCGCATTCTCACTCCTCAGTTCGTGGCACGCTATCAAAACAAACTTATTAACATCCACCCCTCGCTGTTGCCCGCATATAGCGGCCTGAATACTCATGCACGCGCACTCAAGGACGGTGTAAAAATCCATGGCTGCACCGTGCATTTCGTTACCAGCGACGTCGACCACGGCCCCATCATCATCCAAGCCGCAGTGCCGGTACTCATGGACGATACCCCGGCAACCTTGGCGGCACGCGTGTTACATCAAGAGCATCGCATTTTTCCGCAAGCCATCCATTGGTTCTGCAACGACGATATCAGCCTGAGTGCGGATGGCAAGGTGCAAATGAAACGTCTGGAACAGCCCGGTTGCGCTCTAATCTCTCCGAAAATGGAATAAATTAATGCTGAACATCATTTATCTAGCTGGCTTGCTATTTCTTGTTAGTACTGCACCGCAAGCAGCATTCGCTGCTGCACCCTCCTTGCCGGTACAGTTCACCAACGTTGGTGCCCATTACGATGTACTCAAAGGCAATATTAAAGTCGCAACCATGACAGAAACATATACCCGCACGCAGGGCGGCTACCGTATCGAGAGCGTAACCAAAGCAATCGGCTTACTCGCCATGTTCAAGCCAGAAGTGATCCGCGTCACCAGCGAAGGTACCCTGACAGCGAAGGGCTTACGCCCACTCGCTTATATTCAGGAACGCAAACTCGATACCGAGCGGAATACGCGTGCCGACTTTGACTGGAAGACTAAAAATATCACTCTGACTGACCGCACAGGAAAACGCACGCTACCGCTGCAAGCTGGAACCCAAGACCGGTTAAGCGCGATGTATCAGTTCATGTTCGCGCCCCTACAAAATGCCACCGAGCTCAACTTCAACATGACTAACGGCAGCAAGGTGGATGACTATAGCTATCGCATTACCCCCGACCAAAGCATGACGATTCCGCTCGGTACATTCAAGGCATTGTACGTAACCAACCTGCCGCAAGACGGTGAGAACCGAACTGAAATCTGGCTGGCAACAGAGCACGGCAATTTTCCTTATAAGATGACCATCACCGAGTCTAACGGTGACAAATTCACACAGGTGTTGACCCAAATAAACTTTGAGTAGCAATCATTCTGGGCTATTTATGAAATGAATTCTGGCACGCCCACCAGCCGCATCACCCTTGCCATCGCGCTCTCCGTACTGCTGCATGGTGTAGCACTGTGGCTCTTTCAAGCAAAGTTGCCCAACAATGAAACATTACTGCCACCACTTAGCGCGAGACTAGAAGCATTACCTCTGCGAGCCGACGCGCCCATGCCAGAAGCTGAACCTACAGATCCTCCAACTGAACCTGGCAGTGCTGTGACAATCGAACCAGAATTAGAATTAATACCTGTTGCAACCGCGTCTGCTGTAGCAGCCATCCCGGAGCCAGAGCAAATCCCTGCTACAGAAACAGTATCTGCCGTAGCAAGCACCTCCGAACCGGCATCTATACCTGCTATTGAAGCGGCATCTGCTGTAGCAAGCAGCGCCCCCGAACCGGCATCTATACCTGCTATCGAAGCAGCATCTGCTGTAGCAAGCGCCCCCGAATCAGCATCTATACCTGCTATTAAAACAGCACCTGCTGTAGCCAAGATAGAAGAACCAATAGCGCACCCATTACCCAAGCACGCACGGTTAAAGTTTGCCGTCTACTATGGCCAAGACAATTTCCAGATTGGCGAAATAACCCACCGGCTTGAAATTAGTGAGGGTAAATATGTCCTGAAAGCGGAGACACAAACAACCGGACTGGCCCGGTTGTTCAAAAGCTACCAACTCGTTCAAACCAGCCATGGCAAGGCTGGTGACTTTGGACTACAGCCAGAAGGCTACGAAGAAGAGCAAAATGTATCCAGTGGCAAACAAAAAATGGATGTCGCCTTCAACTGGACAGAAAATAAATTGCATTTTTCTCACGGCGGCGAAACTGGGCTATCCCCCGACGCCCAAGACATTCTGAGCTTTTTATATCAACTCTCACGACTTCCCTTGCACAACAAAGTTATATCGATTGCTATCACCACTAGCAAAAAACTTGAAAAATATGAGCTTGAGATCGGTGCAGAGGAGGAAATTATCACCCCGATGGGCAAATTGCGCGCATTGCCTTTGCGCAGGCTGCATAGCCGAGATGGAGACGGTATGGAAGTTTGGCTCGGGCTGGAATATCGCCTACTACCAATCAAGTTTCGCCAGATTAAACGTGCCGGTGGCATGGTCTTGGAAGTTGTTATTTCTGACATCCGTGTCGTGGATGAATAAGAAATTCAAAAGTCATGAAGCCCTGTCCTGTAAACTTCGCCTCCATTCCTGTGATCGCGTCCATCACCACATCAATACCTTTACCTTAATTTAGAACCATGCTACTGACCGAATATCGCCTAGACCTCGTTATCCAAGCCCTGCGCAGCATCCTGCCGCTGGAACATCCCGCCGACGCTGTACTACGCCACTTTTTTCAGCGCGAACGCATTGGCTCCAACGAACGTGCGCTGGTGGCAGAAACGGTGTTCGGCGTGTTGCGCCATCGCCTGTTTCTGGAACATGCCTGCGCCAATCAGGCCACGCCGCGCCGCATGGCGCTGGCTTATTGGATCAAATACGGCGGTTATAACCTGCGCGAACTCACCCCGCTTCTAAAACGCGATGAAGCCGACTGGCTGGGGCAAGTGAAGGCCATCAATCTTGCCGAATTATCTTTGTCGGTGCAGGCCGAACTGCCAGAATGGTTAGTCGAACAGCTACAAATCACCATGACGGATGAAGCCATCCTCATGCTGGGCCGCTCCATGCAGCAACCTGCCGCACTGGATTTGCGCGTTAACACCCTGCTCGCCACGCGCGACGAAGTGCTGCAAACCTTACGGGCAGAAAGCATGGACGCGCAAGCCACGCCTTACTCCCCCATCGGCATCCGCCTCAAGGACAAGCCCTCACTCACCAAACACCCACTCTTCCTCGGCGGGAAGATAGAAGTACAAGACGAAGGCAGCCAGCTGCTTGGATTTCTTCTCGCACCCAAGCGTAATGACATGGTTGTGGATTTTTGCGCCGGTGCAGGCGGCAAAGCGCTTATGCTGGGCGCCATGATGCAGTCCCAAGGCCGGCTGTATGCGCTGGATGTATCTGAAAAACGACTGGCCAACCTCAAGCCACGTCTGAAGCGTTCGGGGCTGAGCAACCTGCACCCGCAACTCATCGCACATGAAAACGACAGCAAAATAAAACGTCTGGCTGGCAAAATCGACCGCGTTCTTGTGGACGCGCCGTGTAGCGGATTGGGCACACTACGCCGCAATCCGGACATCAAATTCCGCCAATCCCCCCAAAGCGTGACCGAATTCACCCAATTGCAAGCCTCTATCTTGGCCTCAGCCAGCAAGTTACTTAAGCCTGGTGGCCGCCTGGTTTACACCACTTGTAGTTTTTTGCCACAGGAAAACCACGCCATAGTCGATGCATTTCTTGCCGACCATCCAGAATTCACGTTACGCCATGCAGGAGAAATTCTCGCACAACAAAAAGTCCCGCTGGAAGCGGAAGAGTACCTACAACTGCTGCCGCAACTACACAGCACCGATGCCTTCTTCGCAGCGGTACTGGAACGGGTCAAAGCGGTTGCCCCGAACAATGTCGATTCCGCTTAAGTTTAAAAAAATAACTAGGGATTTATTCGACTACATTTAGCGATATAACTTGCTTCGCCCATTTTGCATTTTTTTGACTGAGTACCATGCTGGATTTCACCGAATACACCAAGATCTTTATCAGCCTGTTCGCCATCCTTGATCCAATCGGGATCATCCCTGTCATCATTTTGTTCACCTCTGGCATGACGGCGCCAAAGCGCGCCCAAGTTGGCCGTGTCGCATCACTGGCGGTATGCGCCATTTTGCTGGTTGCGTTATTGATAGGCCAACCACTTCTGGCTTTTTTCGGTATCAGCATCAGCTCATTTCGCGTGGCGGGGGCATTCTGCTGATGTTAATGGCCTTCAAAATGTTGAATGGCAACCTACACATCCATCGAAACCGATAATAACGGGGCTGGTGGGGGCGAAACAAGCTCGATACATGCCATTGTGCCGTTATCCATTCCGCTACTGGCAGGACCTGGCTCCATCAGCGCGGTGCACGGCATTGAGCATTATTTGATAATGAGCTTGGAAATTATGCTACTCAGCGTAACGGTTTGGCTAACATTCCTCATTGCGCCGTGGGTGGCGCAACGTTTGGGTAAGATAGGCATTGACGTATTTACTCGGCTAATGGGTCTGGTACTTGCGGCCATTTCCGTAGAATTCATTGCGGGTGGAATACGCGGCTTATTTCCTGCCCTTGGCTAATTGTCCACTTTTAATAATTCACCCCGCTGCATGCATCATTATGTACTCTAGGAGTTTTCCTCCAACTGCTTCGGCCGGGGCCGTTTACCAACCGTAACTTGTACCACAACTTCACGCTGATTACGCAGCAGCTTGAACAAGATAACTTTACCAGGCGGCAAGTTGGAAATGGTTTTCAGCATAGAACTGGAATCTGTTAATAGCTGCTTGTCATCTACCATGGTGAGAATGTCGCCAGCATGTATCCCGGCTTTGTCCGCCGGACTGCCACGCATCACTTCCGAAATTAACACACCCTGTATATTGCCGAGCTTAAACGATTCCGCCAGTTCTGGCGTGAGCTCCTGCACTGCGACGCCGATCCAGCCGCGTGTCACCGAGCCGTTTTGAATAATCTGTTCCATGATTTTTTTTGCCGTGCTGACAGGAATAGCGAAACCTATGCCGAGCGAGCCACCATTAGGCGAGTAAATCGCGCTGTTAATGCCGATCAGGTTGCCATTTATATCTACCAGTGCGCCACCTGAGTTGCCTGGGTTAATGGCTGCGTCGGTCTGAATGAAGTTCTCAAAAGTGTTTAATCCAAGGTGATTGCGTTTCACTGCACTGACGATGCCCATTGTCACCGTTTGCCCCGACGCCGAACGGGTTGCCGATAGCCAGCACGATATCACCGCCAATAGTACGTCCTTTCGCCTTGCGCCCATCAGCCAGAGCCACTTCGATCTGGTCGGCCGCTTCAACCACATGATGGTTGGTAAGGATGTAACCATCGTGGCTGATGATTACACCCGAACCTAAGTTAGAACCGCGTTGTGGGGAGTTATCAAACTCTTCGCCAAAAAAGAAACGGAAGCGCGGATCATTCATTAATGGATGCGTGGGTTTCTTTATTTCGGTGCTGGTAAAAATATTAACCACGGTGGGCATCACTTTGCGTGTCGTAGCACTGAAGCCTGCGGTAGGAATTTGACTGGTACTAGTGCTAGCGCTTTCATGCAGCGTGACAATGCCGCTATGTGTCGCAGAGGGAAGAAGGCCGGGCTTCAGGGTGTTAATGATAAACAATACCGCCAGCCCAATAGTGGTGGCTTGTGCAAATAAGAGCCAGAATTTACGCATGATTTATAGCTATTTTACGTTGTTCAAAGATCTGCTTATTTAATCCGAATGCTTTATAAATTCGTGCAATGTTTTGCTGAAATTTATAAATCTAAAAAATGCATCACAGCCAGTGGTACGTATTAAAAAATCAGAAGGAGATTAAGTTTAATGTAGCTGATTTAAAGTATTATTAAACTAATTAATTTTAAAGGTAACGTCATGTTGTTGAATGATTTGCGCGATTATATCGCAAGCCTGTTGGAACCCGACCGTTTCCGTGACTATTGCCCAAATGGTGTGCAAGTGGAAGGTAAGGCAGAAGTCCGCCGTATCGCCAGTGGTGTAACGGCCTCGCGACGTTTATTACAAGCAGCCACAGCATGGAACGCAGACGCTATTCTGGTTCACCACGGCTATTTCTGGCGTAATGAAGATGCTGCTGTAACTGGAATTAAAAAACAACGGCTTGCATACTTGCTCAAGCACGACGTTAATCTGCTGGCTTATCACCTGCCGCTGGATGCGCATGCTGAACTTGGCAACAATGCGCAACTCGGTAAACGTTTGGATTTCATCGAGCATGGACGCTTCGGTGAACAGGACATTGCTTGTTATGGGGAGTTGGCGCAAGCACAAACATTGGCGCAATTGACCCAGAAAATTGCCCACAACCTGCAGCGTACGCCGTTAGTGATCGGTGAGGGTGACCCCACTATCCGTCGGATCGCTTGGTGTACCGGTGCGGCGCAAGGTTACTTCGAAGCAGCGATAGCGTTGGGTGTAGATGCCTTTCTCACCGGCGAAATTTCGGAACAGAATGTGCATGTGGCGCAAGAAACTGGGGTGGTATTCATTGCCGCTGGTCACCATGCCACTGAACGCTATGGTGTACAGGCTTTAGGTGCGCACCTCGCCGAGCATTGCGGTATAGAGCATCGCTTTTTCGAGCTGGAAAATCCGGTTTAAGGGTATGCTTTAACGCTCGAGGTTTACGCGCAATTTATCGAGTGATACCACTGAAATTGCAGCGCTTCTTGAAGACTCACGCAGAGCTGTATTAGCGGAATGCAAAGCATCGTGATGCGTCACCAACAGATTTTGTATAAGATCGACGGCTTCATTTAATAGCGCGTCCGCAGCGGTAGAAAAATGCAGCAGGAAATCCATGCTACGCGGGTAATACGACGTCCATTGCCAAGCCAAGAAGTTCTCATTACTCTTAAAGCCTGCCTCCTGAAAAGTAGTATGTAGTGTGTTAATGACACTCAACTGTTTTTGTTCGGGCGTAGGCACAGCGCTCCACATCAGCCCATAGTAAATACGCAGGGTATCCCCCAGATATTGCTGTTCCAGCATGGGGCGCAGGTAAAGCTTTTGTTCTATCTTAGGTTGCAGGTACAGCCCAACCAGGCACTCAGCCGCGTTGCGGTCTTCGGTAGTTGATACACGCCAGTCTGGCGCACTCGCCACCATACGTTCGCTTAATGCCAGCCAAAAGTCATTGTTCAATTTCTGGCGTGTTCCATCCACCTGATTTGCCACGCTAAGCGCTAAGGGCAAGTTTTCTTTTTGTGCGAAGAAATTCAGCACCGCCTGTTCTTCATTCATCTGCCCATCCTTGAAAATTAAAAATAAAATTATGCGGATTAGTCTTTATCCCGAATGGCTATAATTAGCCCTGCCATTTGTTTTGTACAGTTTAAGTTAGTGATCTCAATAACCACATCATTCAGATGAATACTTTAGCAGACAATCCGCGTAGCTGATGCCCGCAAATTTAAATTTTGGAGGTGTATGTATGTCCGATGCCGAAATGCTTTTACAGGAGGTCTCCACCTACCTGAAGCCTAAGGATGTCGAACATATCCGGCAGGCCCTTAAATTTAGTGGTGAAGCGCACGAAGGCCAACTTCGCAAATCCGGCGAGCCCTATATTTCGCATCCTATCGCCGTTGCCCGAATACTGACCCCACTGCATCTTGATGCGCAAGCCATCATGGCGGCATTGCTGCATGACGTGGTGGAAGATACCCATATCAGCAATGAGGAGGTAGCCAATATATTCGGCAAAGCGGTAGCCGAACTAGTTGATGGCTTGAGTAAGCTTGACAAGATTGAATTTCAGACCAAAGAAGATGCACAAGCGGAAAATTTCCGCAAAATGCTATTGGCGATGGCGCGTGACGTGCGCGTCATCCTGATTAAGCTGGCTGACCGCCTGCACAACATGCGCACATTAACATCAATGTCCCGCGAAAAATGTGAACGTATCGCGCGCGAGACCATGGAAATTTATGCGCCTATTGCCAACCGCTTAGGCCTTAATGTTATCTATCAAGAATTGGAAGACTTGGGTTTCAAGTATCTGTACCCCAAGCGCTATGAAGTTTTGTCTAAGGCTATCAAAGTCGCACGCGGTAATCGCCGTGAAGTTGTAGGAAAAATTCAGGAAGCCATTCGCCAACGCCTGGAAGAGCATCACATCACCGCCCAAATACAAGGGCGGGAAAAGCATCTATATGGTATCTACCAGAAAATGCAGGCAAAATCACTGGCCTTCGCCCAAGTACAGGATATTTATGGCTTCCGCGTGATGGTGGATGATGTACCTTCCTGTTATCTGGCGCTGGGAGCGCTGCATGCGCTATATAAACCGATTCCAGGCAAATTTAAAGACTATATCGCCATCCCCAAGGCGAACGCTTATCAGTCGCTGCATACTACCCTGTTTGGGCCATATGGTACCCCCATCGAAGTGCAAATTCGCACCCAGGAAATGCACAAAATCGCAGAGGCTGGTGTCGCCTGGCATTGGTTATACAAGTCCGCACAGACACCATTCAACGATCTGCACAAAAAAACCCACCAGTGGCTGCAAAGCTTATTGGAAAGCTTAAGCCAGAGCGGCGATTCGGTGGAGTTCCTTGAACACCTGAAGGTAGACCTGTTCCCGGATGAAGTATACGTGTTTACGCCTAAAGGCAAAATTCTCGCGCTGCCACGTGGCGCAACGGCTGTGGATTTTGCTTATAGCGTGCATACTGACATCGGCAATAGCTGCGTAGCGGTCAAAGTAAATTTTGAACTGGCACCATTACGTGTTGAAATGAAAAATGGTGACCGCGTAGAAATAATCACCGCAACAAATGCCCACCCCAATCCCGCATGGCTCAGCTATGTAGTTACCAGCAAAGCACGCAGCCAGATTCGCCATGCACTAAAAACGATGCACTTTGACGAATCCTCCGCACTGGGGGAACGCTTGCTGAACCAAGCTCTATCTTCACTTGGGCTTAAAAAACAAGATATTGACAATAGCCGATGGGAAAAACTGCTCAAAGATACCGGTGTAAAGTCACGTGAAGAAATATTTTCTGATATTGCTCTGGGGCTCCGCCTCAACATGGTTATTGCACGCCAGCTTGCACGTATCGGAGAGGCTGGGACACAGGAGCATCCCACACCCAATGGCTTAATCACGATCCTTGGCACGGAAGGTATGGCAGTCCAGTTCGCTAAATGCTGCCGCCCAATTCCGGGAGACCCTATTATCGGCATTATCAAAAAAGGCCAAGGATTGGTAGTTCACATCCATGATTGTCCGGTTTTATGCAAAGGACGCGGCGGTATGGACAAATGGTTGGACGTGGCGTGGGACAGACACATCAACAGGCCCTTTGAGGTGAGCATTAAATTAATCGTAGCTAATCAGCGTGGCGTCCTGGCTAAAGCAGCAGCAGCAATTGCCGATGCCGAATCCAACATCGAAAACGTCCACTTTACCAACGAAGGTAATTACACCACGCTGTACTTCACCTTGCAGGTTAGCAATCGCATACATTTGGCCAACGTAATGCGCGGTCTGCGCGGAATACCCGAAGTAATACGTATCACCAGAATCAAAAGCGCTCCTACCCAATGACACGTCTAATCTGTCTCACCCCAAATTAAAACATGGCTGTTACCAAACACTACCCTTCAGCTTTTCAATTTCTCTTCGATCGCGTTTGGTTGGCCTCCCTCTTAAAAAAGTGGGCATCGGTTGTGCTTTTAACTCATCAGACAATGCTTTTCGCCGCAGAAGACTTTCTTCCGTCTCTCTGTAAAGCATCTGTGCTTGGGGAGCTGGCCCGCGCTGACTGGACAGGGCCAATACCTCTACTATGAATTGATACGGACCAATACGGATAGCCAGTATATCACCCACCGCTACTGATTTTGCAGGCTTAACACGCACGCCATTGCATAAAACCTTGCCGCACTCTAAAGCATCCACTGATAAAGATCGTGTTTTGAAAAAACGGGCAGCCCACAACCATTTATCTATGCGAAACTTGGCGTTATCATTTTTTTTGTCCATGTTATTCATCAATTAAAGTTGTGATAGATAGCAAATTTGGGCAGCGTCCCAAACAATAAATTGGTTTACCCTCATCCAATCCAGCAAAGTTCTAAAAAAGAAGGGGGGCGAAAAAAAAAGTTGGGGGGGAAAAAAATGATGTTTGGGGGAAAAAATTTTTTTTTGGAAAAAAAAAGGTTGGAGGAAAGTTGTGACGAAATCTGAATTTTTAGAGGTGTCCATAAGCAGCCGAGTCACGCCCAGCAAGCAAGCATGTAAGTCTTGTAATCTACTCGTTGCTGTCATCTCTTCAATGGCCATGCCGCCTTTCTTGAGCCGCCCCACTGATGTTCTCCTCGCTGGCATATTAGATTAGAATGCACCGCTGGCTATTATTTTAGGAGTCACTTAATGAATAAAAAACTTTTAGAGTTATTGGATGGTGCCAACGATAAATATCCGCATACCCTGGAACAGCAGTTCCCACATGTTGTTACCAAAATCATGGAGTTATGGGGTTTGCCGGCTCTTAATCAATATTTCGTCGATCTGATGTTGCACACACGCGCCGAGCCTCGACAAGGTTTCCCGCCGAAGGCGGCTAAAGAGATCCTCGATTTAAGCCTGATCAGTGACCAACAAACTCAAACAAAAAAGGGTACATTGATCAGTCGATGAATAGGGAAGAAGCTCGCCTTAAAGATACAAAGCCGAATTCCCGTATCGCTTATAAAAACTTCGTCTAACCCATCTCTGCCGCTCCGTAGAGCTGAATTTAACCGGGCAAATAATCTACAAATCCAAATATTTCTTTGCTCGCCACACGTGCAATTAACAAATTAAACCGCTTCCGCCCACAGATCGTGGACATCCGAATCAGTAATTCGGACATTCACAAAATCACCTGTCTTTAATGTCTGGCCGTTACTGATGTAAACCAAACCATCAATCTCCGGTGCATCAGCTGAACTACGCGCAATTGCACCTTCCTCATCCACTTCATCCACCAATACTTGCATGGTCTTGCCTATTTTATATGCAAGGCGTTCGCCACTGATCTCCTCCTGCAAGTGCATCAAACGGCCCAACCGTTCTTGCTGGACTTCAAGCGGGATGTGATCCGGTAAATTATTGGCCACTGCACCTTCCACAGGCGAATACATAAAGGCGCCGACGCGGTCCAATTGAGCCATTTTGAGAAAACCGAGTAATTCTTCGAACTCCTTCTTCTGTTTCGCCGGGGAAGCCGACAATGAAAGTGCTGCGTAAGGCAATGTCCGGGCAGATTGTGCGCCACTGCTGAATGCGCGTAAGCACGTTTTCACTGCTGGCGGGACGTTTCATTAATTTAAGAATGCGCGCATTGGCGTGCTGAAAAGGGATATCCAGGTAAGGCAGGATTTTCCCCTGCGTCATTAACGGGATGACTTCATCGACATGTGGATAAGGATAAACGTAATGCAATCGCACCCATACACCCAGTTCGCCCATCGCTTGCACTAACTCAGTCATACGCGTTTTGATTGGCCGACCGCCCCAGAAACCCGTGCGGTATTTTACATCCACGCCATAGGCACCTGGTGTCTTGCGAGATCACCAGCAATTCTTTTACGCCTGCGTTCACCAGATTCTGCGCTTCCTGCATCACGTCACCCACTGGCCGGCTCACCAGATCGCCACGCATGCTGGGAATAATACAAAAGGTACAACGATGGTTACAGCCCTCGGAAATTTTCACATAAGCATAATGCTTGGGTGTCAACCGTATACCCTGCGGCGGAACCAGATCACTATAGGGATCATGCAACTTCGGCAAATGGGCATGGATAGCTTCCATTACCTCATCTGTCGCATGCGGACCGGTGACTGCCAATACTTTTGGATGCGTTTCTTTCACCACATTACCCTTGGCACCCAAGCAGCCAGTCACAATAACTTTTCCATTCTCGGCCAGCGCCTCACCGATCGCTTCAAGCGACTCTGCCACCGCACTGTCGATGAAACCGCAAGTATTAACGACTACCAGATCGGAATCCGCATACTTAGGAGAAATAATGTAACCCTCCGCACGCAAACGGGTAAGGATATGCTCAGAATCCACCGTCGCCTTGGGGCAACCGAGAGATACGAAGCCGACGCGTGGCGCTGTGTTCTGTTTGCTCATGTTTTAACTTTATGTATTGGATTGAACATATTTTTTCTTGCCACCAGCCTTGTCTTCGCTGCGCCCACAATAATTGCACAAAGAGTGGTATGTGATGGTGCAGAAGGGAATGCTTTTACTCTACCATTAACACACTCATCAACCACACTGTCCCTACGCCCGATACAATCAGCACCACTTGCTGCACGGTATCGCGTAACTGCACGCGCTTGTGCAATCCGGGTATCAAGTCTGCCACCGCAACATAAATCATGCTCGCGGCGGCCAATGCCAACAACGATGGTATCCACGACTGCATGGTCTGCAAGGCGAAGTAACCAAGTATGCCGCCTGCCACAGAGGCGAAGCTGGATATCAAATTCAATTGAAAGGCACGCAGTTTGCTATAACCCGAATGTAGCAGGATAGCGAAATCACCCACTTCCTGCGGAATCTCGTGTGCGATGATGGCCAGTGCTGTAACACCGCCCAGATGCAGGTCAGTAAGAAAAGCCGCAGCTATGATGATGCCATCCACAAAATTATGGAAAGTGTCACCTATAATGATCATCATGCCACTACGTCCATGGTCAGCCCCATGCTCTGCATCGATTGATAAATGCGCTTCACAATGCTCATGATGGCAATGCCTCCACAGCACCAGTTTTCCAGGATGAAAAACAGCAGGATGCCAAACAACACCGTACCGCTCAAAATAGCTACATTAGGGTTAGATTAATTGCCTCGGGCAAAATATTGAGAAATACCGCTCCAAGCAACGCACCTATTGCATAGCTCACCATGCCACCAAGGTAATTCTGTGTGCGGCTGTTGAACGCGAACAATGCTGCACATGCTACGCTCAACGTGCCACCTACAATGCAGGTGGTAATAATCCAGACCAAAATGCTCATGGTGGGTTCAAGAAATAAATGAGGCGCGGATTATACCTAAAGGCAGGCAAGCCATTCTCTAAGTGCGTGGTTAATTGCAGCGAATTTATTTTTTCCAAAAATCTGAAAAGTTAAATGATCTCGATAACTGCGCTTCATATACAACATATGTAACGGTACAGGATTCAGGATCGAAAAAAGCTTGCACGGTCAGAGACTGTTTGTCCCTGCTCATGTTGCCACCTTCGTTTCTACTCCTAACGCTCGAATGCGCGTAGCGAACGCTTCCAATTGCTGCTCTGACAACGCGGCCAGTTTCGACGCTTCTGGTTGTAACGTGGGGCGTGCCAAGCTGTAAAACAACACACCTTCAGGTTTGATATTGTCATGCAGCAATGTAGCCAGAAAATTCAGATAATCGTCCTCGTCTTGCTTGCCCGGCGGCTCGCCATCCAACATAAACCAGCAGGTTTGCAGCCAAGTCGGGCACAGCGCGATGGAGATGGCGAGATTTTCGCGTACCTTAACCAGACTTGTGCGGATGTTGTTGATCCGCTGTATGCCAGCCTTGCTGGCACGGTCAACCTTGAACCACACTTCACCATTGAGTTGCGCCATCTTGCGCAGGCCTTGCTGCACGTTTTTGCGGTGCATAAGACTGCCATTAGTGATAAGAACCAATTTGATATGGGAAGGTAGCGCCAGTTCTTGCCGCAGCGTGCCGATGAGTGTTACAACCTGCTCAAACTCTTTGGCGCTGGTCGGTTCACCATTGCCGGACAAGGCAATATCGTTAATGCGGCGCGCGCCTTCCGGCACGCGGCGCTGCATAAAATCACCATGCAATAACTCATGCAGGAAACCACGCAACTCCTGCTCCAATAATGCCAAATCAACCGGCGGAGCTGTACCGCGTTTGAGTTCCGGCACCTGGCAATATATGCAGCGCCAATTGCAGGCATTATTGGTATTAAGATTAATGCCAACTGACACCCCGCCCGCCCGCCGCGACACCACGGGATAGACATAGCGCAAACCTGCGCTGTCGCGACTGTGGTCGGTTACGTCAAGACCAGTGTTGCTCAAGATTTTACGAGTGGCAGATATTTGGCAGGATCAACTGGCTTGCCAAAGCGGCGTATCTCAAAGTGCAGGCTGACCTGATCGGTGTCAGTGTTGCCCATCTCCGCGATCTTCTGCCCTTTGCTTACGTTCTGCCCTTCCTTTACCAGCAGCTGGTCGTTATGGGCGTAAGCGCTAAGATAAGTCTTGTTGTGTTTGATGATGACCAGCTTGCCATATCCGCGCAATCCACTGCCGCTATATACGACCTTACCCGCCGAACTGGCAACTATCGCTTGGCCCAGTTTACCGGCAATGTCGATTCCCTTGCGGCTGGCACTTTCAGAAAATTCGCTTATCAACGCGCCAGACGTTGGCATGATCCATTCCAACATACTGCCATCATCAGCATTAACATCGATCTTGGCCTCAGGTTTGATTTCGGGCTTAGCCTGAACTTTGGCCACCATCACAGGTTCAGATTTTTGCAAGTCTTCCTGCATTTTTTCAATCTGTGCCACAGCCTGCTCGGTATACGGCAGCTTCGCCACCTTAGGTTGGCTCTTAACAGGAATTTCCAGAGGCTTACTTTCAACCATAGTTTTAACCACGGCCAAAGTGCTGGCGGAGGGTAAGCGCAACTCCCTCCCTAATTGAATAATGCCATGATTTTGAATGTTATTTAACTCTGCAATTTCACGATAATCCAGACCATAGTTAAAGGCTATGCTATGCAAAGTATCGCCTTTTTGTACTACGTGAACCTGCGGACGTCCGTCTTTATCGCGTGGCACAGCTTTCATAGCTGGCGCGGCTACTGGTACAACCGGTTTTTCAACTTAATTCCGCGTTCTGCCTCGCGTTCTGCCCCATGCTCCACCACAGGCGCGTGAAACCCACTGGCAGAACAGCCCGCCACTAGCGCTGCGGCCATAACCGCAATAGCGGTGGTGGACTGTAGTCGAAAAGTAATTTTTATCGGCATCATACTTTCCCCATCAATAGTGGCACGAATTTCACCGCCTCCAGGCGAGTTTCACGGTAACCCTGCGTCCCACGCTCAATCAGGCATAAAAACTGCTCCTGTGCGCCCAATGGCAGCACCATTCTACCACCCACGGCCAGCTGTTCCAGCAATGCCTGTGGTACGTGCGTAGCGGCTGCCGCCATAATAATGCCATCAAACGGTGCGACTGCCGACAAACCAATGTTACCGTCCGCATAACGCAAGATAACATTTCTCACCTTCAATTCTTTCATGTAGCCTACCGCGCGCTCATACAAAGGTTGCACGCGTTCCACCGAATATACCTCATGTGCCACCTGCGCCAGCACCGCCGCCTGGTAACCGCAACCGGTACCCACTTCCAGTACGCGGTTAAGTGCCATGCCATTGCGTAGGATTTCGACCATGCGCGCCACAATGTAAGGTTGTGAAATGGTCTGACCAAAACCCAACGGCAACGACACATCATCATAAGCACGGCTAGCCAACGCTTCATCGATAAAAATATGGCGCGGCACCGCATTCATTGCAGCCAGTACAACCTCATCCTCAATCCCTTGCGCACGCAACCGCTCTATCAACCGCCCACGTGTGCGCTGCGAAGTCATGCCAATGCCACTATGGCGTCCACTCATGCAGCGTCACCCGCCAGCCATGTTCCCACCGCATCGAGCTGGCTATATTGTGTCAGATCCATCTGTAATGGCGTAATTGATACACGGCGCTGGGCAATGGCATAAAAATCCGTACCCACACCCGCATCCTGCGCCTTGCCGGCCGCGCCAACCCAGTACACAGTCTCACCGTGTGGATTAGCCCTTTACCACTGGCTCGGCCTTATGGCGCTTACCCAGGCGGGTCACTTCGCGACCTTGCAATTGCTCGTAGGGAACGTCTGGCACATTCACGTTAAGCAGCCATGGGAGAGAATGGGTGCGTTT
Organism: Nitrosomonadales bacterium; assembly: GCA_016721605.1. Taxonomy (GTDB): domain Bacteria; phylum Pseudomonadota; class Gammaproteobacteria; order Burkholderiales; family Gallionellaceae; genus Nitrotoga. The sequence goes on from JADKHS010000003.1 coordinate 18,543, forward strand.
TTCAAATTGCCGCACCAGGTCAGCCACCACACGTGCCGCAGTATCGTAATGCGCCAACTCCCTGCTCGCCAGCGATACGGCAATGGCCGGGATGCCCAGCAAAAAACCTTCGGTGGCAGCTGCCACCGTACCTGAATAAATTGTATCGTCACCCATGTTGGCACCCGCATTAATGCCGGAAATGACCATATCCGGTTGGGTATCCAACATGCCGGTAACCGCCAAATACGGTCGCGCTCTGGCGCCACCACTATTATTTCGGCAATAGTAGACAACGTTTCCGCAAGGCAAGCCAGCCCAGGCGAAAAATAACCATCATCATTGCTAAGCATAAGCATCATATTGCTACTATCCTTTTGTTCTGTAGGGGCCTGAACCCGTCAATGCGCTTTGATATCCATTTTTTATGATGCCAGTAACCGCGAGCCAAAGAATTTAGAACCGAAAGTAATAAAAGACTATGATTATCGCTTGAATTGCCCCGTGTATACATCCTCAACGTTATTGATTTTTTACTTAAGGGCATCTCTAAAAATTCAGATTTCGTCACAATACGTTGTTGCTCACAAAAATGTTTTCCTTACATATCAATTATATGCTGCGTCAACATTTTTATTCGCGCCTAGTCTTGTTTAGAACTCTTAATTTTTAGAAATGCCCTTAACCTATCAATCAGGCGAAACAGGCTATCATTTGCATTTTTTTGGGCGTATTGCGTGACAAAACTGACAGACAACATATTTAGGCAACCACTGTAATGCTCTACACGCTGAGCATGTGATTACACCGATATTGGGGAACATTGCTCTTGCCCGGCGAAATTGGCAGCAACGACCGTTCCAAAATAATAACAAATCGTTTCGTCCCAACCTTTGTCACTTTGGCATGGCACCGTGATGGTAAATTTTTTAATCATATCAAGAATCGTCAATTTTGCTGAAAAGAAGAATCATGACGGCAAGGAAATTGCCGCTCCTCACAAACTTCTTGATTTAGCACACATCATTTCACGGGAACATTAAAAATGCGCTCACGCCACATAGAACGACACCTTACTGGACAAATCGGCTGGCTCCGTCCCGCAGTATTGGGCGCGAACGACGGTATCGTTTCCACAGCAAGCTTGGTACTGGGTGTTGCAGCGGCATGCAACCCACGGCAACATATTACTTGCGGAATTGCCGGTCTTGTCGCAGGAGCCATGTCAATGGCTGCAGGCGAGTACGTGTCCGTCCAATCACAGGCAGATTCCGAACAGGCAGACATTGAACGTGAACGAAAAGAACTTGAGACAGATGATCCTGGCGAGCGCAAAGAGCTGGTAGCGATCTATGTCGGCCGCGGCCTTGATCCTGCGCTTGCAAAGCAGGTAGCCGATCAACTCATGGCGCATGATGCGCTTGGTGCGCACACCCGCGACGAACTTGGGATATCTGAAACGCTTAATGCGCGTCCGCTTCAGGCTACTTTTGCTTCAGCAACCAGCTTCGCTGTTGGAGCAGCCATGCCTCTTATAGTCACAGTATTTGCGCCAGAAGAAAACCTGATTGCCTTTATCTCAGTTACTTCACTTGTGTTCCTTGCACTTCTGGGGGGCGTGGCGGCGCACAGCGGTGGCGCGCGAGTGGCTGTAGGTGCAATACGGGTCACATTTTGGGGGGCGCTCGCCATGGGGTTGACCGCTGCCGTGGGGGCACTGTTTGGAACAACTGTATGAACTAAGGTTGTTTATTGGAAAAACGAGTTACGTGTAATACCGGCGAAAATAATAAGTTGATCTAATCAAATGAGTTAAAAAAACAGATACAACCGTTTTGATAAACTTAAGCGCTATTCAGTCATAGATATCAGACTGATTCACTTTTATTCCACAATCAACGCAAAAATAAGTCAATTTTAGTGGAATCGTTAATACCACACAGCCTGCATAAAATTTATGGCGTTGAAATGAATGGAGTATAAATCTCTGGAATCGAATTACCTTGATTTGAATTTGCTGGATTAGAGAAAGTGGGGAATAATAGGCGGAGTAGCAAATTGTGGGGATGAAAGCAGGCCCGGTGTGATATTTGAAGTAGACAGCAAGCCTGGTGTGATATTTTGAGTAGACAGCAATTTTGTTGTGATATTCGGGGTGGACAGCAATCTCGATGTGGCACTAGGCGTAGCAGTCTGCGGAGTATTTCGTGCCGAGGCTGGAACTGAAATTGAAACAGCAATTATGCTGAGTAAAGCCAATATTATTCTGTACATTGACATTCCCCCTAAAGTAACTTCCCTGACCCAAGACGGTAATTTATTTAGCGAAAGGGGCAGTGCCTACATTACATGCAGCGGATCGGCTGCTACCCCGTTATTACCTCAACTCCTAAGTAAATTTTACTGTTCCACCACAAAATTCTGCCATAGCCGTATTAGCAAATTTCTACCAGAAGCTCAATTGTACTGTTGACCTGTAGGTAAACGCTAACACTATATACCCACAGCAAAGGCACCGCATACCTTAATGAATATCTGCTGCACAGGCATTAAGCAGACGCAATAGTAGATACTGAAGTAATTGATGGCGATTGAAGCGATACAAAATTCAAGGCCAAAACGCCACTCTCCGTATAAGTCTGCATTAATTCCGATTTACAGCTTCACCCGGCTCAGCCTCAGCGCGTTACTGATCACCGATACCGAACTGAAGCTCATTGCAGCTGCGGCAATCATCGGCGAGAGCAGCACGCCAAAAAATGGATACAGCAGCCCTGCCGCGACCGGCACACCCAACATGTTATAGGCAAAGGCAAAGAACAGGTTTTGCCGGATGTTACGCATCGTCGCCTGACTCAAACGACGCGTGCGCACGATGCCGTTTAAATCGCCTTTGATCAACGTCACTCCGGCGCTTTGCATCGCCACATCGGTCCCCGTTCCCATCGCGATACCCACCTGTGCTTGCGCCAATGCCGGCGCATCGTTAATGCCGTCTCCCGCCATCGCCACGATTCGTCCTGCGGCTTGCAGTTGTTTCACAATCTCGGCTTTTTGTTCCGGGAGCACTTCGGCCACCACGCGTTTAATCCCCAGCTTGCGTGCGACCACATCTGCGGTGGCACGGCTATCGCCAGTGAGCATGACCAGTTCCAATCCGGCAGCTTGTAAGGCCCGCACCGCTTCCAATGTGGATTCCTTGATCGGATCGGCCACACCGATCAAACCTGCAGGCTTGTCATCCACGGCCACGAACATCACGGTCTGCCCCTCTGCGCGCAGCGCGTCGGCACGTTCGAGCAGCGCAACCATCTCTACGCCCAACTCGACAAATAATTTCTCATTCCCGATCGCGATTTTGCGGCCAGCCACCAGACCAGTGATGCCTTTGCCACTGACGGATTGAAAATCTTTGACCTCGGCCAGTGTCAGGTTACGTTGTTCTGCTCCCCTGATGATAGCTGCCGCCAGCGGATGTTCACTGGCGCGCTCAAGACTGGCACCCAGTTGCAGAATGTCATTATCCAGAAATCCTTCTAGCACCACGATCGAAGTCAGTTTCGGTTTGCCTTCGGTCAAGGTGCCGGTCTTGTCGATCACCAATGTATTCACTTTTTCCATGATTTCCAACGCCTCGGCGTTCTTAATCAACACACCTGCAGTTGCGCCGCGCCCGGTTCCCACCATGATCGAGATTGGCGTTGCCAGCCCCAGCGCGCAAGGACAGGCAATAATCAACACCGATACCGCTGCCACGATGGCATGGGCGAACCTCGGTTCGGGTCCCCAGAACATCCATATGCCAAATGCCAGTAACGCGACGAGCATCACGATTGGCACGAAATAACCTGAAACCGTATCGGCCAGCCGCTGTATCGGTGCGCGGCTGCGTTGCGCTTCGCTAACCATATGGATGATTTGCGCGAGCAAGGTATCAACACCAACCTTTTCCGCACTCATCAGCAGCCCGCCAGTGCCATTCAGCGTGGCGCCGATCAAGCGCTCTCCTTGCTGCTTTTCTACCGGTATTGGTTCACCGGTTACCATGGATTCATCTATCGAACTGCTGCCCTCCACAACCTGCCCATCAACTGGGATTTTTTCGCCGGGACGCACGCGCAATACATCCCCGGCCTGTACCTGTTCCAACGGAATATCTTCTTCTTTGCCATCGCTACGCACGATGCGCGCGGTCTTGGGTGCCAGGCCTAGCAACAGTTTGATCGCGGTGTTGGTACGGCTGCGCGCTTTCAGCTCCAGTACTTGCCCCAATAACACCAGAACGGTGATTGTCGCAGCGGCTTCAAAATAAATCGGCAGCGTGCCATCTTCGCGGCGCAACATCGCCGGAAAAATATCCGGCAAAAAAGTACCGATTACGCTGTAAGACCAGGCCACACCGACCCCCAGAGAAATCAACGTGAACATGTTCAAATGCCGATTGACCAACGATGCCCAGCCGCGCTGAAAGAACGGCCAGCCACCCCATAGTACGACCGGGGTCGCCAACAAAAACTCAATCAATTGCAAATGCGCAAACGAAATCATTTGCGGCGAAAAACCCATCCACATATCAGCGGCCATCGCCATCACAAACACTGGTACGGCCAATACCGTGCTGATCCAGAAACGGCGCGTCATATCGTCCAGCTCCGGATTCTCCTCCTTGGCCACCACAGTCCTAGGCTCCAGCGCCATGCCGCAAATCGGACAATCGCCGGGTTCGCTACGCACAATCTGCGGATGCATTGGGCAAACGTATTCGGTAACATCAGGTTTGCCTGACAAGTTATCTACCGGCTCCAGCGCCATGCCACATTTCGGACACGAACCGGGTGTAGCCTGATGCACCTCAGGATGCATTGGACAGGTATAACCTCCGGCGGATGGCGTTGCAATTGTGGGAACCGGCATGACCGGGTTAAGGTATTTATTAGGATCCGCCGAAAACTTTCCACGCAGTGTTGTGAACAAAAATAATAGCGCTTACCCGTATATTCCAAGCTGCGCCCCGACTCGCTGTCAACTTTCATACCGCATACAGGATCTGTAGTTGTGCTCATGGTCTGTTTCTTTCAATTACGTTCATCGAAATTCACTAAGCGGAAAGTATCGGCATAACTTGCCCGAATATGCTGTTTGCCATAGCAGGCCAAGCGCCATGCTAAAGTAAACAACTTTTTTGCATGATGTGACAACTTGAATACAATATACCCATGATAACTGACAAAGAAATTCTTATACTTTATTACAGCCAGAACGGTGCCGTGCGTCAAATGGCTCAACTAATGGCGCGCGGCGTAGAACAGGTAGCCGGTGCGCGGGCGCGGCTACGTACCGTACCTAAGATTTCCACGGTCTGTGAGGCAACCGCGCCCGGCATACCGGATGAGGGCGCGCCTTATGCCGAGTTATGCGACCTTACAGAATGCATAGGCATTGCTGTTGGTAGCCCCACACGCTTTGGCAACATGGCCGCACCGATGAAGTATTTCTGGGATGGCACTGGTTCGCTGTGGATGCAGCATTCCCTGGTCGGTAAGCCCGCTGCCTTTTTTACCTCGACTGGCTCTATGCATGGTGGACAGGAGAGCACACTACTGACTATGATGTTACCGCTGATGCATCACGGCATGGTTATTGTTGGCCTGCCTTATTCCGAGCCGGAACTCGCCACCACACAGCAGGGCGGAACACCTTATGGCGCCAGTCATTTTGCGGGGATGGCTAACGACCGCCCCATTAGCGAAGACGAAAAAAGGCTGTGCATCGCGCTCGGCAAGCGGCTCGCGCAAACCGCATTGAAATTGGCCGCATAAAATTGGGCGTATAAATGCCTCAAGTTTATTATTTCCGCTTTTCCGGAAATAACACCATAAATAATTTTCAGGGACATCCATGAATAATGCGCGCGAAGCCCGCCAAATGTTACGCGCTCATCGCTACGGCGCGCTATGCACGCTGTCTAAAAAATTTGATGGCCATCCGTTTGGTTCTATTACGCCCTACCTGGTTGACCATGATGGCAGCCTACTCATTCTGATTAGCACATTGGCGGAACATACCAAAAACATTCAGCATGACCCACGGGTGAGCCTGATAACACATAATCAAGAAAATCCACACATTCAGACGCAAGGACGCATCACAGTGGTGGGCACAGCACAAATCATTACGGATAAAGATAACGCTGGTACATGCTATTTGCGCTATTTCCCTGAAGCGCAAAACTACTTTGACATGCATGACTTTTCGTTTTACCGCATCATGCCGCAGTCATTACGCTATATCGGTGGCTTTGGCAAAATCCATTGGGTCAAGGCGGATAGTTATTTAGTGCCTCCCTATCCGTTAATCCCGCAAGAAAATGATGTGATTTTGCATATGAACGCGGATCATCGCAAAACAATGTGCCGCTACTGTCAACGCTTTCATAAAATCGAAGTGCTGCATGTGGAAATGTTAGGCATCGACTGCGATGGTTTTGATGTGCGCGCCGATGAAAAAATATTGCGTTTTGATTTTCCCGAAATGGTGCTCGATGCACAACAGGCCCGCCATGCTTTAGTCGCAATGTCACGAGAACAATAGAATGTCATTCCGTAATTGCAAAACAAGCAAATATAATCGAATGGATATTGTAGTTTTCTTGATCGTGATATGAATTTTTTATTCTAAATGCCCAAGCTTATGATGGCATAGATGGATGTATTGCGTTATCTTTATTAAAAAAATTATATATAACCTGCAACTATTTTAATGACTGTGCCATCCGCAAAAATCGGTAGTTTTAGTGCCCCCTTATCACTCAATTTTGATGGCGGCGGGTTTCCGCACGTAGACTTGAATTATTGGCTGCGATCGGCCAAGAAAATTCGATCAATGGTGCCGCAAAAGCTGTCGGGATGACCTACAAGGGTGCTTGGGAAGCAGTTGAAGCCATGAACAATCTCGCTGGTGTACCTTTGGTAACGGCTTGGCAAGGAGGCCGTGGTGGAGGCAGGGCCGAGCTAACTGAGGTGGGACAGCGTTTGGTACGGGAGATGCGACGCATTACTGCCTTACAAACCCAATTTTTTGCGGCACTTGATGAAAATATGATTCTGGATGATAGCTTCCAACTTCTGAAAAGGATTGAAGTAAGAACGAGTGCGCGGAATGCTTTCACGGGAATTGTTGAAAGCGTGCGAAACAGCGTGGTAGATGCAGAGGTGACACTAAGACTTGCCAGCGGTGAAGCCCTATACGCCATTATTACCCAGAATAGTGTACGCTCGCTTGATATTGTGCCGGGCAAGGTCGTGTATGCTTTAATTAAAGCGTCGTGGGTACTTGTGACTCCGGCAGACGAGAAAATAAAAACATCAGCGCGTAACCGATTATGTGGGGTGGTAAGCCACATTGAGGCAGGTCCAATAAATACTGAGGTATTGCTTGACTTGGGTAACAGCATTACCCTTGCTGCGATTATCACCAATGAATCGCACAAAATACTTGGGTTTACTATTGGCAGCCGTGCATGCGCCTTAATCAAGGCGTCTCACATTATTATTGGCGTCGACTAAAGGGCATCGCTAAAAAAACTCATCACCCATCACCGCCCGAGACACCATTACGACCCTCTTGAAATAACACACCCCATCATCCTTCTCCATAATCGTTCCATCTTTCAAGACCTACACGTAAAACTATGCCGCTTGAAGCTGTTTAATAGGCAAATCCATAGACAAAGTTCATTACACCCGCTAATAATTCGTCTAAACAAAATCTCCCCACAAAGTTTGCAAAGTGGCGATACCCGCCATAGCAGCCGTCTCAGTACGTAGCAAGCGTGCGCCTAAACGGATAGAAATAAAACCCGCTTGCAGGGCAATCTGGACTTCATCCGCACTGAAACCCCCTTCCGGCCCAATCAGCAGAATTATTTTTTCTTGCGGTTTTAGCTGCTCATGCAATGTTGTCACGGCTTCCGGCAACAGGATAAATTTGCTGCCCGGCGCATCGCATATAGTGGCAATCCAAGCGCTGAATTCCAGCGGGGCATGAACCTTAGGCAACCTGTTTCTGCCACATTGTTCACATGCCGCAATGGTGATGCCATGCCAATGTTGGGTGCGTTTCTCAGCGCGTTCCCCAGTTAGCTTTACCATGCTACGTTGGGTCTGTACCGGCTGTATTTCGGAAGCACCAAGTTCAGTGGCTTTTTGTATTACCCAGTCCATTTTTTCGCTACTACACAACGCCTGCGCGAGTACGATGTTTAATGGCGACTCGCGGTTAACTGTACAGACTTGTAGTTTCTCCAGCACCACTCTTTTACCTTCGATTTCGCAGATGTGGCCATGCAGTTCATTACCTATACCATCAAATACCCGAACTTCATCATTAACGCGCAGGCGCAAAACTCGACTGGCGTGGTGTGCGGCAGCTTGTGGCAGCTCAAATTTGGTACCTGCATGCAGCGGCGGGGGGCAATAGAAGCGTGGGGTAGTCATTGATCGGTCAGGTATAAATGGTCTGCATGATAATATAACGGCCATCTGTAAAAACTCAAATTCAAGTTAGACGGGGCATTTCAGTTAACCCCACGCCAAATACTCAAACAACATTTCAAATGAAAAAAATCGGCCGTAATGATCCTTGTCCTTGTGGCAGCGGTAAAAAACATAAGCATTGCTGCCAGCCAAACGGCGATGTTTCTATGGCAAAAACGCGCTCTTCAGATTTATCAATTCTCCAAGCCATCCAGATCGCACGGGAACACCATCAAGCGGGGCGTTTACCTCAGGCAGAAGCTATTTATCAGCAAATACTCCAGGTAGAACCAAACCACCCGGATGCGCTGCATTTATTAGGCCTGATAGCCCGTCAGGGGAAAAACGGGATTGCTGTTGGACTTATGAGCAAGGCTATCCGTATAAATCCATCTAATCCAATTTATTACATTAATTTGGGGAATGCGCTCAAGGATCAAGGCCAACTGGAAGACGCCATCCTCAATTACCGTCAAGCGCTTTCAATCAAGCCGGATTTTGCAGAAGTGCACAACAATTTGGGGAATGCCCTCAAGGAACAAGGTAATTTGGAAGCGGCGATTGAGAGTTTCCGTCGGTCACTCGCATTGAAACCAGATTTTGCCGAGACGCACAGTAATCTGGGGAATGCACTTAAAGATCAAGGCCAGCCGGAAGAAGCGATAGCCTGCTACGGCCAAGCACTTCTGCTCAGACCAGATTATGCTGAAGCATACAACAACTTGGGAAGTGCCTTAAGGCGCAAAACAATCTGGATGCAGCAGTCGGAAGTTACCGAAAGGCAGTTTCGCTCAAGCCGGATTTTGTGGATGCGCATAACAACTTGGGAAATGCGCTCATGGCACAAGGCAAACTGGAAGCAGCGGTTGTGAGCTTCCACCAGTCGCTCTTGCTCAAACCGGATTTTGCCGAGGCACACAACAATTTGGGGAATGCGCTTAAAGATCAAGGCAGATTGGATGCAGCGGTTGAGAGCTTCCAGAAGGCGCTCACGTTCAAGCCGGATTTTGCCGAGGCGCACAGCAACCTCGGGCTTGCGCTTCAGAAACAAGGAAAACTGGACGAGGCGATTGCCCACTACAACAAAGCGCTTTCAATCAAACCAGATTATGCCGAAGCGCACAACAACTTGGGACTTGCGCTACAGGAACAAGGACAATTGGATGAGGCGGTCGACAGCTACCACAAAGCGCTCGCGCTCAGGCCGGATTATCCTAAGGCCCGCAGTAACCTGCTTTTTACGCTGAGCTTTGATTCCAAGTGCTTGCCTGATGCCTATCTCGCAGAAGCACGTCACTATGGCAATAACGTGATGGCAAAGGTCCAACCGTATACAAGTTGGCCTGTTTATCCAGAAAACGTAACGGAGCGCGGCATACAGCCGCTACGGGTTGGTCTGGTCTCCGGAGACTTTAGAACGCATCCAGTTGGTTTTTTCCTGGAAGGCATTCTCGCGAATTTGAACCCTGCCCGGGTAGAACTGGTTGCATATTCGATGTCTCCACAAGAGGACGAACTCACCGCGCGCATTCAGCCTTATTTTGTTGCCTGGAATATGATTGTGGGCCTTAGCGACGAAGCCACAGCCCGGAAGATTCACGACGATAGAATTCATATTCTCATTGATCTGACGGGGCATACTGCCGGCAATCGTTTGCCAATGTTTGCACTGAAGCCTGCCCCGGTGCAAGTAAGTTGGTTAGGCTATTTCGCCACCACCGGGTTACCGACGATAGATTATCTGCTGGCAGACCCAGTATCAGTGCCGGAATCCCACCGGAAGCACTTTACTGAAACAGTGTGGTATCTGCCAGAAACCCGGCTCTGCTTCACCCCACCTGCAAATAAATCAGGGCTGGAATTAACTCCCTTGCCAGCAGTACAGAATGGCTATATCACTTTTGGTTGTTTCCAAAATCTTACCAAGGTAAATGACACTGTGCTGGCTGCATGGGGACGAATTTTCCTCGCCTTGCCAGAAGCACGGCTGCGGCTGCAAAGCAGCCAGATGAATTGCTTAACCGCGCGCGAATCTTTGCAACATCGGTTAGCCCAAGCCGGGATAATGCCGGAGCGGATAATAATGGAAGGGCATGTTTCCAGAGAGGATTATCTCGCCGCATATGCTAATGTGGATATCATTCTGGATACATTCCCTTATCCGGGGGCACTACCACCTGCGAAGCTTTATGGATGGGAGTGCCTACACTAACCCTCGCCGGCGGCACATTGCTCGCCCGCCAAGGTGTCAGCATGCTAACCTGTGCCGGTCTGGAAGATTGGATTGCCAGCGATGAAGATAATTATGTAATCCGGGCGCTATTTCACGCTACTGACATTAATCGTTTGGCGCAACTGCGGTCAGGGTTACGGCAGAAAGTGCTTGCTTCTCCACTTTTTAATGCCCCACGTTTTGCCCTGCATCTGGAGGATGCACTGCAAAGAATGTGGCAACAAAAGATGTACCCGGAGTCTGACTATAAATAAGCTGCCTCGTGCTTGCCAAAAGCATGCATTACACGAATGCTTAAAGCTTATTATCCCATTTGAAATATTCTAATGTTTATTGGCCAGTCTGCAGTCAAATTCTTAACATCGTTTTTGCCTTGGCAGGCGGACAACATAAACAACTTAAAGTTCAATCTATTTGAGGACTTAACCTATAAATATATGCATTCAAAAGTACATTAATTCAGTGCTGAATTAGTCCATGCAGCGTGTATAATCTTCGGTTTTAATATTTCTTGAATTTGTGAGCCAATCTCCTTCCTTCACTGGTGAGCGCTTTTTGCCCGAGTGCAGCGGTGAAATCTGGTATGAACATTGGCATCGTTATGCCTTGGCGCGCCAGTTAAGCCAACATTGCACAGTTTTAGATGTAGCCTGCGGTGAAGGCTATGGTGCCGCCATGGTGTCTGAAACCGCACATACAGTGGTGGGTGTCGATTTATCTGTTGATGTAATTCAGCATGCCAAAAATAATTATAGGCATCACGCTAACCTGCAATTCGTTACGGCTTCGTGTGAATGTTTGCCATTTCCGGATGCAAGCTTTGACTTCGCAATCTCCTTTGAAACAATAGAGCACATTGAGAAACAGAAAGAATTTATTTCTGAACTCAAACGTGTTCTACGCCCGGATGGGATATTGATCCTGTCCTCTCCAAACAAGCGGCTGTATTCCGATGCACATGATTACCATAATGAATTTCATGTGCGCGAATTGTATCGGAATGAGCTGGACGAATTACTGCATGAAACTTTTCCGCATATATTCTGGCTTGGCCAGAAATTATTGTTCCATTCCGCCATCTGGCCAGAAAACCAAGCCTGCGCTACCACAGAATATTTAATCAACGACGGTCGGCAAGTTACTGTAGGCAACCATCCTTCTGTCGAGCCAATGTATTACATCGCAGTCTGTAGCCATAACCCAGCTATGCTGCCCACCGCGCTCAATAAACTTTCTTTGTTTAGTGACAGCGCCGAAATGATTTATCAGGACTATGCCAAACAAACCCGACGCGTAATGGAGCTGGATCAACTTCTCAAAGATCGCGAACGCCTCATTGCTGAGCGTGATCGTTTCCTCTCACTCCGCACGCAACAAATGGAAGAACGCGAACTCCTGATTGCTGAACGTGATGCACTTCTGGACATGCGCACCGGGCAATTAAATGAACGCACTGAACAGTTAAGTAAACGTACAGAACAGTTAAATGAACGCACAGAGCAATTAAATGGACGTACTGAACAATTAAGTGAGCGTACTGAAGAAATAATCAAACTCAATGCGCTTCTGACACTACGCAACGAACACATTCTTGAACAAGAACGCTTAAATATTGCCCTCAAACAACAAATTGACTATCGCGCCAGTCTGGTTTGGTGGCTAAAATCGCCGTTACGCTTCATTACACGTGCCATCAGAGGGAATTCTTGAATTAGCATGTTATCCCCAGCAATCGACATCATCATCCCGGTCTACAATGCATACGATGACTTGCAGCGCTGTCTCGACAGCGTGCTCCGCACCACCAAGCCCCATCACCGCATCATCATGATCGACGATTGTTCGACGGATAGTCGCATCGCCGACTATTTTGAGACGCAGCGTAGCACAGCAGACCCACGTTTGTGGCTGCTCCAAAACGAAACAAATCTCGGCTTTGTCAGCACTGTTAACCGTGGCATGACGCTCAGCCACAATGATGTCGTGTTGCTCAATTCCGATACCATCGTTACCTCGGGCTGGTTGGAAAAACTTTGTGGTTGCGCCGATTCAGACCCCCTTATTGGCACAATCACGCCGTTTTCTAACAACGCCGAAATTTGCTCGTTCCCGAACTTTTGCCAAGATAACGCATTGCCGCAAGGAATGAATGCGGAGGACATCAATTGCGCCATTGAGGCAGCCGCCCTTCGCATTTATCCTGACATACCCACCGGAGTCGGCTTTTGCATGTTTATTCGGCGCCGTCTGCTTAATAAAATCGGCCTGTTCGATGCGGTTACTTTCCGTCTCGGCTACGGCGAGGAAAATGATTTCTGTATGCGGGCGTTGGCGGCTGGCTGGCGCAATGTGCTGTGCGACGATACCTTCGTCCAGCATGTCGGCAACTGCTCGTTTAGCACAAAAAAAGAAACGCTGGCTGAAGAAAATATGCGGCGCTTACTAGCTAAGCATCCCGACTATATGCAGCGTGTAATGGCTTTCATCGCCGCCGACCCGATCAAACCGATCCGTCAGTTGGCACAATCGTTCCTGGCGCTCACCGGAGCGGCTGGCGATAAGCCCGGCATCCTGCATATCATGCATGGCCGTAGCGGCGGCACTGAACAGCACACCCGTAGCTTGATACACAGTGACGGCGGGGGCTGCCGCCATTATTTGCTGGTCACCATGGATGATGTCTGGCAACTTAAGGATGCCAACAGCGGAGAGTTGTTGACTTACCACTTCAACCGGCAACCCGACCAGCTGTGGACAGATTTTCTGGCCAGCTTGTGTGCCAGTTTTCGTATCCATTTGTGCCATGTGCATCATCTGGCCGGCTGCCGGCCGGGCTTGTTGGAAGCGATGCGCAACCTTGGAATTCCATTTGGTTTCAGTGTGCACGATTTTTTTCTGGCTTGTCCGACTATCAACCTGCTCGACGCCACAGGGATTTATTGTGGCAGCGAAACTGATACATCGCGCTGTCAAAATTGCCTTAACGCCCAACCAGATTTTCGCGGCATTGACATCGTTGCCTGGCGCGCAGTGCATGCCGATTTCATTGAGCGGGCAGTATTCGTGATTGCTCCCAGCGACTTGGCCGCCGAGATGTTCCGTCGCTATTTTCCGCGCAATGATGTTCGCGTTATCCAGCACGGCGTTGATTTAACCGCCAACCGCACGAATGCCCTGACATCGGCACTACTATTGCCGAAAGATAAATACCACAATATCGGTGTATTGGGTGCGATTGGCCCGGTCAAAGGTGCCCGCCAACTGGAACGTTTAGTGGCACGCAGCCGCGAACGCAAGCTGCCTTTTCGCTGGGTAGTGGTCGGCTATATGGATCGCCAGTTTCAGCCGTATCAGTCCGCCGATACTTTATTGACAGTGCATGGCCAATACACGCCAGATCATATGGAAGACTTGCTCGACCATTATCGAATTAACCTGGTAGTGTTTCCCTCTGCTGGCCCGGAAACCTATTGCTACACCCTGACCGAAGCCTGGATGGCTGGACGGCCTGCATTGGTGCCGCCGATTGGCGCGCTGTATGAACGTGTGCAAACGAACGGCGCCGGTTGGATCATGCAAGACTGGTGTGATACTGATGCTATTTTAGACGACATCATTTCGATATTACGGCCAGAAAACAGTACCGATTTTGTGCACAAGCAAGCACAAGCGCGGGCAGTGCCAGTCACCTCGGTACGCGACATGGCTAACGCCACCGGAAATGGTTTACCACGAAGTTTTATCGCGGCAAGCCGTCAAGTTTGCCGCACCATTACCGCAAACCACCCTTTACACCGCACTGCAAACCGCGCTGGGAGTGGCTGCAGCCAACAAGCACCGTACCCTGTCAATAGGTGAGCACTGGTTGCTGCGGCTTGCACATCTTGGCTTGCGTTTGCGCTATACATTGCTTGGTCGTTGGCTGTACCGCATCATTCCGGTCCGATGGCAACAGATCCTAAAGAAACGACTGTTGGCATAAGTATTTTTAAGGTAACGTTTCCTGAGATGCTTGGGGAAATGGAACATTCATTGCTTTTATAGGAATTGAAACGATACAGCTCATTATTATCCCCACTTTATAACCGAAAGGCCGAAAACGGCTTTGACACTTTATTTAAATACCCATAACCACCACCCACCGTGTGTTTTGAATCACCAAACACCCATCCAGTCATTGCAAAAACGGCACAAAACTAAATTTATTAGTTAAGTGTGTCTATAAACAAGCAAAACTTAACACCACAAAAACATGGCCGATTAACCACAGACTTGCCAAGCAATTAAAGCTCAGCTTGATGTGACCGATATAAATCAACACAGCCAAGCTCAATGAGTCGAGACGATCAGTTACTGATCATTTTGCGCTGAACAGCTGTATATCCCCCATAACGGATTGCTTAATTTTGTCGCGAATATAGTCACTAAGGAAACACCATGGCAGCGGAAAATGTGAAAAAAAAAGAATTCCAATATCGATGGGAGGGTAAGGATAAATCCGGCAAACTGGTAAAAGGTGAGGTACGGGCTGTCGGCGATGCTGTTGCTGCCACACAACTGCGACGGCAGGGCATTAATGTTACCAGCATAAAAAAAACCCGCAGTGGCGGGGGTAAAAAAATCACCCAAAAAGATCTCACGCTGTTCACACGCCAGCTTGCTGTCATGATGAAATCCGGCGTACCGTTACTACAGTCATTCGACATTGTCGGCAAGGGACACCATAACCCTTCCGTTTCCCGCCTGCTAAACGACATTAAAACCGACGTAGAAACTGGTAGCAGTTTAGAACAGGCATTCCGGAAATTCCCACTGTATTTTGACGATCTATTTTGTAATCTGATAGGGGCGGGCGAACACGCCGGCATTCTGGACAGCTTGCTGGACCGCTTGGCAACCTACCAGGAAAAAACGCTGGCGATCAAGAACAAAATCAAAGGGGCGTTAATGTATCCCGTTTCAATTATTGCAATCGCCTTTATCATCACCGCAGTAATCATGATATTTGTAATCCCCGCCTTTAAACAGTTATTCTCCAGCTTTGGCGCAGACCTGCCCGCACCTACGCTAATTATGATGAGCATTTCCGATTTTTTCGTTGCTTATTGGTGGGCGATTTTCAGTACTTTAGGCGGCGGTCTTTACGCTTTCTTTTATTTTTGGAAACGCAGCAAAAAAATGCAGGACGCTATCGACAGAATAATGCTCAAACTACCCATTTTCGGAAATGTAATCCGTAAGGCCTCTATAGCAAGATGGACACGTACGCTGGCAACCATGTTTGCCGCCGGTGTGCCCCTAGTGGAGGCGCTTAGCTCAGTGGCAGGCGCTTCTGGCAACGTGGTGTATTTTGATGCAACCAAAATAATCCAGCGGGAAGTCAGTCAAGGTGGCACCCTGACGGCAGCCATGCAAGACGTAGGCGTATTCCCCAGCATGGTATTGCAAATGGTCGCAATTGGTGAAGAAGCAGGCTCACTGGATGGCATGCTAAATAAAGTGGCGGATTTTTTTGAAGCGGAAGTCGACGACGCAGTGGCAGCGCTGGCCAGCTTGATGGAGCCTATCATTATGGTGGTATTAGGCACACTAATCGGCGGTATGGTGGTCGCAATGTATCTGCCTATTTTCAAGATGGGGCAAGCTGTTGGTTAAATCACTTTAGGCAGGAAGCAGATTCAACCATGACAGCATTCATTGAGTTACTGCAAAGCCTCCCGTTTTTTTTCATTATTCTGTGCGGCATTATCGGTCTGCTGGTGGGTAGTTTTCTAAATGTCGTCATTCATCGCCTGCCCAAGATGATGGAGCGTGAATGGCACGCCCAATGCGCTGAACTCACCGGCAATGAACCAGCAAATGTACCGCCTTACAACTTGTTCATGCCGCATTCCGCCTGTCCGCACTGTGGGCACAAAATAAGCGCACTGGAAAACATCCCGGTCATCAGCTATTTGTTTTTACGCGGCAAATGCAAGGGTTGCAACGCGCATATCTCGGCACGGTATCCCATCGTGGAAACAGTGTCTGGACTTCTGAGCACCTACGTCGCATGGCATTTCGGCTTCGGTTTAACTGCCGTGGCCGCGTTATTGTTTATCTGGATGCTGCTGGCACTAACCTGCATTGACCTCGATACCCAACTGCTGCCAGATGACATCACACTGCCACTTCTGTGGCTGGGCCTATTGTTTAATTTGTCGACCACGTTTATTGACATTAATAGTGCGGTCATCGGCGCAATCACAGGGTATTTAGCTTTATGGAGTATATATTGGCTATTTAAGCTCGCCACTGGCAAAGAAGGTATGGGCTATGGTGATTTCAAGCTACTGGCGGCAATCGGCGCATGGCTGGGCTGGCAAATGCTACCACTGGTTATGCTCTCTTCAATAGTAGGCGCAGTGGTCGGCGTTACATTGATTATCGCGGCACGCCTTGGCCGCAACGTCCCTATTCCATTCGGCCCGTATTTGGCGGGCGGCGGCGTGATTGCGCTATTCTGGGGACAATCCCTTACGCAGGGCTATCTGCAACTGTTCAGCATTCAATGATATATCGCGTCGGACTAACTGGGGGTATTGGCAGCGGCAAGAGCACTGTCGCTTCGCTATTCAAAGAATGCGGTGCATTAGTCATCGATAGCGATGTCATTTCACATCAGGTGACCCAATCCGGTGGCATGGCCATCGCTGCGATCCGCACGGCATTCGGAGATAACTATATCGATGCCAATGGCGCATTGGACAGGGCGTCCATGCGTCAATTGATATTTTCCGATCATGCCGCCAAGCTGAAACTGGAGGCTATTCTGCACCCACTAATCCGCGCGCAAATTCTGGTGCAGATCGACACTGCCAATATTCACAGCCCCCCTGCATCTCCCTATGTACTGCTGGTCATTCCACTACTATTTGAAACGCTCAACTACCACGAACTTGTGCAACGCGCATTAGTGGTGGATTGCGCGGAAACCACCCAAATTACACGCACCATGCAGCGTAGTGGGTTGGATGAACAAACAGTGCATGCCATCATGGCATCTCAAATCACGCGTGCCGAAAGGCTACGGCTTGCCGATGACATTATTCAAAATGATGGCAACCTGGATATTTTGCGCCAGCGGGTTGCCAAGCTACATCAGTACTATCAAGCCATTTCCTCATAAATTGATTGACGGTATATAATGGCCGGAATATATTGGTCATTTTTGTAACCCACACTCGCCCCCATCCTACTTGCATTGTGATTAGCTATGACTTCCCTCTCAATGAACGCATGCGCACTTTACTGCGCCTAGAGGATCTTTATGCCAAGTTGCTCTGTTTGATAGAACGATCTAGCGCCATTGACCATCACGCTGCTTTAGGCGTGTTGTTTGAAATCCTCGAAGTCGCCAGCCGTTCCGACCTAAAATCTGAGCTACTGCAAGAATTAGAACGCCAAAAACGGCAGCTTTCCGCTTTACACAACAACCCAGAAATTTCAGAGTCAGCACTGGATGCGATACTCGATGAAATTGAATGCGCCAGCAGCGGTATGCTAAACATGAATGGCAAAATCGGCCAGTACTTGCGGGAAAACGAATGGTTAATGGGCATCAAGCAGCGCGCCTGCATTCCCGGCGGAACCTGTGAATTTGATTTGCCGTCCTACCATCACTGGCTGCATCAAGATGCCACACTGCGGCGCGATTACCTAATAAACTACCTCACGCCCATGCTCCCCATACGCAACGGCTTGGCAATCATCCTCAAGCTATTACGCGAAAGTGGGAAAACTTACCATTACACTGCCCACCAAGGCAGCTTTCAGCAAATGCAATATGGCCGCGTGGCGCAAATGCTGCGTGTTAGTTTGGATAAGGCGCTACCATGCGTTCCCGAAATCAGCGCCAACAAATACATGCTCAATATTCGCTTTATTGCCGCCGATTATGTAGCCAAAAGCGCCTTGTACGATCAAGATGTGGCGTTCAACCTTACTTTCTGCTCTTTTTAACGACACTCCAGTGGGTACGGCGTCAGCGATGAAATCATGTTTTGTCCGTTTAGTTGAAAACAGGAATACATCATGTTGAAGAAAACAACTATCGTCAGTTGTCCGCAATGTAAAAAAGAAGTGCCCTGGAATAACGGCAGCCTTTATCGTCCTTTTTGCAGCGAACGCTGCAAATTAATTGATTTGGGGCAATGGGCCACCGAAACTTATCGCATCCCGCAATCCGACAGCAACCCGGACGAAGAATCTACTTACCAAGCCTGACGCAACAGCGCAATACCATGAGCACCATGTTGCCAAGCCATTTCCATATCGTCACAACATAATCCACCCAACGCATACACCGGAATGGCCGAGTTTTCTACCATCCTCGCAAATGCCTGCCAGCCTAAATGTGCGGCACCAGGATGACTGCGGGTGGGCAATACAGGGCTCAACACCACCAAATGCACGCCATTTGCGCCAACTTCACTGGCCAGCTCAATATCACTGTTAATTAATACTTGTGCGCCGTATGTATGTGCCAGTTTCACCACACGCAAAGACAATTCACGCATCGCTTCACGCGACAAACCCGGCTCGCGCACCTGCACCAACCTCAAGCCATTTTCCAGCGCAACCTGTAAACGTTCCATAAAATTTTCACTACCCAACTCGGCAACGTTACTAATGGCGTACACAGGTGGCAACTGCAACGCGCGCAGGACAAATGTATTGGCCGGCAGCATCGGGGATACTGTCAAATTGGCCGGCGTTTGCCAGCCCAGCTGTTGATTTTCTTTGCCATGAAGCTCACCCTGCCATGCAGTGATACGAAAAAAACTTAGCCTCACTGTAGCGTGTGTATAAACATGCAAGCATGTTAACCAAGGATACGCGGTGGCAATTTTAATGCCTAACTCTTCGTGCAACTCCCGTTCCAGCGCATGCAGCAGTGTTTCGCCCTTCAACTTTGCCGCCCGGAAACTCCCAGAAACCCGCGTAAGATTTACCTTCCGGCCTTTGCGCCAGCAAGAAACTGCCATAGGTATACCGCCCCTGGGCAGAGTTGATGGCGAACGCATCGGCTTCGCCAGCAACCTGCGCAACAACACGCCAACGGCAACTTCAAGCACACAAGCATTCATATGGGCATCCCATTATTAAGGGCAATAACCCGGGCCTGCCCGCGCGAAAACGGTGTGGCCACAAAAAATTTGTTCTGCGTCACTTTTAACGCGCCGCTTGTTTAGCCTTGGAATAATCCCTCCGGTTCCAGCCGCTCGGACTCTTCCAGGCATTCCATCCACCTCCTCATCACCCCGCCCTGATCACCTCGCCCTCGATCACCTCTCCTTCGGCCACAACTTCATCGCGTGGGCGATACTGGCGCATTTGTTTTCTCAGGTCGCGGGTTCTCCACCACACATAGCCCCATGCCAGTGCCCCGACAATCAAGACGGCCAAAAATAACAACGCAGAAAACATCAACGCCAGCCCAATTAAAACGACGGTTACGGCAATCTTGGCAACCTTGCCCAACAAGCTGGGGGATTTTGTAGTGAGATATATTGGATTTTCCATCTGTTTTTTGTAAATGTCCGTGACAGTTATTTGCGGCGTGAATAATAGCAAGAGTACCCGCCCTTGTAGAGCACTTCCACTATTTCAAATCCGCTTCCCAAGCATTGCCATAGATTTTTCCGTTGCGTGACAAGACCCACATTTGGTACATACTCATAAACCACATGATTGTTGCCGCAATGCTGTAACCAAAACCGCCAACAAGCGTAAGCCATGCAAAACTGGGGTTCCATCTCGTAAGCCACCACGAAAAAACATCCACGATCAAAAAAGCGAAAGGAATTGCAATGGCTGAAATCTTCAACCATTTCGGTACGCCTACCGCAAAGCTAAAAATAAACCCTACAAAAAAGAAAATGAAACTGATCCCGAATAAATGGATGTGCGACGATCTGATCAAGGCTTGAATACTTGCGCCTTCATCGATTTTGGCGACCTTTTTGACCTCTTCATACTGGCTAAAATCAGCAACACCAGAACCAGGCCCATGGCACTGCACGCAATATTGGTTAAAAATGCCCTTAAATTGGGGCTCCCATTCCGTCTCGGGTGCGCCGTTACGTACCCATTTGATAATGCCGAGACGCACTTCTGGCGTACTCATCCCTTTCATAGATCCATTGAGCTTACTTTCCAGCTTGCTCCCGCTACGGTTTCCGTAATAGCTGTATACAATGTCATCCAAGGAAAGCCCCGGCTTACCATCTGCCATGCCGTGTGTCTGCATGATCTGAAGGCCAGCCATACATAAACCCAGCCCAATTGCGAGCAAGTAGCCGGAAAAAAGCACTTTGACGGGCATCGGCAGATTAGGTAAATTAAACCAAGCAAAATTTGGGGGTATCGATTTCATTTCACGACCTCTTTTTTTGGTAAAACGAAAAGTAAAAAATATATACCTAATTTCTATTGATTATTATGCGCTTAATCGCAATCCTTGGGCTTTGTGTTATCCATTAAAACGCAGGCAAATCTGAAAATGAAGTACTGTTGCCATTAGCACTCAAACCCACAAGAAATGAGAAGCGTGATGAAAAGACCGACCGCACAGTTTCTGATTTCATTCATTCTGCTTGGCATTAGCAGCGCTGCCTTCGCCCATCCCGGCCATGATGTTTCAGGGTTGAGCGCTGGCCTGATGCATCCGTTCAGAGGGTTTGATCATCTACTCGCCATGGTTGCCGTGGGTCTGTGGGCGGCCAAAATGGCCTGGAAAATAGGGCTGTTGCCCGCCGCTTTCATGTTGATGATGGTGGTCGGCGCAAAGTGTGCGCTAATTTATCCGGTTCTACCGCTGATTGAATCAGGCATCGCTGCTTCGGTGTTGGTGCTGGGAATGATCACCGCACTCTCGCTGAAATTTTCTGCACAGCTCAGCGTTGCGATCACTGCCTTGTTCGGTTTTTTTCATGGCTACGCCCATGGATTGGAAATGCCCGGAGCTATCGAAGCGGAAGCGTATGCACTGGGTTTTCTTGCCGCAACCGTCGTTCTCCATCTCGCAGGTATCGTGGTCGGCATCGCCAGTCGTGCCCGTTTTGTGCGTCTGCCGCAAATGCTGGGCGCCATCATTGCCGCCAGCGGTTTATGGCTGCTATCAACTACATAATTTAATTTATCATGAATTATGAACAGGAGAAATTGAGTGGAATCATCGTATACTTTTAACGAACTAATCGTGGAAGTCCTCCAAAAATCCGGAATTCCAATGTCCTCCGAAGAAATCTGGGAAAAGGCAGTCGAACGGCACCTAGACCAGAAGATCGGTTCAACCGGAAAGACTCCATGGGCAACGATAGGGGCGAGAATATATACCAACATAAAAGAAGCACCGTCGAGTAGCATTTATGTTCCAGTATCAAAAAGGCCTACTAAGTTCACTCTTAGAAGTCTCTATCTCAATCCTACTCAGACTGAGAATATTGTTGCGCAACAAATCAAAACAAAGGAAGAAGGAATTGCGAAGTCGAAATTTCACGAAAGGGACCTTCATCCGCTTCTTGTGAAATACCTTTTCAGCGATCCCCATTTCAGTTGCAACACTAAGACAATTTTTCATGAAAACTCAATAAAGAAAAGCAAAGGTGCAAATGAATGGCTTCACCCTGACTTGGTAGGCGTATATTTCCCATTCAGTGATTATTCTCCAGAGACACGTGACCTCCAAAGTTATCTCAATGTGAGGTTCGATCAAACTCTTTGCTTTCGAGATGAAGATTCATTTGAGTTTCTCGAATCTTCACAAAGCTTCTTCCCAAGCTGTTTCGAACGCTAGCTGGCAATGAAGGATATCTTGTTTGCCTAAAGATCGATGAGGATCCAGATTTCAAAAATGAAATACAAAGGTTATCCAATGCATTTGGAATTGGTATCATCAAACTGAATGGTCAAACTGTCAGTGAGTCAGAAGTGCACTTCCCGGCGAGAGGCAAAGAGACGATCGATTGGGATACCGTGAATCGTCTAGCGGAAGACTCACCGGATTTTAGGAAATTCATTTCTGACTTGACCGAGGACATAAAGCTTTCGAAGATCAAATCAAATTACGACAGCGTTTACGAAGATGAGGAACTTATTGATTACCTGAAAGAAAAGAAAATAATCTAACATCAGGTTCGACACCGACAATGCTTGTCACAGCTTTTGCATGCGCAAACTCGCGCCATATATGCGTTGCGGGTCAACTTGGCGTTAGACTGCATTAACCATGCCCATCGACGCGCAAGAGGACAACGGGGTCAGGTCTCAGTACTGTTCGTTTAAGAAAAATAAGTTAAATAAAATCAACCTTCTTAACAGCCAAAACACTCCGTCAAGCGCGCTATCCGAACAGCATTGAGACTCGACCCCTTTCCCATGCGGCATCACCGCAGCATCACAATAAAGGGCCTCTCTAAATATTGCAGCAAAATCACATTAGAATGATGTCGTATTGCTCTTGGCTATACAAGCTTTCCACCTGTAGCGACACCGGTTTGCCGATAAGATCAGAAAGCTGGGCCAAGCTTTGCGATTCTTCGTCGAGAAACAGGTCGATGACCAGTTGCGAAGCCAGGATGCGATATTCACGAGCGTTAAACTGGCGTGCTTCGCGCGTAATCTCGCGCACAATTTCGTAGCAGATGGTCTGCGCGGTCTTTATTTCGCCGCGCCCCTTGCAGGTGGGGCAAGACTCGCACAGTATGTGAGCCAGGCTTTCGCGCGTGCGTTTGCGCGTCATTTCCACCAACCCCAAAGCGGAGAAACCGTTTACCGTGATACGGGTGTGATCGTTTGCCAGCGACTTTTTGAATTCTTCCAGCACGGCATCCCGATGTCCCTGGTTATTCATGTCAATAAAGTCGCAAATAATGATGCCGCCCAAATTTCGCAGGCGTAACTGGCGCGCGATGATTTGTGCGGCATCCAGATTTGTCTTGAAGATGGTGTCGTCAAAATTACGCGAGCCGACGAAGCCACCGGTGTTAACGTCAACCGTGGTGAGTGCTTCGGTCTGGTCGATAATGATATATCCACCCGACTTGAGATTCACGCGGCGCGACAGCGCACGCTCAATTTCATCTTCCACTCCATACAGTTCAAATAGCGGACGCTCGCCGACATAGTGCTCCAGCCGCGACACCGCACTGGAGATAAAATCCTGTGCAAAAGCGACCATGCGCTGATACGTTTCCAGTGAATCCACCAAGATGCGCGTGGTGCTTTCGTTGACGAAATCGCGCAACACGCAGAGGCTGATGTTGAGCTCTTGGTATAACAAAAAAGGAGCGGAGGATGTTTTCGCCTGCTCCTGGAGCTTGACCCACAGTTTGTTGAGGTATTCCATGTCGGCGAGCAATTCTTTGTCTGTCGCCGTCTCCGCCATGGTGCGGATGATATAGCCGCCGCTGCTATTTTCAGGCAGCAATTGTTGCAGCTTGGTGCGCAGCAGTTCGCGCTCGGCCTCGTTCTCAATGCGTTGCGATACGCCGATGTGCGATTCCTGCGGCAGAAACACCAGCAAACGTCCAGCAATACTGATCTGCGTGGAAAGCCTGGCGCCTTTGCTGCCAATAGAATCCTTAATGACTTGCACCATCAGGTTCTGCCCCTCATACAGCATTTTCTCGATGGGCTTGGCAGTTTCGCTGTTACTGCGGTTTTCCCATATGTCCGCAACATGCAGGAAAGCAGAGCGTTCCAGCCCAATATCGATGAAGGCGGACTGCATGCCAGGCAGCACGCGTTTCACACGCCCGACATAGATATTGCTGACTATTCCGAGATGGCTGCCGCGCTCAATGTGGAGCTGTTGCACTATTCCCTGTTGCATTACTGCAACGCGGGTTTCCTGCGGGGTGACATTGATTAAAATTTCGTCATTCACAGAATGGGATAACCGAATGTTTGCAGCAGCTCAGCCGTTTCGAACAGGGGTAAGCCCATTACGCCTGAATAGCTGCCGTCTATGTGTTGTATGAATGCCGCAGCGTAACCTTGAATGGCATACGCACCGGCCTTGTCCAGCGGCTCACTGGTGAGAATGTAGCGCCGGATGCGCTCTTCGCTAAGCGTGGACATAGTAACGTTACTGACCGACAAGCGCATTTTCATGCGTTCTTCGAAGGCAACTGCAACGGCACTCAATACTTGGTGTTGGCGTCCGGAAAGAGCTCGCAGAGTGGCCGCAGCCTGTTCACGGTCTTGCGGTTTGCCAATAATCCTACCGTCCAGAATAACGCTCGTGTACGCAGCCAAAACCGGGAGTGGGGGTAAGTTGCGGGATTGCAGAGACACCCATCCGGCATTCACTTTCTCCTGGCAAACCCTTTGCACATGGGCTTCCGGTGATTCATCTCTGTGCGGAGTTTCATCCACATCCATCATGCGGGACGTGCTGGAACGCAACAGCAACGTTTCAAAATTAATCCCGATCTGCTTCAGCAACTCTCGGCGGCGCGGGCTTTGCGAAGAGAGGTAAATGCGTGGGTGGGCAATCATGGCTCTTTAAAATCCTATATTAGCGTGCCGCATCATTCACGATGATAAGGGTGATTGTGCAACAAGCTGTGGGCGCGATACAACTGTTCCGCCAGCAATACGCGCACAAGGCCATGCGGCAGTGTCATCATCGACAGCGCCAGCAGCTGCTGCGCACTGTTTTTTACAGACTCATGCAAGCCATCCGCGCCCCCGATGATGAAGGCCACATCTTGTCCGCCACCCATCCAATCTTCCATTTGTTGCGCCAATTGTTTGGTGGAGAAATGCGCGCCGCGCTCATCCAACGCGATGCGCAGGGCATTCTTCGGCAGCGCGGTTAATATACGCTGCGCTTCTGCCTCCATCATCTGCGCTACGCTCTTACCGGTGGTTCGCGGCTCCGGTTTTATTTCTATCAGTTCGATTTGGGCCTCGCGTGCCATGCGCTTGGCATACTCGGTGAAGCCTGCGGTAATCCAAGCCGGCATCTTGTGCCCAACCGCTACCAGCCACAGTTTCATTATGGCTCGTTAGCCGCCTTAGGCGGCAGATGCCTTATGCTCCATAGTTCTTCCAATTGGTAGTAGGCGCGCACTGCGGGCTGCATGATATGCACGACCACTTCACCGAGATCAACCAGCACCCACTCCCCGCTTTCTTCGCCTTCTACGCTGAGTGCGGGTTCGCCGCGCAGCTTGAGTTGCTTGGATACATGATCGGCCAACGCCCTGGTTTGACGCGGCGAATTAGCGCTGGCGATCACCATGCGCTCGAATAGCGGACTCTTTTTGCTGGTATCAAGTACGGTCACATCATTGGCCTTAATATCCTCCAATGCAGTTACTACGGCCAGGATTTTTCTTCAATGGTTAGCATGTTAGGTATATAGGTGATGTAATTGAATGTAATCGGCTACTACGTCTGGTAGCAGGTAATGTATGTTTTTATTTTCGGCACAACGTTTACGGATATCAGTGGCGGAAATTTCCAGGGCAGGCATATCCGCCACCAGGATCGCCCCGGCAGGCGAATCACGCAGAATACAGGGTGCCGGAACGAGGCGCGCCCTGTATTCATCGCGCAAAGCTTCATTCGCCCTATTTATGGTGTTGCCAAGTGGATGCCCAGCACGCTGCATGACCACTATATGCGACAGTTCAAACAAACTCTTCCATTCATGCCAAGAGTGTAACAGCAGGAAGGCATCGCCGCCCATCAACAAACACAGCGGCTGTTGCATACCGTGCTCGGCACGTAGCGCAGTAAGCGTATCCACCGTATAACACGGATCGATGCGATAAATTTCGCGCTCATCCAACACGAATGCCGCGTTACCTTGCAATGCCAGGCGGGCCATATCCAGACGCTGTACTGCGCTTGCATGCGGCGCATTACGGTGCGGCGGCGTACCGCTGGGAATGAAATGTATCGCAGCCAAATTGCATTGCTCCAGCGCTTCCTGTGCCAAGCGCAAATGACCATTATGGACAGGATCGAACGTACCGCCCAAAATACCAATGGGGGCTTGGTTCACAGCTTATAGCACCAACCGGCGAACATCCGACAACACTTTGCCAAGATAACTCGTGAACCGTACTGCCTCCGCACCATCAATTACGCGATGGTCATATGACAGCGACAGTGGCAACATTAGCCGTGGCACAAATTTATCCTCTTGAAATACTGGCTTTATGCTCGCCTTGGACACACCCAAAATAGCCACTTCTGGCGCATTAATAATCGGGGTAAATGCTGTCCCGCCGATGCCACCCAGACTGGAAATAGTGAAACAGCCACCTTGCATGGCGGTTGCGGGGAGTTTTTTCTCCCGTGCCTTGGCGCTAATCTCGCCCAACTCCTTGGCCAGTTGAACGATGCCCTTTTGATCCACATCACGTAACACGGGCACCATTAGGCCATCCGGTGTATCCACTGCCACGCCGATGTGAAAATATTTTTTCAGCACCAAGTTTTCACCGCTAGCATCTAATGATGAATTGAAGTCCGGGTGTTGTTGCATAGCTGTCACCACCGCCTTGAGCAAGAAAGCCAGCGGCGTAATTTTTATTCCCTGCTTTGAGTATTCCTCGCCCAGCTCCTTGCGGAAAACTTCCATCTCGGTGATGTCAGCCTCATCGTGCTGAGTAATGTGCGGTATGGAGACCCAGTTGCGATGAAGATTGGCACCAGAAAGCTTCTTGATGCGCGAGAGCGGCTTGGTTTCGATGACACCGTACCTGGAAAAATCCACTACCGGCATGGCTGATACCTGCAAGCCGCCACCCGAGCCGCCTTGCGGTTGTGCAAGCGCAGCTTTAACGAAGCCCTGCACGTCATTTTTGGTAATGCGTCCCTTTTCTCCGCTGCCTCTTACACGCGTAAGATCAACCCCCAATTCGCGCGCAAAATGCCGAATGGACGGGCTGGCATGCGCCTTCCCTGTAGGGCTGCTTGGCAAACTAGTTGGCGCGACAATAGGCGTAGCTACAGGCGCTGTAACAGGCGTTGTGGCAGCTAGATTTGCAGCTTCTTTTACCGGAGCCGGTGTTGTGGGGGGGCTAACGTCAGCTGACGTTTCCGTTGCACTGGTTTCCATCGATAAAATCAGTGTACCTTCCGATATTTTGTCGCCCACTTTAACGCTAACATTCTTCACCACCCCATCAAATGGGGCGGGTACATCCATCGTAGCCTTGTCTGTTTCCAAGGTAAGCAGGGGCTGCTCAGCCTTGACCGTATCACCCGCTTTTACCATTACTTCTATTACCGGCACATCTTTGGAATCACCGATGTCCGGCATCAGTACTTGCTTGATTTCTGCCACGCGTGTCTCCTGCCCGCTCAGACCGTAGTTGGATTCGGTTTATCGGGATTGATATTGTATAGTTTGAGCGCCTTGCTGACTTCGCTCATGGCTACCGTGCCTTCGTCAGCCAGCGCTTTCAGTGCGGTGACGGCTATGTAATAACGATCAACCTCGAAGAAATGGCGTAGCTTTTTACGCGTATCAGAGCGGCCAAAACCGTCCGTGCCCAACACTTTGTAATTGCCGGGCAAGAAGGCACGAATCTGGTCAGCGTAGCTTTTAATGTAATCGGTCGCAGCAATGACAGGCCCCTTGCGCTTGCCCAAGCATTGCTCGGCATAGCTTACGCGTGGCGCAGCTTCAGGGTGCAGCATGTTCCAACGCTCACAATCCAGTCCATCCCGACGTAATTCATTGAAGCTGGTTACGCTCCAGATGTCGGAAGCTACACCAAAATCCTTCACCAATAATTCAGCTGCTGCGATAACTTCGCGCAGAATAGTCCCGCTGCCCAGAAGTTGCACCGTGGGTGCCGTGGCGGATTGAGCTTACCTTCATTGAACAAATACATACCCCTAATAATGCCGGTCTCCGCACCCTCCGGCATGGCCGGATGCGCGTAATTTTCATTCATCACAGTGAGGTAATAAAACACGTCCTCTTGTTCCTGATACATGCGGCGCATACCATCCTGAATAATCACCGCCAATTCATAAGCAAAAGTTGGATCATAGGACACACAATTAGGAATGGTCGCCGCCATCAAATGGCTATGGCCATCTTGATGTTGCAGACCTTCGCCATTCAATGTGGTGCGCCCGGCCGTGCCCCCCAGCAGAAAGCCGCGAGCGCGCTGGTCGCCCGCCGCCCACATCAAATCGCCGACACGCTGAAAGCCAAACATGGAATAGTAGATATAGAACGGCACCATCGCGACACCATGGTTGGCGTAGGCCGTGGATGCGGCAATCCACGATGACATCGCGCCCGCTTCATTGATGCCTTCCTGCAAAATCTGCCCGGCCTTGTCTTCCTTGTAGAACATCAACTGATCAGCATCCTGCGGCGTATACAACTGGCCAACTTGAGAAAAATGCTGAGCTGACGGAACAATCCTTCCATGCCGAAAGTGCGGGATTCGTCCGGCACGATGGGTACCACCAACTTGCCAATATTCTTGTCTTTCACCAGAACGCCCAGCATACGCACGAAAGCCATCGTGGTGGAAATCTCCCGCTCTTCGGTGCCTTTGGTAACACTTCAAAGGCATCCAGCCCTGGTATTTGCAAAGGCTCTGCCACTATTTTACGATCAGGCACTGTACCCAAGGCCTTGCTACGCTCACGCAGATAGCTCATTTCCAAACTGTCATCGGGTGGACGACAAAATGGCAATTTGCTGAGCTGATCATCGGTCACTGGAATATTAAAGCGATCACGGAATTTGCGTAATGCTTCATTGCCCACTTTCTTTTGCTGGTGGGTGATGTTTTGGGCTTCACCAGCTTCACCCATGCCATAGCCCTTTATGGTCTTGGCTAGAATGACGGTGGGCTGTCCCTTATGGTTTGCTGCGGCAGCGTAAGCGGCAAAAACTTTATGTGGATCGTGGCCGCCACGATCAAGATACCAAATTTCATCGTCCGACATATCAGCGACCAGTTCCAGTAACTCAGGGTATTTGCCGAAAAAATGTTGGCGCACATAGGCGCCATTTTTGGATTTATATGTCTGATATTCGCCGTCTACCACTTCTTCCATGCGCTTCAGCAAAAGCCCTGTTTTGTCCTTCGCGAGCAAACGATCCCATTTCCCTCCCCACACCACCTTGATCACGTTCCAGCCCGCGCCACGGAATACACCCTCCAGCTCCTGGATGATCTTG
Source organism: Nitrosomonadales bacterium (assembly GCA_016721605.1). Lineage (GTDB taxonomy): Bacteria > Pseudomonadota > Gammaproteobacteria > Burkholderiales > Gallionellaceae > Nitrotoga. The sequence continues at coordinate 48,505 of JADKHS010000003.1, forward strand.
CCGTTACCGCGGACGGGGCCATCCAGTCGTTGCAGGTTACAGTTGATGACGAAAATCAGATTATCCAGTTTCTCGCGCGCAGCCATCGAAATCGCCCCCAACGATTCCGGCTCATCCGTTTCACCATCACCGAGAAATGCCCATACCTTGCGCCCTTCGGTACTGGCAATGCCCCGATACTCCAAATACCGCATGAAACGCGCTTGGTAGATAGCCATCAGCGGACCCAACCCCATAGAAACAGTGGGGAATTGCCAGAAATCGGGCATCAACCACGGATGCGGATAAGAAGATAAGCCACCGCCATTTACTTCCTGGCGGAAATTGTACAATTGCTCCTCGCTGAGGCGCCCTCAAGGAAAGCGCGCGCATACATGCCGGGCGATGCATGTCCTTGAAAATAAACCAGGTCACCGCCGTGATTCTCGGTCTTACCATGGAAAAAGTGGTTAAAGCCCACGTCATACAGCGTGGCTGCCGAAGCGAAGGTAGCGATGTGGCCACCCAATTCAGACGACTCACGATTGGCGTTTAACACAATAACCATCGCGTTCCATCGGGTCAGGGCACGAATGCGATGCTCGAGTTCATAATTGCCGACCGAACGTTGCTCCTTGTCGAGCGGTATGGTGTTCATATAAGGCGTGATTGTACTAATCGGCAGAGCGACACCGGCCAAGTGCGCCTTGCGGACCAGTTGGCCAATCAGGTAATGGGCGCGTTCCGCGCTTTCATGCTCCAGCACCGAATCCAGGGCGTCCAGCCACTCTTGTGTTTCCTGTGAATCGCTATCAGGTAAATCTGCCATATATCTACTCTCTAATCATTCGTTATTGGTCTGTGCATTTACGCACCAGGCTGTTATTTTTTGATGATGCACAAACACGCGCTATCTTATCTGCCTGTATGCACATCAGAAACGCACTGTATCGTCTCGTTCTCCGTCACCACCCATTCCACTTTGTGGTCGGTGGCTTCCTGCGGTAATCCTTCGACTAGCTGGATAGCAAATGCCCCGGCAACCAGCGCAGGATAGCAGCCTTGGTTCGCATCCTTCATTCGCGCCAGCAACTTGTCATAAAATCCACCGCCATAACCTAGCCGCGCGCCGTCACGCCCAAATGCTATTCCCGGCAACAAGATAAAATCCACCTCTTTCAAAGAATTTATTTTTGTACAGCGTTCAACCAGCGGTTCGCGGATATTCCACTGGCCGGGTGCCAAATCATGCTGCAAGTTGGTCACACGGTACACATCCAATTCTTTTGTGGCGCGGTTTACCTTCGGCAACAGCACGCACTTACCATCGCTCAAGGCCTGTTCCACCCATTTTTCGGTGGAGAGCTCCGCGCCGAAGCTCATATAAGCTAGCACTGTATTGGCCGTGCGGTAAGCATTCAGGTTGGCGATACGCTCCGAGATAGCATGGCTCAAGCCTGCCCTCTCAGCCGCAGTCAATCGTTCGCGGCCTGCAATTATACGTTGTCTGATAGCCTGTTTCATAACCTGTATTGTCATGGGCAGATTATCCTTATTCATATATTCAAATGGGTAGTTTCTGCCAAAATTTGGGCGAAAACTTCGCAGCAGTTGTTCAAGATTTCTCGATCAACGCGACAAATATCGCCGCATACTGACTTGAATAATCTGTCAATGGATTCAAGCGGGCTATTGGTTGGAATACCGCCCGGAATAGCGGAACATCTCCCATGAAATCATGAAAGACAACTGCGAATTTGATGGATAAAGACGAATTCAAATTTGCTCGCGCTTAATGCAATTTATCCATTAGCTCAAAAACAATTTGTATGCTGGATTATCACTTTCATCCCAGTAACGATAACCGAGATTGTCCAGGAAAATTCGCAGCGGTTTCTTGCCATGATGTGGCACTTGCATGCCGATCAGCACGCGGCCGTAATCCGCACCATGGTTGCGATAGTGGAACAAGCTGATATTCCAGCTATGGTTCATGCTATTAAGGAAAGTCATCAATGCGCCAGGGCGTTCCGGAAATTCGAAGCGAAACAGGATTTCGTCCTGCAAACCAGGCGCATGCCCCCCTACCAGATGACGTACATGCAGCTTGGCCATCTCGTTGTCGGTGAAATTCAGCGTGGCCAGTTTGTGTTTTTCCAGCGTGGCAACAAGCTTGGTAGTTTCAGATTGATCTTTCACCTGAACTCCGACGAACACATGCGCCTCCTTGGAGTTCGCATAACGGTAGTTAAATTCAGTGATATTACGCTGACCCAGCAAAGAACAAAATTTGCGAAAGCTACCGGGTGTTTCCGGAATACTCACTGCCAGAATAGCCTCGCGTTTTTCGCCAAGCTCTGCCCGCTCCGCGCTGAAACGCTAGCGGTCGAAATTCATTTTGGCGCCGCTGGCAATTGCCACCAGCGTCTTGCCCTTTAGTTTTTCGCGCTCCGCATACAACTTGGCACCAGCAATAGCAAGCGCTCCGGCAGGCTCAAGATTGGTGCGGGTATCTTCGAACACATCCTTGATCGCTGCACAGATAGCGTCGGTATCCACCAATATAATTTCGTCCACTAATTCGCGGCACAAACGGAGGGTCTCCTGCCCGACTTGTTTTACAGCCACACCATCGGCGAACAAACCGACATGCTCAAGCTTGACGCGCCGACCGGCCTTAATCGAGCGGCTCATGGCATCGGACTCCACGGGTTGAACGCCGATAACCTTGATTTCCGGGCGCACCGCTTTAACGTAAGCGGCAACGCCTGAAATTAGGCCGCCGCCACCGATGGGCGCGAAAATTGCATGGATAGGCTGGCTATGCTGCCGCAATATTTCCATACCAATAGTTCCCTGTCCGGCGATTACATCAGCATCGTCATAAGGATGGACGAAGGTAAGCTTGAGTTTCTGCTCCAGCTCCAACGCATGCAGATAAGCATCAGAATAAGAATCGCCATGCAATATTGTTTTTGCGCCACGGCTGGCAACCGCCTCCACCTTAATCTGCGGCGTAGTCACTGGCATAACGATGATGGCCTTGCAGCCCAGTTTCTGCGCCGACAACGCCACGCCCTGCGCGTGATTACCCGCCGAGGCAGCGATGACACCGCGCTTAAGCTGCGCTGGTGTCAACTTCGCCATTTTGTTATAAGCGCCGCGCAGCTTAAAAGAAAATACCGGCTGCATGTCTTCTCGCTTTAGCAAAACGTTATTGCCGATGCGCACGGACAAATTGGGTGCATCATCTAGCGGACTTTCAATAGCCACATCATAAACACGGGTGGTGAGGATACGGTTTAAGTAACTTTGCATGATTGCCTAAAAATTAATTTACGGACAGATTATGGTACAAGACTAGCAGTAATTGTACGCAACCCAAAAGGGTTTCCGTCATTCATATAGCCCCTGTTGCCACTTTGGTGCCCGCACGATGACTGATCTACCTCTGCCTCTTGTACAATTTGTATCTGATTCAAACCTACTTTCTTCACAGCAGAAATCTTATATCGCTACTCGCAGGTGTGTATGTGTTTATTCATTTATACTTCTTTAGTTTGGCCGTGTTAAGAGGCGACCATGCTAACGCAGTTTGACTCTCGGACAATTTTACAAAAAATGATAATAATGGAAACGCATGATTCTGAAATTACAAAATAATTGCCGTTTGTTTGTCCCCATCACCGCTGCCTTATTGCTGGCAGCTTGCACCACCACAGAACCTGCCAAAAACAGTAAGCACATCCCACAACAAAGTGACCGCAATTTACTCAGTCAGCTTGGCAAATCAGATATTGATCGCTTGGCAGATGTAGAGATGCGTGAAAACACCCAAATTTTGCGTATGTTAATGACAAAACTATATAAGCGTAATCCACGCGAACTTAGAAAAAACACCACCGCCAGCGCGGAAGAGATGGTGAAATCAGTATTCGAAAACCAACATGGCTGGCGGTTCAAGGAAATCGGCGAAGCGCAGGGCTCCTACGCTATTCAACAGGCGTTCCGGCCTGACTATGAAGGTGACCGGGTAATGTCGTTAATCGTAGGCCTGCAAACGATGTTAATCAAAGCACATGGTGGAAAAACCGAGTTCTATTTTACCGACACCATTGAGCCGCAAAACATCTTTAATGCCGCACGTAACGTCGAAATCGTCGTGTGGCAACTCTCCAATGCACGCGATGACAAAGGACAGCTTGATTTGTTAACTAATGAATTAAATGACCACGAGCGCAATCTCAGCTTTGAACGTGAGTTTGGAAAAATTATCGGTAGCCTGGATTTATTTGCGATTACATTATCGGAAAAATTACAGCGCGGCATTACCCGCGTGGTACAGACTTTATCTACAGCATTATTCTTACCATTTTGACTTTGACCCATCGTTACACTCCATCGCCCAAGCCCATGGTTTTGATTTTAATTTTTAGAAGTGCCATAAGCTGATGGATTGATAAAGCGCACGAACCTCCCCAGCTGTCGCCTAAAAATCAAAAAACTGCAACACGATGATTAAACTAAAATAGCAAAAAAAGTTATGCGGTATCCAGGCTAGACAGTCGGCAAATCCGGCAACGCAATCTTGTTGTCGGTGCTGAACTGATAATCCTTGAACACATGCTCAGCCGTTAGTATCTGATAAGTCCCGTCCGGTAGGCGGCGCGTGGTGTCCTTGAGGCGATAGGTGTAGTGTCCGCAAGTCCAGCAGTCAAAGTTGCGCATAGCGGTGCACAAACAGGTCTTGTCCATAACGGAGATTTTCTTAGCATTCGGGTGGGCCGCCACTTCGGCGTTGTAAGCCGTGATATATGCGCAATTACCGTTACCGTCGAGTAGGTAGCCGTAGGCTTCGCAGTTGGGGCGGATGCCCGCGCCGATAGCCGGACTCTTCTTCAACATGCGCATAGGATAGCCTGTAGGCGAGATCATATTTACCTCAATGTCTTCCTCGTTGGCCTTAAAGTACTCTTGCACAATTTTTTCTGGCAAACCACACTCGTGCGTTGCCGTAAAGCGCGTTGCCACTTGCACCGCCGCCGCACCCGTTTCCAGATACGACACTGCATCGCTACCGGTAAAAACTCCACCGGCCGGTATGATCGGAATCTCCAACTTTTCGGCCTGCAAGTACTGATAAATTTCTCTGCAAATTTCCCGCAGGTCGTATTTCATCCAGTCCAAACCGAAGCCCAAGTGGCCACCGGCCAGCGGCCCTTCTATCACGATATAATCCGGCAGGCGGTTAAGCTTGGCATTTTTGCGCAAGAAAATTTGCAGCGCACGTAGCGAGGAGACGATGATGCCGAGCTTAGCGTCACGAAAACGTGGATGATCTTCCATCAACGCGAATGAGCCCAGGTGCAATCCGGCGCTCAAGGTAATTCCATCTATACCGGCAGAGAGCGCCCCATGCAGCCGTACCCGCAACGTTTCGCGCGGTGCATTCATAGTAAGCTTTTCCATGCAATTAACGAAAATCATACCGGAACCGCGCTTGGCTTCCATGGCTTTGCTTAGGTGCAGGCGCGTCGACTCTGCAATCTGCCCAAGATCAAATTGCACCTTAGATTTATCGGTATTGGCAACATTGTATTTATACTGCTGGAGCTTTGATTTAACGAAATTTGTATTTAAAAGCCGATCCGTTACAGTCGGCAACATAGCATCGGAAAGATGCCCTATGCCACCGAGACGCGCAGCTTCCAGCGCCAATTCGGCAGTGGAAATATCAACCCCCATCCCGCCAATCATGATAGGCACCAGCTCTTGCTTGCCAAATCTTAAACGAAAATCATCAACACACTTCATTGCCATCCTTCAATTCAAGACGCTACATTAGTTTGGTAATCGTAGGCAGTCTTCCGCATCGTGCGCAAATATTTGTCAAAAACCATCTGGATATTTATATTAAAAAATATCCCGAAAACGTGGGAACTATGGGGTTAATCGGAACAAGGACGTTCGGCAAAAATTATTTTTACCTCCCCGAAAAATCGGTTTTCCGCAGCCTCAAATATGAATATGCACAAGTTCTTCCAGCTTATTTTTCGCTGCGCCGCTGGCGATAACTTCCTTCGCCTTTTTTACGCCCTCTTGTAGCGTTGCAGTCAGCCCCGCCACATAAATGGCCGCACCCGCGTTAAGTTGCACGATGTCACGCGCGGGACCGCGCTGATTATCCAGCACCGATAATAACACCGTGCGCGCCTCATCGGCATTGGCAACGCGTATGCTATCCAGCGGCGCTGCGTGTAAATCAAAATCTTGCGGTTGCACCAAGTACTCAAGCACCGTACCGTTCTTTAGTTCCGCAATGTAGGTTGATCCGCTGATAGAGATTTCATCCATGCCATCTGCACCGTGCACCACCAACACGTGCTGACTTCCTAGCTGCTGCAGCACGCGCGCCAATTTCACCGTCAGATCCCTCTGAAATACGCCCATTACTTGGTTCTGTGCGCCCGCCGGGTTGGTTAACGGACCCAGCAGGTTGAACAGCGTGCGCACACCGAGTTCACGCCGTACTGGTGCGGCGTATTTCATCGCACTGTGATGATTGGGCGCAAACATGAAGCCCACACCAATTTCCTGCACACAGTGCGCCACTTGCTGCGGCGTAAGGTTGACCTTGACACCAAGCTTTTCCAGGATATCGGCGCTGCCACAGGTGCTGGAAACTGAACGTCCACCATGTTTGGCTACGCGCGCTCCCGCTGCCGCCGCGACTAGCGCGCTGGCAGTGGAAATGTTAAAAGTCTGCGCACCATCACCGCCCGTGCCGCAGGTATCAATCAAATGTTTGTCATCCTGTACCGTCACTTTACTCGACAGATCGCGCATTACCTGCGCTGCCGCCGCAATTTCAGTGACAGTCTCTCCCTTCATGTGTAACGCGACCAAAACCGCTGCGATTTGAATAGGAGTAAGCTGTCCGCTCATAATGTTCCGCATCAACTCGTGCATGTCATCATGCGGCAGGTCTTCACGATTAAGTAGGCGACTGAGCAGGTTGGCATAGTTCATTAGCGTTCACCGCGTAAAAAATTAGCAAGCAGCGCATGACCATGTTCAGTGAGTATGGATTCCGGATGAAATTGCACCCCTTCTACCGCCATCGTTTTGTGACGCACCCCCATGATTTCGCCGTCTTCAGTCCACGCGGTAATTTCCAGACAGTCGGGCAGCGTGGCGCGCTCAATCACCAGCGAGTGGTAGCGTGTAGCGGTGAATGGGTTAGGCAGGCCATGAAAGACGCTACTGTTGTTGTGAAAAATGGCCGAGGTTTTGCCGTGCATTAGCTGCTTGGCGTGAACAATTTTTCCACCGAATGACTGACCAATACTTTGATGGCCGAGGCACACACCCAGAAGGGGGATGCGTCCGGCGAAGCGCTGAATGGTGGCAACCGAAATTCCAGCTTCATTAGGCGTGCATGGCCCCGGTGAAACCACGATGTGTTGCGGTTGTAGTGTCTCAATCTGCTCCAACGTAATCTCGTCATTGCGATGCACAACCACATCTGCGCCTAGCTCGGCAAAATATTGCACCAAGTTGTAGGTGAATGAGTCGTAGTTGTCTATCATTAGCAGCATAACTATACCTAATTATATGATTTTTATATAAATTTATTTATTAGCCAGCAAGCATCAAGGCTGTAGGGTCTAATCATTAAAGCAAACTTTTTTATCCAATCACTCTTCTGTCTGAGGGGGCGCCTCGCTAGCGCCCGAATCCTGGAGTGGTTCTGACAAACGGCTTGCAAGTACCTTATCAATCCGTTTGCCATCCAGATCAACAACCTCCAGCCGCCATTGTTCCCACACTACAACATCAGCCACTTCAGGTAACCGCCCAAGCAACCACATCACCATGCCGCTAAGTGTATGGTATCGACCCTTGTCTTCTTCGGGGACAGACTTCAACTCTAATTGATCTTTCAACTCCGGCACTGGAATCATTCCGTCCAATAGCCACGAGCCATCTTCCCGCTGTACCGCCCAACGATCCGCATTATCGGGCGGAATAAACTCGCCGGTAACCGCTTCCAATACATCCTGAAGGGTGACCAAGCCCTGGACTTCGCCATACTCATCTATAACAAAAACCATATGGGTGCCTGACCCTTGGAATTGTGCCAAAAGCTCCAATCCAGTGAGCGATTCAGTCACAAAAATGCATGGATGCAGCTGTGCAGTCAGATCGGGGCATCCGCCATTAATGGTTTGATTGAATAGTTGCTTAAAGGAGGTCACTCCCAACAGGTCGCTCAAACTGCCCCGACAAACCGGGAAACGTGAGTGATCAGATTGCGCTATGCGCAAAAGATTGGCTTCCAATGGCTGATTAATATCCAGATATTCTATATCCGCTCGGGGGATCATGAGGGAACCAACTTGTCGTTCATCCAGGCGGAAAACGTTGCGAACCATATCATGTTCGTGCTGCTCAATGATCCCGGCTTCGGAACCTTCTTCCAACATTGCATGAATTTCCTCTTCCGTGACGCTAGGCTCCACTTGCTGGCTCTTTCCCATCATTCTCAGGAGAGCATCAGTAGATATCGACAGCAATCGTACGAACGGATGCGTAATTAATGCCAAGATATGAATGGGTCTTGCCACTAGGCGCGCAATTCCTTCCGGGTTAAATTGGGCGATGCGTTTGGGCACCAGTTCGCCGACGACAATGGATAAATAGGTAATCACCACGACTACCAAGGCGGTTGCGCCCAGCTCGCTTGGGCGCTGATCAACGCCGAGCGTTTGCAGCCATGTTGCAAAGGGGCAGCAAATACCGCCTCGCCGACGATACCGTTCAGGATGCCAATTGAAGTAATTCCGATCTGGATGGCGGAAAGAAAACGTGTTGGATCCTCACCCAGACGCATCGCCACTTCTGCCGAGGCATCACCGTCTGCCGCTAAACGCGCTAAACGCGCGTGCCGTGCAGTGACAAGAGCGATCTCCGACATGGCGAAGATCCCGTTTAACAAAATCAGGGTTATCAGGACCAGTATATCCATGAGATTATTCGAAAGAATGATGGTGAGGGGAAGACATGCAAATAACGGAACGATTACCTTGGCCGGGGTGTTGACCAATAAGAGGGGGACGGAAATACAATGCCCGAGTTATTGGCTTTGCTACTGTCTCGATAATTAACGGCGACAGCACACAAATGCCCCCGCGACGTTCTTTTCCGTACAGCCAAAGGGCAATTGTGATTCCTACGGAAAAAAGGCAAAAGAGCAGATAACGAAATACGTTCTCTGATAAAAACTCCTCCCCGTTTATTATGGTTCCACTAATTTCAGTAGAGGGTCTGTATGTAAATGGACAATCACTACTACTATTCATAGGGCGAAGTATAACCCCGCTCCCCCTGTCTGTTATTTTAATGGCAGCCATCATAACAGACACCATTAAAACTTTCTATCAATTTGATTTCTATATAAATTAATTGCATTAACGACTATTTTTCAAAAAACATTGCGGACGTTGCTTTCAACTCTTCAGATAAGTCGGCAAACCACGATCTAAAGATCAAGTACTGCAAATCAAGTACTGCAAATTAAGCGGTTATCAATGGCCCGATAATTTTAAAGCCATCCCTTAAACCCTCTCAGATCCAACTTTAAAGTTATGTGGATTACTGCCATGGCTGCGCTACCGGTTTGGACTCACATGGTACCTGAAACAGCTTGCGGTCTTCGAGGCGAATGGCGGAAAGCGCGCCACCCCACAAACAACCCTGTCAAGCGTAATGATTTGGGGGTAACGTTCAACCCCAGCGCCGACCAATGTCCGCACACCACTGTAGCATTGGCGCTAGCGCGTCCTGGCACATCAAACCACGGCATGTATCCCTCAGGCACATTGTGCACTTCACCCTTAAATTTGAATTCCATTTCACCGCTCGGGGTGCAAACACGCATGCGCGTGCAAGCATTAGTGATGGCGCGCAAGCGCTGGTAACCGCTAAGGTTATTTTCCCAATGGTCGGGATGGTTGCCATACATATGCACAAGAAAATCATGGTAGTGCTTACCTGTTAGTGCGGCTTCCGCTTCATGCGCCAACTGCTGTGCTTGGGCCACTGTCCAGCTCGGTAGCAACCCGGCATGTACCAGCACGAAATTACCTTCCACATATAGCAAACGCTGCGCACGTAGCCAGGTCAGCAATTCGCCTCGATCAGGTGCGCCAAGAACATCGTGCAGCGTGTCGCAACGATGTAATTTGGCCGCGCCCTCAGCCACTGCAAGCAAGTGTAGATCATGGTTACCCAGCACAGTGATGGCGGAATCCCCTAGCGATTTTATCAAACGCAGTACGTTCACTGAATCCGGCCCGCGATTAACCAAATCACCTACCAGCCACAACCTATCTATTGCAGGGTCAAAGCACATTTTTTCCAGCAACCGCAAAAGCTCGATGTAACACCCCTGTATGTCGCCTACCGCATAAGTTGCCATTATTCGCAATCAGTCAGTTTTAATTCCATGCACATTAAAAAATTAGTGCAGAGAATTATATTCAGTAAATTCACAGTGAGGTGCATTTAGTGTCATTTTAACTTTGCAACGCCATTAGAGTCTGGACAGTATTCCGGTATCCATTGTGTCAAAGCACGTTTAACTTCTGCATCGTCCTGCGCAGCGTGCGTGCTAAACCAAATTAACAAATTTGCCAACCATGCGGCGTCCACTTCACGCGCTTGTGCAATACGCAGTTTTACATGGGGAGTGGACAAAGTGTGCTCGTTGTCGGCCAGTAGTTCCTCGTACAGCTTTTCACCTAAGCGCAAACCAGTGAATTCAATCCGAATATCATCCTTGCTTAGGCCGGAAAGACGAATAAGGTCATTCGCCAGATCAACAATTTTTACTGGATCGCCCATATCCAAAACAAATATTTCTCCGCCTTTCCCCATTAAACTAGCCTGCAATACCAATTGCGCAGCCTCCGGAATTGACATGAAATAGCGTGTAATGTCTGGGTGTGTGACAGTAATTGGCCCACCCTTAGCAATCTGTTCGCGGAATTTTGGAATGACGCTGCCGGTGCTGCCCAAGACGTTACCAAAACGCACCATAATGAAGCGCGTTCCGTCAGGCTGCTGCAATCCCTGACATACCATTTCTGCCAGACGTTTACTCGCCCCCATCACATTGGTTGGGTTGACCGCTTTGTCGGTAGAAATCAATACAAATTTATCTACACCATGACGCTGTGCAGCAGTGGCGACCGACCATGTACCCAACACGTTATTACGTATCGCCTGCCAAGCGTTATGTTGCTCCATGAGGGGACATGCTTGTATGCGCTGCATGAAAAACCACCGCAGGCTTATACTCAGAAAAACTTGATCAAGACGGGCAGCATCACGTACATCGCCAATCAGGCAGACAATATCGAGACCATCGAATTTCGCAGCCAGCTCCTGTTCCATGTTGTACAGTGCAAATTCACTCAACTCGAACATCACTAAAGTACGTGGCTTGAAGTGTATGATCTGGCGACATAGCTCAGAGCCGATAGATCCACCGGCACCAGTTACCAGCACAGTTTTATTAGTGAATAATTCATGCAGCCCGGCCGCATCCAATTGAACCGGATCACGTCCCAGCAGATCATCCAGCTCCACGGCACGCAATTGCGAAATAGCGACGCGTCCACTTAACAAGTCATCGAATGACGGTACCGTCAACACCTTGACACTGGCCTGATTACAAATCTCAATCGCACGCTTGCGCACTTGGTGCGAGGCCGATGGCATGGCAACAATGGCTTGTTTTACCTTCATGCGTTCCGCCCATTGCGGCAAGCTATCCAGCGCGCCCAGCACCTTGATCCCATTAAGGATACGCCCATGTTTATCCGCATTGTCGTCCAGAAAACCCACCAGCCGCCAATCACGGCTTCGCGCCAATTCTTTGGACAAACCTACGGCTGCATCGCTCGCTCCTAACACCAGCACTGGCTCTACATTTAAGTTGAGATTACGATAAAAACCATGCTCTTTCCAAAGACGATAAATGAAACGGCTCCCGCCCATTACAAGCAGCAAAAGCGCAGGGTCAATCACCAGTACCGAGCGAGGTATTACGGCACTGATACGAAACATCCACAACACGAAGGGAATCAACGCGGCAGCCGTCAGCACCGCCAAAAAAATTTGGCGCAGGTCAGTTACACTGGCATAACGCCATAGGCCACGATATAAACCAAAACGCCAGAAAACAATACTTTGCAAGGGTACAACCCAAACCAGGGTGTGTAACATTTCATTAATGAAATGCGGTGGAGGCTCGAAATTGAAGCGCAACAGATAAGCCAAACTCCAAGCAAATGCGGCCGCCGCAAAGTCATGCAGCATGGCCAGCAAAGTGCGTAGATCTAATTTAGCCACGCTGGCTTCGCTGAAATGCTTTCCAGCGATTATCCAAAATCAGCATCAACCCCGCATATACCCCTCCCCACATCAGGAACAGCAGCCAAGGCCATTCAGTGGATTGACGTAAACACCAAGTAGCAGATGCGCCCACCGCAAACATCAAAGTATATTCAAATAATGCGACATTACGATGCCCCCAACCAATTTGCACCAAGCGTTGGTAATAATGTTCACGATGCGCCTGAGATATTTTTTCACGGCGCAACATACGTTTGAGCAAGGTGACACTGGCATCCATGATAAAAGGAGAGAATACCAACAACGGAAACCATCCAGGCCATATTCCTTGTTGCCAGCCCCACAACCCCATCGCGGCAGATAAAAAGCCAAGGGGAATGGATCCCGCATCACCCATGAATACTTGAGCTGGATAAAAATTGTAATAAAGCAATCCCAAGCCAGCGGCACCTATTGAAAAATTTAGCATGGCCTGAGTATCAGCGCCATGCATCAATGCCGCTACGCCATACATGGTGAAACCGAAAAATGTCATACCTCCAGCCAAGCCATCCGATCCATCCATAAAATTGAATAGATTGGTCATCCAAACTACGCACAGCAACACGAGCAAAGCTTGCGCTATACCCTGTGCCAGCAAACCGGAACCGAGCACCAGAATTGCGGCAGCGGCGATGTGCGCCAACAAACGTTGCCGTACCGGCAGGCCGTGCATGTCATCTAGCAAAGAAACAACGAACAGTACGATCATGGGCAACACCACCCACCAAGCTAATGACATCACCATCAATGCCCAGGCAGACAAAAGACCCGCCATTAATCCCACCCCACCAATGCGCGGAATTGGCTCCTCATGCAATGAGCGCTCATTAGGGATATCTTGGATTTTTTTGCCGGCTTTACTGAATACAATAATAGTAATCACCAACATAGTGATCAGCGCTGCAATTAGGGGGGCGTAGTGCGACATGGAGGCTTTTACTCTATAACAACATTAATCATCTCCACGCAATCCACTTTCATGCGAGGTCGTTACCGTATGGAAAATTGCTTACCCAATCCTCGGCTCGATTGGTATGGTTTATAAAAAGTAATGAAACAGCATAAGAACACACTTATTAACTTTTCTTACCTGAACGACGGTGCGATTCCGCAGTCGCTTGCAGCCCCTGTTGCAAAGTATAAGGAGGCACCCAATTTAAATCACGGCGGATTTTACCACTATCGACCTGCAACGAACCGAGTAACCGTTCGACTTGATCAGATTTGCCGGATAATTTTCCCAGTATACGTAACCAGCTTGGCGGAAACGGCAATAAGTGCGCCGGACATCCCATCGCATCGCCTAATTGGCGCAACAAATCCGGGGTGGAAACATCCTCACCATCACATACCAAATAAGTCTGGCCTGCGGCAACAGATGGGTTGAACAAGCTATCAAGGCATCCACCAAATTCCCCAGATAAATCAGGCTGCGACGGTTATGCACAGAAGCAAATGGCAAAGGAATGTGTTTGGCAGCCACTGCCAGCATTTGTGCAAAGTTGCCTTTGACGCCCGAACCATAAACCAATGGAGGACGTACAACAACAATTTCCAAACCGGTTTCTTGGGCAATGCGCCACAACGCTTGTTCGGCTTGCCATTTCGAGATACTGTAAAAATCTTGTGGACTGGGTTCATCCAACTCTGTAAATGGCTGAGTTGCGTTGGTCTGCTCGCCATTCACCTTGATCGAACTAACGAAAACGAGCCGCTTCACCCCCAAAACAAGCAGCCTGCCGAGCGAGATTTGAAGTGCCGTGCAGGTTGACCTGGAGAAACTCCACTAATGGATCGGCAGCATTCTCGCGCATTACATGCACTCGTGCAGCGAGATGAATCACCACATCCACATCACGTAATGCCTCAGCCCAATTCGTCCCACTATTAATCGCGCCAACGACTATGGTTTCAATATTTTCAATCAATGAACTCCCTGAACGCACTGCCGCGCTTACAGAGTGCCCTCGCCGGAACAATTCAGCACAAAGCGCTTTACCAACGAAGCCACCAGCCCCAGAAATCATAAATTTCATGATGATAACCAATGAGTAAACATGATTAAGTTAGGTAAGCTTTAATTGCTTTATCGCACATTTGTTCATGGGTTTTTTTTCAAACGCAACCAAAGTACTTTTAAAAACAAAGAGGAACAAAAAAATCGCATCATGCTCATAAGATGCCACTTCAAATACTGAAAACTATGATGGCTACTTCTACGCGCAAGGTGAACCACCTTAGCATCAGGGCATAAAACCACTTCATAACCCTTTAATCTCAGCCTGGCGCATAAATCTACATCTTCATAATAAAGAAAGTATCGCTGATCAAATCCACCTAATTTTTTGAACACGTCGCGCGGGAATAACATGAACATCCCGCCCACCCAATCAGGAAAGATCGGGTTGTCTTTTACAAGATAGTCGCTACCGTTACATCTGCCGAACGCTTTGCAAAATATCTTGAGTGGCGTTGGAAAACGACGGGCGCTATCTTCCACCGTACCGCTCTCATTTAATACGAGTGGCGCTGCCACACCTACTGAAGAATCCTGCAGACACGTAAGCAACGCCTTGAATGGATTATCATTCAACCGGACATCTGGATTCATTACACAAAAGAATCGCCCTGCTGCGTATGTAAATGCTTGATTGTGGTTAGCCGCGAATCCTATAGGAATTGGGTTACGAATAACCTTTATTGGAAATACAAAGCTATCTGCCGCGAACGGCAATGTCTCATCCAGGTTAAGCGTGAGAATCAGTTCGATCAATGAAGCCCGGCAATGCTGGTTGATATCATGCAGCAGACACCCAATCAACTGGATTTGTGCATGACTGACAACAGAAATAGAAATTTCTGGCGATTGCTCTACGGCTATTTTGTCCATCAAAAATAATGAACCTGAGGTACTTGAGTAACTTGCCTCGCTATTAGACTTCTATCCATAAATTCTATTTCGCCGGTTGGTAGCGATGGTGAATTAAAATGCCAGTTTTCGCCCAGCTCAGATTCGATTAATAAATATAATCAAGCGCAAGACCAAATTATCAAACCATTTTTGCCGCCATATTTCTTTGGATAGCACTAACTGAACGCGACACCACAATGATGATTTTGCCGCGATGAATTTATTGAGAACTAGTCTTTGAGATAACGGAATACCATTTTCAAATATATTTAAAAAAATGGACGCTTGCAACCAAGCTTGCAACCAAAGCAATCCTCTTCCACTGTAAATAAATCGATGCACTTTTCTTTTTAATTCATCAAATATATTCACGGTTGCGCCAATCGTGTTATTGCCGTGCTACCTATATTTTATATTGGCGTTACTATCAAAAATTATTTCGCCAAAACAAGATAGAACTAAATAACACCACCAATCATGCATCAACACTTTGCTTGGAAGATGCTTACAAATAAGTTCCACTGCTTTTCGGTTAAGTACCATCGTACAGCCGGTCGCAATATTTTCAACGAGAGCATTACCAAAGCCAACTTTTCTTGGTGTATTGGTAAATCCAATATGGTTTAACTGTTCATCAACAATTTCTAGCCTGGAGCAAAATAACGCCGGGCAGTTATCGGCGACTACCCGCAAGGCTGAAACCGCATGCTCAATTTTATGTGGATGCCAAACGTCATCTTGATCACAAAAAGCAACGTATTCTGTTTCAGTTAGCGCCGCATTATGGAGCAATTCAAAAAAACTCAGGGCTGGACCCAAGTTCTTATGTCCTCTTAATATATCTATACGCCCACTTAATTGCTCATTTTCTAAAATGCTTCTTGTTGAATCTGACGACCCATCGTCCCTTACCAAAATTCTGATATTTGGATAGGTTTGCTCATACAATGAATTCAGCTGCTGCTGAAGAAACTTGCTTCCATTATATGTGGAAAGCAACACCGTGACTCTATTTGGCTTGGATACCTCTGACGTCATCGTTTAGCTCCACCGTTGACGAATCTATCTGCTTCATTCATATTGATCCGGCACGAGTTAAATGTTCCCTCGGCAAAGCCGGGGGCTTATTAGATGAGCCCCTCAAAGGGGCCGATAAAACCGTGAGCCGCCCAAGGCGGCTATACGTTCAGTTTCATCTGGCCGTATCGTTCATCCTCTACTTCTTGATTTCGAATGTACGCTCTAACCATTGCTTCATCTAATCTTACTGTCGATACGAAGTAGTCTCTTGCCCAGAATGCCTCTCCGGTGAAATTCCTCGCCCGACCTACGTATTTCCTTGCTATGGTGATTCACCCCGACCGTCGTATAGGTCAAACCTTGGTAAATCCCCGGCAGAGCCGGGGATTTACCTCAGTGAATTATTTTAATATTTAGATACTACCTGCATCCGAATGATGTAATAAAAGTTTTTTGTGCGATTTGTTTAAAATTTTAAGTATATCTAGCCCATTATTAATCCGGCCAGTTTAAATTTGAAGTTTTCATGCTGCATAATTTCACGCGAGCATCCTGAAAGTATTTTTGACACGCTCGAGTGACTTCTCCAATGTCTGCATATGTTCGGTTGTTGCGGTTTTGAGCTTGTCCTTGTTGCGTACCGGAACCTTTGAATAAATGGCGTACTTCAAGTCGGCATTAAGCCTCTCTTCCGGGTTTAGCTCAGGGCTGTAGCTGGGCAGATAGAACAATTCGATCTTGTCTTGCCTTTCGGCCACCCACGCTTTCACCGGCTTGCTGTGATGCACACGCAGATTATCGAGAATCAGGAACACTTGCTTCGCCGCATCTTGGGTCAGCGCTTCCAGGAACTCGATTAGTTTGCCCGAGTTGAAGGCCTCATCAATAATCATCCAGCGTGTCTTGCCCTGATTGGTAACGGTGGCGATCATCGACAACTTCTGGCGTGTGCCGCCCACCGCAAAGGTCACCGGTATTTTGTCAGCCGGTGCGTAGCTACGGCCACGCACATCTGTGTTCACCACGGCCGTCTCGTCACCCCAGTGAATCTCGGCACCCTCGACCTTGGCACGCTGCTCGATTGCCGGATATTCGTTATCCAGCCAATTCTTCACTGCCTCCGGGCGTTGCCCGTAAGCTTTCTTGATCGGCTTTTGTGGAGTAAATCCCCAACGCTTGATGTAGTTGCCAACCCCTCGCACCGACAGGCTGATTCCACATTCACGCTCAATCAGCTGCATGACAGCGGCACGGTTCCACAGCGCAAATTCCATCTTCAATTGTTCAGGCCGTTTGTCGCAGATAATTTGCCTGACCAGGCGCTCTTGCTCGTCAGTCAGGTGGCGACCGTCGCCACCTTGCCTGCCGCGTAGCGTGGGCTTGATCGTTGCCGCCCCATCCCGTTCATACCGGTCAATCACGCCGCGCACGGTCGGGTAGGAGAGCCCACTCAACTCAACTATACGCATCACGCCTATCTTTTTGCGATGCAACCGCACGACCTGCTTTCGCCGCTCGTGCAACCGCTCCAATGTTTGAAATCTAGCATCTTCTTTATCCATACGCATCAGACTGACCGACACGATAAAAATTCAATCTTCATCGTGCCGAATCTATCGCATGTTCACAATTGAAAATCTTCTGCCACCGAAGGGGAAGGCGTTAAATCGCCATGCGATTTCGATACCGCAGTTGACCATCTTGGCAAAATTGCCGGACACTACTGAAGAAATTATTGAAATTTTTTATTTATCTTTGACATAAAAAAACTAACATTACAGATAAGCAATGATAGGCATTTATAACCTAAAGAAAACTTAAAATTATTGCAGTTTTCATAAACACCAGACAATTGCCGATTAAATGCACTACGGTCAAGAGAGTTAGACACACCACCTGTTTTAAAAACAACAATATCTTGGTCAAGCCATACTGCTATTTTGTATATCTTATGCTTATATGTATGTAGTAAATCAGCCAATGGTCCAGAGTCTATTTTAAATATATTTTTTAAAAAACCACACTCTTTTATAAATTAATCCTTGGGAATGACATGGATTTCTCCACGGGAACAACCTACGTTCTCCAAAAAAACAGCGATTATCAAAGGCCATATATTTTTTACCATCATAAATTATTACGCCAGCATAGATCACATTGCTGTTTACGTATGCTTTATTTTCAAAGATATCTTTAACATCACGAAAACCTAGAAACTCATCACCACAACCTAAAAAAATTAAAAAATCACCACTTGCTGCTTGAGCACATATATTGAAAGCATCATAAATACCTTTATCTTGCCCTTCTATAAGCCTCACATTTAAATTGAAATTTTTTATGTAATTTCGTATCTCATCAGACAAATGGGATTCAAACATCTTAATAACGAGTTCAACCTCCCTCTCACTTTTATTTAGTACAGAGTCAATTGTGATTTGAACATCCGCAAATTTCTCAGATGGGCCAACAGGTATACAAATTGAAATTAACATTAAATTCAATCGCAGATTCAAGTTCGAAGTGAAACAGCCAGTGGTTGCTTGGTGTAGCGTAATTCCACCCCGAAGAATACTTCATGCGGGATTCTAAATCCGAGTACTTTTCGAGGTCGGTGGTTGATCCACTCTACCGCCTCTTGCACTTGTTCCTCGGTGATGTCTGTCAGCTCCATGCCCTTGAGGAAGTGCTGCCTCAATAACCCGTTACTGTTCTCGTTCAATCCCGGCTCCCACTCACCAACGTGCCTCCGGGTTCAATATCCTGCACAGCCCATCCCCGCTTTGTAGTCACATCCCACGAATAACCCACCCCCGAGCCAATGTCGAGGAAATGTCCGCGCGCCTGGCCGAAGGTTCTTTCAAGGTAAGCGAAATCAGGTTGTGACGCCACAAGATGTAGTCGCGATGCGCTTCGTAGTAGGAGATGAGGCCCTCATCCTGCGTTTCGTAATCGAAATCAGGGGGTTTGTATAGTGCGCATTACAGGCGCGACAGAAATAAGCCGTAATCGATTCACCTGAATGATCGCCTTTGACAGCCAAAGGTACGGTGCGGGTTGACCGCATATCCGGCAAGGCAGCGCCGCAAGCGGGAAGGGTAATCGTCATAGCGGCTTCACCCTATGCGGGCGCACACGCCAGAAATTGCGAACGATCAGGCCCAATAAGGGCTTTAAACTCTCCAGCCAGCCAGGTGGAGCAGACTGCTTCAACACTTCCCAGCCTGCATTTTCCAGTTGCACGACCACGGCTCTAAAGTCACGCAGATAGGGCTCATAAATATTAGCGACGACGAAGTGCGGGAGGGGATATTTGGGTGCGAGCACGACCCTTTTCCCCGCCAAAATACGCAGCCCATGAAAGTGATAGGCCACAGCCTGACCATAGGGAAAACGGGTGACATTCCACGGCGCAAGCAGAAGCTCTTTTTGTCCGAGCACATGAACTTCATCCGGAAATCGCTCCGGCCAGTCGTCCAGGTATTTCTGGTCGCCGAATTTTCCGTCCTCGTAACGGGCGAAACACCATTCGAGGCAACGTGCCTCCCACCACTTGCGAACGGCTTCCCCGCGTTGCCGATGGAAGGTCATGAACTGCACGCAGAACTGTCCGATGGTGGCGGTGGAATCGTATTCTGGGGCATAGGCATGATCGGTGATCTGCACCCCTTTACCCGACGCTGTGAACTCCCTGAATATCAGGGCCGGATTTTTCCTAAACCACAAGTCAGCGTCGAGATAGGTCACGCGTTCGACTTCGGATGCTGCTTCGAAAACGAAGCGTGGGGCAAAAGGGGTTAGCGTCCAACAATACTCACCCCGGGTGCGTCCCGATTTGACCGCCAGCAGCTCCGGTGTTTCCAGATGACTCAGAGCAAGTAGTTTAAGGTTGGGCAGGTGCAGGCTAGTCAGCACGTCGTATGCGGCTTCATCCATGCACAACACCCACAGCGTGTAGGAGCCGGCATGCCGCTCCATCGACGCGTGCAGCGCCAGACCCTGCGGCAGAAAAAGGCTGTCAAACAGGGTGACATAGTGTTCCATTGCGGGATGGGCGATCTTCACAGTACTCGGTCCTTTACGGCAGCTTAAATGTATTCACCGCCGCAATTACCGCTGCCATATCAGCGTCGCTCATCTGCGGATGGCATGGCAGCGAAAGGCAGTGCGCAGCATGATATTCGCTATTATCAAGCCCCTGTGGATCGCGTCGCATTTCCAAGCACGGCGACTGCTGGTGGATAGAGATCGGGTAATGAATCAGCGTCTGTATGTCGTGCGCCTGCAAATGCGCCTGCAGCGCATCACGCGCTTCGCAACACACGACAAAAAGGTGATAGACATGGGCACTTTCCGCTTCAGGCGCGGCGAGCAGTCGCACATCGGGGTGGACAATGCCTACGCGGTAAACCGAAGCGATCTCGCGCCGCCGCTGGGTAAACTCCATCAGCCATTGCAGACGCGCCGACAGGATCGCTGCCTGAATTTCATCGAGACGGCTGTTGAGTCCTAGTTCGGGGTGATGATAGCGAACACTTTGGCCGTAGTTGCGCAACATCCCAGCCCGTCGGGCGAGCGCTTCGTCGCGCGTGACCAACATCCCGCCGTCACCAACGGCTCCCAAATTCTTGGTTGGATAGAAGCTATATGCCCCGGCTGCGCCGAACGCACCTGCCGCCGTACCGTTTTGCGAGGCAAGATGTGCCTGCGCGCAATCCTCGACCAACGCGATGTCGCGCTGCTTGCACCAAACGACCCAGTCCAGCATATTGCGAACCTGGCCATACAGATGTACTAGCACTACCGCGCGCGTTTTCGGTGTGAAGCAACGTTCCGCGCTCGCCATCGAGAGCAGCGCCGTGTCGGGATCGATATCGGCGAGCACCGGCGTGGCACCGGCGCGTAGGATCGCCAGCACCGTGGCGAACGCAGTCATTGGCGTAGTGATGACCTCGTCGCCTGATCCAACATCCAGCCCACGCAGGGCGATCTCGATCGCGTCCATGCCGTTGCCCACACCAACCGCGTGATCGACGCCACAGATCGATGCCCACTCGCGCTCGAAGGCTTTCAGTTCGCGGCCCAGCACATACCAGCCGGACTCAAACACGCGAGCCACTGCCGCCTGCATTGTCTCTCGGATCGCTGGGGGTTCGGTCTTAAAATCGTTCATCAGAATCATGCGTTAGCCTCCCAGTAGTGCGGCCAGTGTTCGCGGTAGTACGCCACCGTGCGCGCCAGGCCATCGGCCAGCGCGATCTTGGGCGCCCAGCCCAATTCGTGCTCGATCAGGGTGTAATCGCTGTAGTAGTCGCCGATGTCGATGGCTTTGCGGTCAGCGGGAAACGGCACCAGCTCGGACGTGCTGCCCTCGACCAGCGCAGTCATCATCACCGCCAGATCCTTGAGATTGATGACCTCGCGGCTACCCAAGTTGTAGACCTTGCCATTCGCAGTGTCATTGGCCCCAGCTAATAACAAAGCGTCGACGCAGTCATCGACATAATTGAAATCGCGCAACTGCAAGCCGTCGCCAAAAATCTTGATCGGCTTACCCTCGACCAGTAACCGCACCCAGATACCGAGAAAAGTCTGGCGCGCGTCGCGCACCCGCATCCCCGGCCCGTAGGTATTGGTCAGGCGCAACGCGCAAGCGCGGATACCGTAGACGTTGTTGTAAAGTAGGTGATACCACTCGCCCGCAAGCTTGTTGATGCCGTTCACGTCGACCGGGCGAATCGGGTGTTTTTCGTCCACCGGCAGGTAATCCGGCTTACCATAGAGTTGGCGCGTGCTGGCGAAAACCAACTTGATGGCAGGGTTCGCTTTGCGGCACGACTCCAGAATCGAGAGCTGCGCCATGGCGTTGATACCGAGATCGGTCTGTGGGTCGCTCATCGAATCAAGATGACTGGTCTGCCCCGCCAGATTGAACAGGTAATCCTTACCTTGCACCAGATACGCCATCGCGTGAGGGTCGCGCACGTCGCAGACATTGACCGTCACCCGGTCGGCAATGTCGGCAATATTGAACAGATTGCCGCCATATTGCGGAATCAGGCTATCGACCAGCGTTACGTTTGCGCCTGAGCCGACCAACCGTCTAGCCAGCGCCGAGCCGATGAAACCGAGACCACCGGTGATGAGGATGTGGCGTGCTCGATAGGCATTCACCATGTTTTCGTTTTCAGCATACAAATTAATTTCCTGAGCGCCTTGAGCCCCACCCTGAAATACCCGTGCGATAAGCACTTTAGGGATTCCTCTACCATTTCGGAAAAAAGCGGTTCACCGAATTTCTTTTGCCCGGCTTTTGCTAAATGCAGAGCGAACCCGTGCTCGGCATTGATGGAAGAAAAAACCCATCCCAGCAAATATTCCCGAAGACCCAACGAATCGCTGTCAAACTTGTTGATGTAGGAAATTTCGCACCAGCCCGGAGCCATCTTCAAAAATGAATCTAGGCTTCTGCGTTGCAGAGTGTTGAGGCTAGACAGGTCTTCCTGCTCTATCCTGTGCGAGCCCTTGACGTACATGCTGGAAACCCAGAATGGGCACTTGTCCATGTATGCCATCAGCTGATGCAACTTGTCCTCTCCCAAATATGCATCGATGATACCAGGCTCGAATTCCGCAACGATCATATTCGATATCATGCTAGCAGGCAGGGCATCGAAAATCCGCAGGTCGGTGCCTTGCGTGTCTGTTTTGTACCAATCGACATAGTCAATATCGATTGCCTGGAGCGCAGTTTTGAGATCGACGGCGGGCATCTTGGTCGTTTTTTCCACTTCGAACAGCCCACAGAAGGCCCAGCGGTTGAGGGCTTGTCTATCTGGAGGCAGCGAGCTCGAACAGTAAGGGGATCGCGTCAGATAGAACTCGACCTCGTCCGCCGCTTTGGCGGCCACTAGCCGATTCAATGAATAAAGCTTGCGAAAGCCTTTGTCGCTCGATTCAGCAATGGTGAAGTCGCGAGTGTCCGCATCGAACGCGACGCATATCGCATCGGGCGCGATCAGCTTCCAACATTCGGGCAGTGAGCCAGAGGCACCAACATCAATCAAAACCGGCGGCTTGAAGGCCAGGGAACGATGCTTCAACGCTTTTGAAATCAACCGCTTCATAGCCCCACCTTGTTGAAAATAAATCCCTTGAACATCGAATCGATCAATCCAAGCGCCGGAAAATCCAGACTAGGGAAGGCTGAAACCAGTTGATAGTCTGGTGAAAGCCATTCTATTAACCGACGTTCAGACAAGGATCGACAGGCGTAACTTGCCGGGTAGATCGTGCTCGGAACATGCTGGACATAGTGCCGCGTTATTGTCGAATTGTTGACGATGGTTCGATCCAGAATGATCGTTGAAGGGTGGGCTCGAACCAATACATCGACTATCACCTCTGGGTCATCCACATACTGGAGCACGGCCGATAAAAGCACGGCATTCGGCTGCTGGTCTAGAAGACAGGCTTCGAGGCTTTCATAAAACTTCAGCGTTTCATCCTGGACGTGCTTTTTCCCGGCCTCAACATAATGTTTCTGTTCGATCACGTTCCAGCGTAGCTCCGGTAAGGTGCCAAGCAATTTTCTGTGCTGAAAATAACTGCTTCCCAGTGCCCCACCGAAATCTAGGACATTCAGATTGCCATTATTGTGCGCAGCCGCCCACATCAAGCCCGCAAGTGTGGGCCATGCATACTCAGGTTCAAAAAACAATACCGAGTCTCGCTCGAATACCGCTTCACCGCATTTGACTTTGAGAGTGGCATCCAGCACACGGGCGAGTATCGATTCGATGTCATAGCCAGTAGCATGCTGGCTGGCTTCAGCCCAGCTAGAAAAACTTCCTTCAAATCGGTTACCGCCACCACGAATTTGTTGTAACCAGCGGGTTACAAGTGGAGGCAAGCAATCTTTGACCAGTGCTTTTGGCGAAATCATGCGGTTCACCTAGAATAAAAAAAGCCAAATAGATGTTTGAGCCAGTAAGCCCCTCTCCAGCGTCTCTGTTTCCTAAAAAATCGTTCTACCTCACGGCAGGCAGGTCCACAGGCTTCCACGATGAGGCCTTCAAGCCGGATGGGACGCTCACTTAACACCGAGTCCATCATGCTGGATTTATCGCAATGAGTTCCTGATGCGTCATTGCCAATGTTGTGCACCAGCGAGCGACCGGGATAAAGCGTTAGCTTACCCAACAAAAAGGCTGAAGCATACCAGCGGATCGCCCAAGAATCGTTCGCGCCCGCAATCTGCGCTTCTAGCATTTGTGTGTAGGGGTAGCTTCCCCCGTAGTCGAAGGCATGTTCCAGCTTGCGCTGCTTCAGCTCTCGTAACAGCTGCGCGCCGTTCGGATTAAAATAGGCCCATCCGCGCCGCCAGGTTGCCCAACCCCAGCAATCGGCACCCGGCAAAAAAAATGCCTCGGGCAGCGCCCCTGCTACCGGGTAAACGTAGCCGTGGATGCTAATGATCCGGTTATCGTTTGCATAGCGCTCCAGAGCCTCGTTCATATAGGTCAGAAAAAACGGCGACGTCACCATGTCGTCTTCGAGCACGATGATACGTTCGTGCTGGCACAAAACTTCGCTCACGCCTTCGATGATATTGCGGGCAAGCCCAAAGTTCACGTCACGTTCGATCAGCGTCACACTGCGGAAACCAAAAGCAGCGCGGATCAGTTCACGCACTACACACACAGCTTCAGCGTCTCGTTCGCTGCGCGCGGCGTCCGCGTACACGATTAAATCGCTCTGGTCAGCCAGCGCATTGGCCGCAAGTGCTTCAAGCGTACGCCGCGTGTGCTCGGGGCGGGAGAAGGCGAAAAGAATTATAGGAGCCAGCATGCCATCAGCGATTATCCGACCGTGTTACGCGGTTCACAGCACTTAAACAAAACGGTGTTAACAGCCTTGGCATACATTTCATATCCACAGCTTTCCATGAACTTGTTGACGTCGCTCGATTTTAATTTGGACAACGAATTATCAAGAATTTCCACCAAGATAATTTCAGGCCGATACTTGTTCCAATTATTAGATTTTAGTACATCCAAGTCCATACCTTCCACATCAATGCTCATGAAATCGATGTGCATACCCGGAGGAAGGTGCTCGTCGAGGATTGAACCGAGCGATTTCGTATCAATCTTTATCGTTCTTTCAATATGGTAGGGGTCAAGTGATGAAGCCCTTTGCTGCGAGAGGTGGGCGTCAAAACCGTTCAATGCTGTTTCGTTGAAAATGTAATATGTGAGAGAACTTTGATCTGGCCCAACCGGGATTTCCAGGTTGATGTCTCTCTGGCGTTGTTTGTTAAATAATTGCATGCTGCCCGGCATGGCGTCGATGTTTATTCCAAACCATCCCTGCTTATAGAAATGAAAGGTATTGGAAAAACGTTTGGGATGGTGGGCACCGACGTCAACATAGAATCCCTTAGACTTTTCAGCAAAAAATCGACGAAGAATCATATCCTCGCCTTCTTGCGAATACGATTTCGAGGCATATCCATCCAAGAGGCAAAAACAAACAAAATCCTTGATCGATCTGGGCACTATGCGCCTGATACTCTGGTATATGGTCATGGTCTTTTATTGCCTCGCAGTGGCGGCAACGGAGTATTGGTCTTCTGCAAGATGTTTCAAAGCGCCAATGGCGTAGCTCGGCAGTCGATCGGCGGACGGGCGGCATAGAAAAAGTACGAGAGAAAAATAATGAAGTGGCCCAAGTGTAGTTGTTGATGGGGCCAAAGCCATGGAAGTCGACATGCAAAAAATCGTGTTTTTCCCGCAGGTATTTTGCAGTTTCAGGATACCAGTCGGAGTTGTCCAGGATCACCAGTCCGTCAGCAGCAAGAATGTCCGAAACACTCTCAGCACAACGATGCCGGTATATTCCATCGATGATAACAACGTCGAACTTCCCCCCGGTTGCGGCCACCAAATAATCGGACTCGTTCTCGGCAAGAATTATTTTCAGATTTGCGACGATGTTTCTAGCACTTGTTGCAAACCACTCCTTATTATGCTCCACCGCAAGCACAGATTCAGCCCTTCTGGCCCACCATATTGAGCTCGCGCCAGACCCAAATTTCAGGATTTTCGAGCCCGAGAAATCCAGGCTGACAAGATATTCGATTGTGGGATAGGTGTACCACGGGATGGCATTGCCTTCTTTATCTATCCATTTCCAGGTGGAAATGGATTTCCTCTGCCCATAATCTTCCGACAGTATCCCGAAATTCCGAAAGACCTTCCGGAAGTTTTCAGGAATGATTCGACGGAGTATCCGTTTGGCGAACATAAAAACCTTTTAACAAAATGGAATTTACTTTAATAAAGAACAACCGTCTTGATTTCCTGTTGAACGCGTCAAACCAGAATGCGACCACTGAATAACTTATAAGAGTGGCGACGGCCGCACCCTGCCCACCGAAATCGGGAATCAATATCAGGTTCAGGGTAATATTTACCAGCGCCCCAAGTGCAGTTCTGTAGAACATATGGACGACCATATCCTCCAGCAAGAACCAGTGACTGCTTGCCGCACCCAAAAAAGCGAAGATTCCCGCCCAGACATGTATTGCCAGAATGGGGCCGGCATCCGCGTAGGCCGCGCCATAAAGCTGGGTAACAAGCCATCCAGACAAGAAAGTCATTGTCATGGCCACCCCCAGGCTTATCGCCACTATCAGGTCGTACAGCCTCTGCATGCGCTGGTAGTAAAGCGGCTCGCTTAATTTTTTGGCGGCCGCAATCGCCGGAAACACAGAAGCAATGATGGCTGTAGGAAGAAAATACCAGACTTCGCTGATTCGGACCGCCGCCGAATACATACCTACAGCCTCATCTCCCTGCATCTGTCCCAGCATGATCTGGTCAATACGCATGTATACCATAACGGCCAGACCAGCAAACATGAGCGGCCAACTATCCCTGAGCAGTGTCTGCGCGCGGGCGTAACGGAGCTGCCACGCACGCAGGGTGCCGCATCGCCAGGCGTATACGGCCAGCAAGCCGATGGCGACCAGTAAACTTTCCGCAAACGCTGCCCAGACGAAAGCCATAAGCGATGCATGGGCAAGCACGAGACCAATCTTGACTATCGAAAGAGTCAGAAAAATGCCGCTCTCGACCCATACGATATATTTGGATTGAACCTGCGACTCGAACCAGTATTTCACCACTTCAACAGCCTTGAACACCATGGCAAAGCCCAGCACCGCAACCACCAGCTTTACCAAGCTATCATCCGGCCTGATAAAACTGACTGTGACAACCGCAAGACCAAAAGCTAATAGCCCACCAATAAATTGCAACAGGAAGGCCGTACCCAAAGTGGTGTTTGCAGCCTCTGGCTCCCGAACCAAGTCGCGTACGACTATGCCGTTCAATCCCAAATTGGCTACAGCCCCAAATAGGGCGACAATAGCCATTGCGTAATTCATGAGCCCAAACTGTTCAGGACCAAGATATCGGGCAATCCATACCCCCACCAACAACCCCATTCCCATACGCAAAATCTTGTCGCTAAACAACCACCCGATATTTGAAAGTGTTTTTTGCAGGTTAGGGCGATGCTCGATTTTAGCCCGCAGAGTAGCAGGCAGAAACTTGAGCCAGGTAGACGTCAATTTAATGGTGGCTCCATATGAATTGTGCTGAAACGGGGTCAAATACCTTTCCTGTTGAATAACAAAGGCCACCGACAACCCGGACAACCGCACGTGTCTGGCTATTCAGTTGGCGAAAGGCTTCTCGACTAAGATCGTCAAAATGCCACACCTTGCGCGTAGCCAAGGTAGCGCGCCACGACCGTGCAAAACCGGCAATGAATTTGTCTCTCATATCCATGGGGTGTCCGAGCGCGGTAGTCGAAGCCAATTGGTCGATGTGGGTGATGGCATGCGAATCGAGCGACAGCACACAATTTTACAGATCATCATGCAGAAGTTGTTCAAAGTGTTCGTGCAAGATTTTTTTGCGCTATCCCGATGCCAACAGCTCCTGCCATAGCGAACTTCAAACAGGGTGAAGTTGTTGAGCCAGACGAACTTCTTCTATGCTCCAGCCACGAAGGTTGGCGCACTGCGTTAGGTCGGCCTTCGCATCGTCTTCAATATTGCGGACAATGACTTGCACCATGCAACACCTCTAAATATTGAGAATGAACTTGCAATGATATTGCACCTAATATATTTAAGGGTAGAAATTTCAACCACACAAATCCAAGTATCCATGCCCCCTGCACTCCGATCAACGGCAATTTTTTGTCTAACTCCAACAGAATATCCGAATTCCGCGTCACCTAAACACGCAAAGGCAAAGTTTTTTCTAGCCTGAAAATTAACCACGAAACTTTAATTATATAAACCCAGATTGTCCATTGGAAGCGCGAATCCAATGAAATCAATTGGATTTCTAATGGTATTCATTATAAACTTTCCTTATCTTTCAATGAGACGCTGCTCTAATGGACAATCTGGGATAAATATAAGATTTCATATTTAAAATTAATTCCCATTAACGGCCAATGGGAAAATACTCCAGTCCGTGTGCATTTAACGTAGCCAATTCATACAAACTACGTCCATCGAATATTAATGGGGTTTTAAGCTTGGTTTTGATTATTGCGAAGTCCGGATTGCGGAACTCTTTCCACTCAGTGACGATAACCAATGCATCTGCATCTTTACAGGCTGTGAGCGGATTGTCTGCATAAGAAATTCTGGAGTCATTGCCAAAAATTCGTTGTGCTTCTGACATGGCTACCGGGTCATAGGCCGTAACGGTGGCGCCTGCCTCTAATAAATCTGAAATCAGCTTGCGGCTCGGGGCGTCACGCATGTCATCGGTATTGGGCTTGAAAGCAAGGCCCCAAATGGCAAAGTTTTTTCCAATAAGATTGGTACCGAATCTGGTTTTTATTTTGTTCGTGAGGACTTCTTTTTGTGCAT
The DNA here is from genome assembly GCA_016721605.1 of Nitrosomonadales bacterium. Classification (GTDB taxonomy): domain Bacteria; phylum Pseudomonadota; class Gammaproteobacteria; order Burkholderiales; family Gallionellaceae; genus Nitrotoga. The sequence goes on from JADKHS010000003.1 coordinate 77,838, forward strand.
CGTTGGCTGCTTCTACGGCATTGAGTACTTTAAGGGTGATGCCGGCGTCGTCATTGGCAGTTTTGATGAGCGCTTTTACATCTTTGGGAAAGCACGATCCCCCATAGCCGCAACCTGAATAAAGGAAATGGTAGCCGATGCGGGTATCAGAACCAATACCCAGCCTTACCATTTCAATGTCGGCACCGAGTTTTTCTGCGACATTGGCCAGTTCGTTCATGAAGCTGATGCGGGTGGCAAGCATGGCATTGGCGGCATATTTAGTAAGTTCGGCACTTTTGACATCCATGACGATAATACGGTCATGGTTGCGATTAAATGGGGCATATAATTTCCGCAACTGTTGGATGGCATGTATATCATCGCCGCCAATGACGATGCGGTCCGGGCGCATGAAATCTTCAATCGCCGCGCCTTCTTTAAGGAATTCAGGGTTAGATATGACGCTATAATTAAGCTTAATGTCACGCTTTTGCAATTCTTCTGCGATAACTGCGCTTACCTTATTGGCTGTACCGATCGGAACCGTACTTTTATCAACAAATATTTTATCTTCGGTCATACGGCTACCGATATTTCTGGCTGCTGCCAAAACATATTGCAGGTCGGCGGAGCCGTCTTCATCGGGAGGGGTGCCGACGGCAATGAACTGAATACGGGCATGAGCAACGGCACGGTCTATGTCTGTGGTGAAACCGAGGCGGCCAGCAGCAACGTTGCGCCGCACAATATCGGTCAAACCAGGCTCATGGATGGGGATATCGCCATTTTCCAAAATGCGTATTTTTTCTGGGTCAAGATCGAGGCATAAAACATGGTGACCAACCTCTGCAAGGCATGCACCGCTAACTAGACCCACATATCCGGTTCCCACTATTGTGACTTTCAAACGTTATCTCCGATATACAGCCTGTGTAGAGTTTTATTGTGACCTTATAACCCTTAATTCAGGAGAAAATCTGCTAACCAAGCACCGTTTTATCCAATGATGCCAGTAATCAACGCTGCTTCGCTCATTAAGCAACTTGCATAAAGATTGCAGTGCGCAAGATATTCCATTCCTTGCATATTGGATTGCGGATTATAATTCAAGCTACGCATCTCAAGAAATGTTTGTCATCAACCTGTTGAAAGTCGCTATGCTCTATCCTGTTATTTTGTCTGGGGGTTCTGGCACCCGTTTGTGGCCATTGTCCCGAGCGGCACTGCCTAAGCAGTTTTTACCGCTGATTTCCGACCACACTTTATTTCAGGAAACATTGTTACGCCTTAAAAATGTTCCCAACATGGCTGCGCCATTAGTGATCTGTAACAACGAGCATCGCTTTCTCGTTGCCGAACAGTTGCGTGCCGTTAACATTGATCCTTTATTGCAAGTGCTTGAGCCATTAGGTCGCAATACTGCACCTGCAGTGGCGATTGCCGCACTCGCCGCACAAGCTAAAGATACTCAGGCAACTTTGTTGGTGTTGCCTGCAGATCATCTAATTCAGGATATTGCAGGCTTTCATACAGCGATTCAAACAGCATTCGCATTGGCGCAACAAGATAAGCTGGTGACCTTCGGTATCACACCCAATGAGCCTGCTACAGGATTCGGCTACATTGAACGCGGTGCAATATTAGAACGCGGTGAGCACAGCTTTGAGGTGGCGCGTTTTGTGGAAAAACCAGATTTGGATACGGCTAAACAGTTCGTGGCTTCAGGAAGATTTTTTTGGAATAGTGGCATGTTCGTGTTCAAGGCATCCGTCTACCTGAATGAGTTGCAACGCTACCGCCCAGACATTTATCAAGCTGCACATCAAGCATGGCAACATAGCACACATGATCTGGATTTTTGCCGTCTGGATGAAAAATCTTTTGCCTCCTGCCCATCGGATTCCATCGATTATGCCGTAATGGAACACACTCAGGCAGCGGCTATGGTAACCGTGGACATCGGCTGGAGCGACATCGGTTCATGGTCATCACTCTACGATGTCAGCGCACAAGATGAGCAAGGCAATGCTTTGCGTGGCGATGTTTATACCGCAGAAACTACACAAACTTATGTTCGCGCAGAAAGTCGCATGGTGGCAGCTATCGGGGTACAGGATTTAATCATTGTAGAAACTGCTGATGCAGTATTGGTAATGCATAAGGACTTTGCACAAGATGTAAAACATACCGTGGAATATCTTAAGCAGGCCGAACGCACTGAACATCTGATTCACCGTCGTGTCTATCGCCCCTGGGGCTATTATGAAGGCATCGATATAGGCGAACGATTCCAGGCCAAGCGCATTATGGTGAAACCCGGTGCAAAATTATCTTTGCAAAAGCACCATCATCGCGCCGAACATTGGGTTGTGGTTTCAGGTTATGCCAAAGTGACTCGTGGCGAGGATATTCTGCTGCTACAAGAAGACCAATCCACTTATATTCCTATTGGCATGAAGCACCGTCTGGAAAATATCGGTACAGGCTCGCTTTATCTGATTGAAGTCCAGTCTGGCTCATATCTTGGCGAAGACGATATTGTGCGATTTGACGACGATTATAAACGTAACTAATCTCCTTCCAGTTTTATTGGCTAACTCAAGCAGTAATGAAATTAATAACCAGAATATTTCATTGTTGATATACGTTCTTGCTTGTAATTAAATATTGCGTAGCAAAAAATATTGCGCGCGATCATCACACGACACGAAAAATTCGGACTAAATGCGGCGTGTGAAGATTATGGATGCCGTTTGCACTAACTCCCTCATTTCTGATGATGCACCCACATTTCTTGCTGGCCTACCAAATCAACTCGGGTTGTATGATATTCGCTTATTCATGTTGAACCCTCGTCGAATTTATACTCTCTTGCTGTGGCTTTTTTTGCCATATGTATTTTTCCATTTGTTCTGGCGCGCAAAAAAACAGCGTGAATACCTGCAGCATATTGATGAACGTTTCGGGCGCTACTCTGCCCGCAGTAATAAACCGATAATCTGGCTGCATACCGTATCAGTTGGAGAAACACACGCGACGGTCAGCTTGGTGCAACGTTTACGGGAAAACTACCCGCATCATCAACTGCTGCTTACACACACCACCCCGACCGGCCGCACAGCCAGTGAACAGCTTTACGGCGGTGATGTCCTGCGGGTTTATTTGCCTTATGACTACCCGTTTGCTGTCAAGCGCTTACAACACTTTCGCCCGCGCATCGGAATCTTGATGGAAACTGAAATCTGGTTTAATCTGATCCACAGCTGCCACACTATGCAGATTCCCTTGCTGCTGCTTAATGCGCGGTTATCCGAAAAATCTGCTGCACGTTATGCACGCTACCCGAATTTGACGCGACTGGGCTTGAACGAGCTGAGCGCTATTTCTGCGCAAAGCGAAGTCGATGCTACACGCATGACTGGATTAGGTGCACACAATGTATCCATCATGGGCAATCTGAAATTTGACATTCAACCACCATCGGCGATGCTGAAACTGGGTGCGCAATTGCGCACCCAGTTTGGCGAAGACAGGAAGATTTTTCTGGCGGCCAGCACACGCGCCGGAGAAGAAATACTATTGCTATCCATGCTTAAGCAAGTAGACATCCCCCATCTACTAACCATCATTGTGCCACGCCACCCACAACGCTTCGACGACGTAGCTGATATGCTCACCCAGCAAGGCATTCGCTTTCAGCGTAGAAGTGAGAACGATCCGATTGCGCCAGACACCCAAGTGATATTGGGTGATAGCATGGGAGAAATGTTTGCCTATTATGCCGCCTGTGACCTTGCCTTCATTGGCGGCAGTTTATTGCCATTTGGAGGACAAAACCTCATTGAGGCTTGCGCCGTAGGCAAGCCTGTGCTTATAGGCCCACACACATACAATTTCGCACACGCCAGCCAGCTTGCTGTCGAATGTGGAGCAGCCGTGCGTATACAGAATTCAACCGACCTAGCGCACAATTTACAAAACTTATTGACCCATCCCGAACAGCTGACAAAAATTGGCCAAGCCGGACTGCATTTTGTCCGCGCCCATCGTGGTGCAACAGAGCAAGCACTGCGGCATATAACCTATTTTCTTGATAACCACTTTCAGTAAAATATCGCAAGATAAAATAATATATCAACCCTCTAAACCATGAATAAAATCCTTATTACCGGCGGTGCCGGATTTATTGGCTCCGCAGTTATTCGCCAACTGATAACAGAAACCGATACTACTGTCATTAACGTCGATAAACTGACCTATGCCGGCAATTTACAGTCCTTAATATCGGTAGCAGACAATCCCCGCTACCGCTTCGAACATGTGGATATTTGTGATGCGGCTACAGTCGCGAGACTATTTCATGAACATCAGCCGGATGCGGTGATGCATTTAGCTGCGGAATCCCATGTCGATCGATCCATCACTGGCCCGGCAACCTTTATTGAAACCAATATTATTGGCACATACACGCTCCTGAACGCAGCACGGGAATACTGGAGCGAGCTTTCTGCAGAACGCAAAAACACTTTCCGCTTCCACCATATATCCACAGATGAGGTATATGGCAGCCTCGGTGAAACCGGTTTTTTTACCGAGACGACCGCTTACCAGCCAAACTCTCCTTACTCGGCAAGCAAAGCATCTTCAGACCATCTAGTGCGTGCTTGGCATCACACTTACGGCTTACCTGTGGTCACCACCAACTGCTCCAATAATTACGGCCCTTATCATTTCCCAGAGAAGCTCATCCCGTTGATCATCCTGAATGCGTGCAATGGTAAGCCGCTACCCATTTATGGCAAAGGTGACAACATCCGCGACTGGTTGTATGTGGACGACCATGCGCGTGCCTTGCGCGTGGTACTAGAGCGGGGCCGGGTGGGGGAAACCTACAATATCGGCGGCTGGAATGAAAAAACCAATCTGGAAGTGGTTTATGAGATTTGCGCTATTCTTGATGAGCTCCGCCCTCAAGGTGCGCCGCATGCATCCCTTATCACCTACGTACAGGATAGGCCCGGACATGACCATCGCTACGCAATCGATGCCAGTAAAATCGCCCATGAACTGGGCTGGAAACCTTTAGAAACATTTAAAACCGGATTGCGCAAAACAGTGGAATGGTATCTGACAAACCCAGACTGGGTTGATGCTGTCATTAGTGGCGAATACCAGAATTGGATCCAACAAAATTACGACGACAGGAAAACATCATGAAAGGCATCATACTCGCAGGTGGCTCCGGCACCCGGCTTTACCCGGCTACCCGATCCATCTCAAAGCAATTATTGCCTGTTTATGATAAACCGATGATTTACTATCCGCTGACCACGCTCATGCTGGCCGGCATTCAGGATATCCTGATCATCTCCACTCCGCAGGATATACCGCGTTTCGAACAGTTGCTAGGCGATGGTTCACAGTGGGGAATGAATTTTTCCTTTGCTATACAGCCTTCACCGGATGGGCTCGCGCAAGCATTCATTATTGGCGAGTCTTTTATCGGAAATGACGCCTGTTCGCTGGTGCTGGGGGATAACATTTTTTACGGCCACAACTTTGAAAAAAATCTTTCAGCCGCCAGAAACAAACTAGAGGGCGGCACGGTGTTTGCCTATCATATCAATGCTCCAGAACGGTACGGCTGAGTAGAATTTAATACTACAGGGCGTGCAATCAGTCTAGAAGAAAAACCCGTAAGGCCCAAGTCCAATTATGCCGTGACAGGTCTCTATTTTTATGACAACAACGTTGTTGAGATTGCTAAATCCGTTAAGCCTTCTGCACGTGGTGAATTGGAAATTACCACTGTAAATCAGATTTACCTCGATAGCGGAAAACTGGATGTTCAAGTTATGGGGCGTGGTTATGCGTGGTTGGATACGGGTACGCATGATTCATTGCTGGAAGCTTCAATGTTTATTCAGACATTAGAGAAACGTCAAGGTTTGAAGATTGCCTGCCCGGAAGAAGTTGCCTATCGCCGAGGTTACATCACGATGGAGCAAATGGAACGGTTGGCCGAGCCGCTGGCAAAAAATGGTTATGGTCGGTATCTGCTTGATATTCTCAAAGAGAAAGTTTATTAAAAATGCACGCTATCCAAACAGCAATAGCCGATCTTTTAATTATAGAACCCAAAGTGTTCGGTGATGCCCGTGGATTTTTTTTCGAGAGCTTTAATCAAAAAGCTTTCGAAAATATCACAGGACGATCCGTCAACTTCGTCCAGGATAACCACTCCCGATCAACTCAACATGTACTACGTGGGCTGCATTATCAAATCAAACAACCACAGGGCAAGTTAGTTCGTGTGGTGGCAGGAGAGGTATTCGATGTGGCAGTGGATATTCGTAAATCATCACCCACCTTTGGCTTATGGGCGGGTGTTGTTCTTTCTGCCGAAAACAAACGGATGTTCTGGGTACCGGAAGGGTTCGCCCATGGCTTCGTCGTGCTTAGCGAGCATGCAGAGTTCCTCTATAAAACAACAAATTATTGGGCGCCTGAATATGAGCGTTCTATTTTATGGAACGATCCCGACTTAGCTATTGATTGGCATCTTGGCCAGAACACACCTATTTTGTCCAAAAAGATCAAGAGGGTTCATTTTTTATCAAAGCAGAATTGTTCCCATAAAACTTTTTTGATGGGCAAGGGTAATCGCAACAGTAACGAGTTAACCATTATCAGCACAGGTGCAATTATGAATTCCCGTATTTCTGGTTTCATTTTCAGATTAGGACGGTAGCAGTTTGATGGCATCATTAATTTCGCTTATTCAATCGCAGACCAGGCAAGATTTTAATCTAATCGAGTTACAACAATAGTCGGCATTGCCCTAGGTATTATGTAAAGTACAAAGCACCTATTTCGCCAAACTAAGGTTTGCTTACTTTATTTAAACCTGCATAATAATATCCAAAAATACAATGAATTGAGCTGAGCAGCCGCGTTGGCTGATTCACTTTATATTTCCATTTTTTAAAACTAATCAAGTATAATGGCAGATTATTTTAGTAAGAAATCCACAAAAAGGAAGGCAAATAATGTCTATTAATCGTATTACTTTCTTCCCGGTCGGCAATGGAGATACCACCTTAATCGAAGCGAACGATAAAACGATACTTACAGATGTAAATTATCGTTGCGAGCGATATACCGATCGCTTTAGACCATGTATTGATGTTAACGGTCAGATAGGAAACGCTGCCACCCTTGGGCAGGAGGAGGCATCAAAACCGTTCGAGTGGATTTATTACGATTTTGCTCTCGATCTCCAGTACGCTTGTTATCAATCCAGTTATCGGAGCAATCGCGAATATCGGTTATCACTCCTGGTTTTGACTCATCCAGATAAAAATAACATGACCGGCTTTGGAAAGCTCTTTTATGTGGGAGATACTGCTAAATTCGAGGATCGGCCAAGAGAAGATGACAAATTGATTTTGATCGAGGAAATGTGGATCAATTCGTGCTTTACAGACCCAAAATTCGAGACTGACGAATCTAAACCCGTATTTCAAGAGATCCAGCGTAGATTGAATCTTCAAGGCAAGCAAGGTTCAGAATTGAATGGCAATAGAATCAGCATACTGGAGGCAACATCATCATCGGACGGATTGGTTAAAACATTTTCTCGAAATATTGAGGCGCATGTTCTTTCTCCTGTCAAAAAAGAAGGCGAAGCATCGAATGCTGCTCAAGCAGACGTTAACGATGCTAGCCTAGTTATACGTTGACAGTTAAAGTCTTTGGCGGCATGAATCGGATTATGCTAGGTGGGGATGCGACAGTTGAGGTTTGGGATCGTATCTGGCAAAACTATCAAAACAATACCGATAAGCTCAGTTGGCATATCTTGCTTGCGCCACATCATTGCGCCATTGATGCCATAGCGCGAAAAAATAAGGATGGCAAGTATGAATATTCCGAAAATGCGCTTAACGCACTTGGTCAGGTTATAAGTGATGGTTTCGTTGTATCCAGCAGCAAAGAGATCAAACACAATGATGACTTGTTGCCTAGTTGGGAAGCCAAGCAAAAATATCTCGGAATGTTGAAAGATGCGGACGAAGCTCGGTTCTTAAACCCCGATACTCGGGCGAACGCACCTTTGCTTTACTCGCCACTTCAGGATGATAAACCTGAGCCGGTCGTGTTCACCTTGACCAAGGAAGGGCCTTCTCTTGATGAGCCTGCACCTGCTTCACCGCATACACCTCACAAGATTGTGCCGGTTGAAACGGGCAATGACGAATTCGGCTACAAATGGAATATGAAAGTATAAAGTGAGATTCGTTGGCAACCGTGGAGTCTAACGAGTAAAGCAACAAATTTTTTCGTCATATCACTGTGTAAATGCGACAGAGGGCAGGTAGCCAAGGCGAGCCTGCCCTCTTTGTCGGTTGTAGAATGCTTCGATGTACTCGGTAATTTCCTGCGTTGCTTGTGCTCAGGTACGGTAGTGCCGATGGTGGATTAGCCCATTTTTGAGAGTACTCTGAAGCTTTCCATCGGTAGCATTATCCCAAGCGGCGTCATAGATGCCATCATACCGATTGCTCCATCACCTCCCGGTAACCGGGTATATTAGCGACCTCGATCCGATCTTCTTGTAACACACCGCCCTAGCTTTATTATAGATGCGCTTGGTGCGATCCACGCCTGCTCAAGTTTTTACAGTACACCTCAAGTCCTCCCTCAACGCCGCAATACGCAAGCGGGTGCATTTATGCTTTGCTGTATTCAAAACTCGACAGCCGTATCAACATGGTTACCTGAAAAATACTTGACGTTAAAGACGGTATCTACCGAGCTGATTTGTGGACCATTACGAAACATTGGTCCGAACAGCGCGCTGGGGAACAGTTATTGAGACAAGACGTAACGTGCGAGGACGTCGGCCTCAGCATCGCTAAGATGCCCAAATGCCGGCATTGACACCGGCCCCCATTTGTTGGAGCCACCATCGCGGATGTTGCGCGCTACCAGCGCAGCCGCGTTGGCACTGGAAGCATATTTCGCCACCACATCCCGGAAGGCTGGCCCTACGATCTTCTTGTCGATCGAATGGCATGCCATGCAGTTATTGGCCGCGAGCAGTGCTTTTGCGTCGGCAGGTTCAGGCGTCGCGGTGGGCGCGACGGTCTCCGGTTTGCCCGCTGTATTTAGTGCCACCGTCCCGCTGTTGCGTTCTACGCCATAGGTTTTAACCAGATAGTCGACGATAACAGGGATATCTTCGTCCGCAAACTTCGCGCCAAATGGCACCCGCATTTTCTTGACGGTAGCCTCCCAATAGTCGCGCGTTGAAGTAGGCGGCTGTGACTGGATATAATGAACCGAGTGGCAAATCATGCAATTGCGTTGGGCCAGCATATAGCCAGGCAGTTTACTCGGCTTGAACACGGCGGTTTCAGGCGGCAACTGGATGTCGAGGGCGATTGCAGAGCCAGGTGTAAGGGTACTTGCCGCCGCCAGTAAAATGCAAATCAGGGTGTACCTCATGCGTTTCTCCTTAAACAGCAACAACGTGGATTGACTCGACCGCATTGCGCATATAGCCGCCTGGGTTCACCAACGGATTGAGCGGCTGGCCCTGACCGATCCGGTTGACCGCACGCACCAGCAATTCGTGGCTCCCTTTGTGTTTTGGCGTGAACGCCACGCTCCATTCGCGAAAGGAGTACCTGCCCAGATCCTTGCCCAGCTGAGCGGCCTGCCAGTTTTGGCCGCCGTCGGGCGAAAACGCAACCTCGGTCACGCCGTACCCGCCATCAAAAGCGATCCCGCGCACGATGACTTGGCGTCCGCTCTTGATTTGCATGCCACTGGTTAGGCTAGTCACGAACGAGCGTACGTTCATGCGGTTGACCGGTATGGTCTTGACGGACTCTTTTCCCGGCTCGATGCAGGCACACGGATTGTCCGGAATGCGATAGGCCTTGTTCATCCAGAACCCATCGAATACCTTGCCGGTTACCGTAATGTCGGACAAGTGTTTCACCCAATAAGTGCCGTAGTAGCCAGGGACAACCAGCCGCACTGGATAGCCATTCAGCAAAGGAAGGTCGGCGCCGTTCATTTGCCACGCCAGCATCACTTCACCGTCGAGCGCGTGATCGATATTAAGTGCCTTTATGAAATCGGGCGCATTACCTACGGACGGCGTGTCGAGGCCATTGAATGCGACCTGCACCGAGCCAGCTTTCACGCCCGATTTTTCCAGCACCTTGCGCAGCGGGATGCCAGTCCAACGCGCGTTACCCATGGCACCGTTCGAAAGCTGACCGCCGTTGACGCGTGGCGTAAAGTGGCCCCGGCTGTTACCGGAACACTGGTCGACGGCGACCAGATCGACCGCGTCAGCCATTTGCTTGAGGTCAGCGAGCGACAAATTGAGCGGTGTGTTGACGTTGCCACCGATGCGCAACCGATAGCTCAACGCATCGATCGAGGTGGGAATGCCGCTCCAGTGATAGCGTACGAAGAAAGCGTCGTTGGGCGTGATCACCCCTTCATTGAATACGCTGAATGGGGTTTCCAGCTGCGGCGGGCGGGCAGTGAGCATGATCAGCGGACGCTTTTGCGGGTATGCGACGAGATCCCGCTCACCATTTTCGAACGGCAGCGTGACGTGACCGGATTCTCCAGCAAATGCTGTCAGTACTGTACTGCCGAATGCGCTTGCAGCGCCCAAGGTGCCAGCCTGCCGGAGAAGTTTGAGAAAGGCGCGCCGCTGCAATGCACCCGCTGTCAACACCAAAGTAGGCTTCACCATGCTGATCTCCGTTATTGTTATTCAATCGGTCAACGCACACTGCTGTTGTCGAGTATAGCGAAAATTTCGATTTCGGCGCTATGTGATTTGTAAAGGGCAATGCGATCATGAGCGCTACTATTTTATTTAGCATGGCGCTTGGCCTGCAAGCACCTTGGCAAGTGAACGATACTTCGTTTGCCGCCAAGTTAGGTTGGGCACCTGCATGAGATACCTCCGAAACGAACTGCACATTAACCTGGTGGATACGGGGAATGGCAGCATCGGATTGGAGTGGGCAAATAGGTGATGGAGTAGATGGTGAGCGGTGAGAGGTTGGGCTTCATTTCATTCAGCTTAACCGACCGAGCTTAGAATTAGAGGGTTGATCTTAAATTTGATGATATGATACGATCAAGATCAGTCAACGCTTGATCAGCTATTCATTGTTTTAAAAGGAATATATGCTAACCATTTCAACGAATGAAATATTAGATCGGTTTGAGTTTGATAATCCATGGTGGACTCAGGGGGAAGGAATCGAAGAACGCTTCGCAGGTTTCCCTCGAAGGTTTTACTTTAATTCGCTTATCTCTAATTCAAGATCGCCGCTAATCGGCGAATGTAGACGCCGGGTTGGAAAGTAATGGTCTACCAAATTCAGGCCGGTTATTCGAGAGGTACCGGGAATAATCATAATGTCACCAGAAACTCCGCTTGGGAGCGGATTGCTTAGAAAAATGTTGAATTTGTTTCAAATCATTCAGCAAAAAGACGACCAACTATATATTTTCTTTGATGAAGTGCAATATTTACGTGATTGGGAAATTCATCTTAAGTCATTGGTCGACTCCTATGCTTCATATCGCTTTGCTGTTACAGGATCGGCCGCTGCTGCATTGAAGCTCAAGAGCCAAGAGTCAAGCTGGGCGTCTCACGTTGTCTTCCCACTGACTTTTCCGAATATATTAACTTCATCAAGCGGAAAGATGAACTAATCGACTGGAATAAAATTAAGCTCGAATAAATACGTTACTCGGATAGATGAATTAAAAGGGTTTGGCATATTTGACTTGGGGATATCCTGAAGCGGTTATGTCAAAGGTTATCCAGCAAGATCCAGGTCGATACATAAAAAGCGACATAATCGATAAAGTTCTTTTGCGAGACTTGCCTAGTTTGTATGGTATTAGTGATATTCAGGAACTGAATAGGCTTTTTACAACATGGCCTAGTCACACGGAATGTTACTTTAGAAGCCCATCCAGAATCACAGGTAGCAAAAACACTATTAAACGCTATTTAGAATATCTTGAAGCTGCTTTTCTAATTCGTCGCGTTAACAGAATTGACAATAATGCTAGGCATTTTAAGCGAGAACAAATTCCAAATTGACTTCCCATCAAGCTCAGCACTATTTGGGTCCATTGGCGAAGATGCACCGTAGGGTCATTAGTCGAGACTGCCAATACAGTCAGTGGCTATATAAATTTAACTTGTTTATGCACGATGGCCAGCGGAGAGGTTAATATTGTTGCTTTAGGTAAAGCACACAATGCCGATTTGGATTGTAAAATTAAAATTACCGTGTTGTTTCTAATTATGGTGGAACCTGAAGTTTAGCTTGCAAATATACAGGAGCGTAGCACAGTTCGTCCTACAAACTGCTACAGACAGTGTTAGGATATAAAAATGCTAGCCTTTAAATTTGCCAGAAGCATGCTTTTATCTCTTCTTGCAGGCACCAAGTGATAGTTAATAAGCAGAACCTTGACCCCATGCCTTGGCAGATAAAGGGGTTATGGAGAATGAGTCCAGGGGAACATTGATTTTTCATGGTCCAACCAAAACGCTGGTCTCGTCAACCGCATTCATTGGTGATGCGCGCAAACTCTGCCACTCCCAGGGTTTCCGCGCGCAGTTGCGCATCTATTCCCAACCGGACGAAATCATCTTCTGTCAAATAGGCCTTGAGCGTGTTTCGCAGGGTCTTGCGTCGTTGCCCGAAGGCTGCGGCGACAATTTGTGCAAATAATTTTTCGTTTTGCACCAGTACTTCGCTGGCTGGCAGCGGGATCATGCGCACAATGGCGGAATCCACTTTGGGTGAGGGACGAAAAGATTCCGGCGGAACGTCGAGTAACTTTTCCATATAGAAACGGTATTGCAGCATCACCGACAAGCGGCCATAGGCTGGGGTTGATGGTTCAGCCACCATGCGCTCCACTACTTCGTTCTGCAACATAAAGTGCATGTCGTGTATGCGCTCGCAGTAGTCTGAGAAGTGAAACAGTAGCGGGGACGAAATGTTATAGGGCAGGTTGCCGACAATGCGCAAGGGCGCGGGCAATTGCGCCAGGTCAAACTTAAGTGCATCGCCCGCATGGATGATCAGCTTATCCTGCGGGTAGTCTTTTTCCAGGCGCGCAATAATGTCGCGATCGATCTCCACTACATGCAATTGATTAAGCCGCTGCAGTAAAGGGCGAGTCAGCGCACCCAGGCCAGGGCCGATTTCCACCATGATGTCCGCCGCTTCTGGGCGGATGACGCGGATGATGTCGGCGATAATTTGCTCATCCACCAGGAAATTTTGACCAAATCTTTTACGTGCTTTATGCATGGGAGTACCAGGAAATTTTTATTTCTGCTTTCGCGAGGATAACGATCTCTCGATCAAGGGAGGGCTAAATCATGCAGTCTTTCATGTTGCGCCATATCTGCTGCCATCTGAATCGCTTCAAGCATGCTGCCTGCCTCGGCGCGCCCGCTACCGGCCAGTTCCAGCGCGGTACCGTGATCCACTGAAGTACGAATGATAGGCAGGCCCAGCGTTACATTTACTCCCCGCCCGAAACTGGCATGCTTCAATACCGGCAGCCCTTGGTCGTGGTACATGGCCAGTACGCAGTCGCATTGTGCAAGCCGTTGCGGGGTAAAAAGCGTGTCGGCGGGTAGGGGGCGCTGATATTTATGCCTTGCGCGCGCAACCGATCCAGCACCGGAATCATGATGTCGATTTCTTCGCGTCCAAGATAGCCGCCCTCACCTGCATGAGGATTAAGTCCGGCAACCAGAATGCGAGGCTTGGCAATGCCGAAACGGCGCATAAGATCACGTTGAATAACATGCAGTACATTTTCCAATAATGCTGGCGTAATTGCGTCAGCCACTTGCCGCAAAGGCAGGTGAGTGGTGGCAAGCGCCACACGCAGGCCGCCGCCCACAAGCATAATGACCACTTGCTCGGTATGCAACTTTTCCGCTAGAAATTCAGTGTGTCCAGTGAAAGGAATGCCAGCATCGTTGATGATGCCTTTGTGTACAGGCAAGGTGACCATGCCAGCGAATTCGCCCGACTGGCAACCTTGCATCGCGCGGGTTAGCAGATTGAGAACATAAGGACTGTTGGCTGGATTTAGCTGGCCGGCCTGAACGGGTTGTGCCGTCGGCACATGCAGCACGCGTAAATGTCCGGATGGTAGAGGCAATATTTGCTGCGGATCATAATCATGCCATTGAACACTTAGCCCAAGCAGCGCTGCGCGCTGTTGCAACATGTTCTTGTCGGCCAGCACCACCAGTGCCTGCCCTTGTTGGGCCAATTGTAGACATAGGTCGGGGCCTATGCCAGCGGGCTCACCGGCAGCGATAGCCAATAATGCGGTTTGCGCCATTAGGGCGTTTGTTCGAGGCGATACTCAATGGTGGCCCCGTCACGTAACTGGCGCAGCCAGTCTTGATATGCAGCGTCAGACTTATCGGCACGTATCGCCATTTGTGCTTGTTTCTTTTTCTCTTTCACACTGACATCGGTGTTGCGGCGGTCTAATACCTGGATCAAATGCCAGCCGAAGGCAGATTGCACGGTGCTACTCATCTGCCCGATTTCTAATTGATCCATTGCGGCCTCAAATTCAGGCACCGTTTCGCCAGGTGAAATCCAGCCTAAATCACCACCCTTCGCAGCACTGCCGTCTTCAGAATAAAGTTTGGCCTGCTTGGAAAAATCAGCCCCTTTTCTATTCGCTGTTTGATAATCAACAGACGATTCTTGGCTTCATTTTCTGGCACCAGTTCGCTGGTTTTTATCAGGATGTGGCGTACTTGGGTTTGTATAATGACTATTGGATTCTCTTTGCTGCGCTTTTCAAGCAACTTGAGGATGTGAAAACCATTTGGGCTGCGAAATACTGGGCTGGTCTCACCGGGAGTCATTTTTTTCATTACTTCCAGAAAAATGGCAGGGGTACGATCAGCTGATCTCCATCCCAGATTGCCGCCTTCCAAGGCGTCCTTGGCATCAGAAAATCCTGCCGCCACTTGGGCAAATTCTGCGCCACCGCGCAATTGTGCCAAGGCTTGCTCGGCGCGTTGCCGGGTAGCCTGGATTTTATCGGCACTAGCTTGTTCCGGCACCAGCACCAAAATGTGCGCTAAATGGTACTCCTCTCCCTTACCTAATTGCTTAGCTTGGTTATTAAGGTAGTTTTCGATCTCGCCGTCGCTAATCACCAGTTTACTGTCCACTTCACGCTCGCGCAGACGAGCATAGGTAATTTCGCCGCGAATTTCCTCCCGAAATTTTTTGAAACTTACTCCATCTTGCTCCAGCTGGGCGCGAAATTCGGTCAACGAAGGGAATTTATTTTCCTTGGCGATGCGCTGCAAGGTTTTGTCGAGCTGGATATCATCAATGCGTATACCAGTTTCCTTGGCAAATTGGATTTGCAACATTTCCGTGATCATCCGTTCCAGTATTTGCTTCTTCAACAAATCTGGGGCAGGCAACGTTGTACCTTGTTTTTTCAATTGGCGTTCTACGTTACTAAGCCTGTCTTCAAGTTCGTAAAGGGTAATCGCATCGTTGTTTACAACTGCAACAATCTGGTCAATCAATCTAAGCTGCGTTTGCGACGCGATGTTTTTCGTTGTATCGGTGGCTTGCACATCAACGGCGGGCGATATAACTGGACTCTGAGGCGAGATTTTTTTTGTTACGACGGGGGCTGCTACATCAGTAGCAGGAGATGTACTTTTATTTTGTAGCTTAATTTTTTTGGTTGTGGCGGAGGCTTTCTGCAAGCCAGCGGCAGAGGCATTTGCCGCGCTGACTAGTGATACAAAAAGAAGTACCAGCATCGACTTGACATACAGCATAGTATCTTTAGATTTCCTAAATAAGAATTTGTTAGCGTAATCCCTGCTCTGAGCTAACAACTGCGGGTTGGTTCAATTTTGTAAAGCCGGCAATGCTCTGGCGCAATGCGTTCAAAGGATCGGAACCTATCCTGACCATGCCATTCAATTCTAATTGCACAAAGATACCCGTTGAAAGCTCATTGGTGGCTGTAGCAAAACGTTGTGCCACTACCCGCAGTGCCCAACAGCTTTCATTATACTCGAGCCCGCTCAGCAGCTCCAAAATACGGTTGTCCTGCAGGGAATAATTCCAGCGTGCCATCATGCTCCAATGCCTCGACAATGGCCACTGAGTGGATATGTCCACCTGCCTCAGGCTGTCACGCGTAAAACGGTAGCCTAGGTTGAGCACTTTGCCGCTTTCGGGCTGGTAACGCGCGCCCACATTTAATTTCTCTTCGCGTCCTTGATTGGGGTTGTACTGGAATGCGCTGTTCAAGGACAACTTGGGGGTAATCTGGCCCAAGACAGCAAACAAAATATCCGATTTATTGTTGGTGACTTGCTCAGGAGTTACCAGACTTACCAACGGTGTCTTGAAGCTGAAACGCTGACCTACGGCGACGCGCAATCGCTCCGCACCACTATTGGCCTCAAGCAGACGCGAGGTAAGTGACAGTGTTACATGTTTGGCATCACCAATGCGATCACTACCGAAAAACCGGTTTTCAGTAAACATCTGGGCAAAGTTAAAGTCGGCCTGGGCTGTGTCGAAATTCGGCAACAGGTTTTGATTGCGGTACGGAATGTATAAGAAATAAGCGCGTGGTTCCAACGTCTGTACGTAATTCCGTTTTCCCACATTCCAATCGCGTTCCAGCACCATACCGCTGTCCAGCTAACAATCGGCAAAGTCCGTGTTGCATCGGGCAGTGCCGCCAAATTGTTATCACCCAATGCATAGTAGGTGTGATGCACGCCAAATTTTGGGGTCACATAAAATGAAGGCGTGGTAATTAGCGGGTAACTTATACTGGGGTACATGACTAGACGCCGCCCATTAACGGCTGTGGGATGGCTGAAATTTACAAATTCTCCGGTAAATGCCACATTTGCCCCTGCCAGTGGACGTAGCGCGCCCACGGTTATTTGCGGCAAGCGACGATATGGCTCCAGAACTGGCGCAGCAGGATCTTGCAAAGTTTGATAGCTTTGCATGCGTGCCGCTGCATTCCACCAACTACCCCCGTAAGAAACTACGCCTTCGCGCACCAGATTGGTTAATGATGTGTTGCTCACCGCGTTTGATAAGTCACGGAAATAGGTATGGTCTGATACGTAGTTGAAATTTGTTGATGCGCTTAACCCATAACCCAAATTCTGCGTATGCTTGAGAGATGTCCGTAAACGGGTGCTGTTAGTAAGGGCATCATTGGGTAATACGTCTAAATGAGCCTCACCGGCATAATTTTTGTCTATATAGCGAAATTCGTTATTAAGCATTAGCCCCCGCTTGGCCATTGCGCGCGGTGCAATGGTCGCATCACGGTTGGGTGCGATATTCCAGTAATAGGGCAGCGTCACTTCGCTACCACTCCTCGCGGTACTACCGAACACCGGACCAAGAAAGCCCGATTGGCGTTTGTCACTGAGCGAGAAATCCATCCACGGCATATACAAAATAGGCACACCCAGAAACTCCACGCGGGCGTTGCGTGCCACCCCTATTTGGCGGTCGTTGTCAATTTCCAGTTGGCTCGCCTTTAGCATCCAGTCGTCGTTGCCTATAGGGCAGATGGTATATGCCACATTCTGTACGGTGTATTTCTGCCGGCCTTCCATATGCAGGATATCGGCGCTCCCGCGCGAATTGTTGGCGGCCAGATGAAACACCGGCTTCGTCATATCGCCGATATTTGTATCCAGGTTAAGCTTCACATACGGGCCCTGCATTTTGATGCCGTTCTGCTCCACGCGCACCGCACCATCGGCAACCAGTTCTTGGCTGCTTTGCCGGTATACCACACGATCAGCGAATATAGCCTGCCCGCGCTTGCGCACCTCGACTTCGCCGCTAGCGACAACCTGATTTTCAGTCTGGCCTTCCACGCGCTGTGCCGAAATGAAAGCAGGCGTCTCTTCGTCGCCTTTTGGCAAATTCATGAAGGTACGGTCAAGTTTCAGCCGCAAAACTTCGCCCTCGGCGTAAACCATAGGTGTAAAAATGCAGAGTAGGGAAAGCGCAACGAGGTTAAGGCGCAAATGCATGGAGCAGGGTCAATAAATTAAGGTGCTAAAATCGCACAAATCCACGATTTAGGCAATCCAAAATCTATAATGAAACGTCAACAACAGATTAAAACATGGCTGCATAGCAAATTTCCCGATAGTGCTTTCAATATTTCACCAGCTTCTGCCGATGCCAGCTTCCGCCGTTATTTTCGCGCTACATTCACCGACCACACACTAATAGTGATGGATGCGCCACCCAAAAATGAGGATTGTCGCCCGTTCATCCATATCGCCCAGCTGTTTGGCACAGCAGGGGTACACGTGCCACAGGTGCTGGCACAA
Source organism: Nitrosomonadales bacterium (assembly GCA_016721605.1). GTDB lineage: Bacteria > Pseudomonadota > Gammaproteobacteria > Burkholderiales > Gallionellaceae > Nitrotoga. The sequence goes on from JADKHS010000003.1 coordinate 96,298, forward strand.
GATCTGGAACAAGGCTTTTTATTGTTAACTGACTTAGGCGACACCACGTACTTGCAAGCGCTGAATCCCGACAATGCACGCGAACTATACGGCGCCGCTACCGATGCATTGATCACTATTCAGCTAACGAGCCGCGAATTTGAACTTCCCCCTACGATCAAGCACTGCTTATGCGTGAAATGTACCTGTTTCCTGAATGGTATGTCGCTAAACATTTGCAGGTCACGCTGGACGATAAACAAAATGCAGCATTAGAAACTGTGTTTCAGCGCATCGTACAAAATAATTTGGCACAGCCACGGGTGTTTGTTCATCGTGATTACCATTCACGTAACTTGATGGTCAGTACACCTAACCCGGGTATTTTAGATTTTCAGGATGCAGTCTATGGGCCGATTACATATGATTTGGCCTCGCTATTTAAAGATGCTTATATTCATTGGGAAGAAGCCGAAGTGCTGGATTGGCTAATTCGTTACTGGGAAAAAGCGCGCAAGTCTGGGCTGCCGGTACACAATGACTTTTCCGATTTTTTCCGGGATTATGAATGGATGGGCGTACAGCGGCATTTAAAAGTATTAGGCATCTTTGCGCGTCTGTATCACCGAGATAACAAGGATGGTTATCTGAAAGATTTACCGCTGGTGATGGATTATTTGCGTCGCGCTTGTGAACGTTACGTAGATTTAAAGCCGCTACTGCATATACTGGATATCCTGGAGAAAAAACAACCGGTCGTGGGGTACACTTTTTGAAAGCGATGCTGCTAGCTGCCGGACGTGGTGAACGCATGCGTCCGCTCACCGACCACACACCCAAGCCCTTATTGCAAGTCGGCGGCAAATCGCTCATTGTGTGGCATATCGAAAACATGGCCAGAGCGGGCATCCGCGACTTGGTAATAAATCACGCACATCTCGGCAGTCAAATCGAAGCTGCGTTAGGAGATGGTGGCCAGTTCGGCGTACGCATCCGCTACTCAGCAGAAAATCCTGTTCTTGAAACCGCAGGGGGCATTGCTAATGCATTGCCGTTATTGGGTGATGCGCCGTTTGCCGTTATCAGCAGCGATATTTATTGCGACTATAATTTTGCTCAGCTTCCCGAACGTGCGGCTGCACTCAAAGCAAGCGGCGATACTGCACATCTGGTGTTAGCCAACAATCCTGCGCACCATCCCAACGGGGATTTTGGTTTAATCAGTGGCAGGGTAGTCAATAACACACCCGCATTTACTTTCAGTGGCATAGGAATTTACCAGCCCGGCTTATTCGCAAATATCCCAAGCGGCACCGTTGCACCTCTCGCACCGCTGTTACGCGCCCAAATTGTGCTTGGTAAAGTGAGTGGCGAACATTACAACGGTCACTGACTAAATGTTAGAACGCCACAACGCCTTGAAAAACTCGACAACAAATTACGTTCACAACACAATGCCACTCATGTTTAATACCTCTCTTTATGCCAACCACCGTAACCGCCTTATTAGCCAGATGCAGCGCGGCATTGCTGTTATTCCCACCGCACCGGAAGTATTGCGCAATGGCGACGCGCATTATCCTTATCGTTTTGGTAGCTACTTCCACTACCTTACCGGCTTTGATGAACCGGAAGCCGTACTCGTACTGATTGCTGGCGCTGTCCCGCAGTCCATCCTGTTCTGTCGCGCGAAAGATATGGAGCGCGAAATATGGGATGGTTTTCGCCACGGACCAGACGGTGCGAAAGAAAAATTTGGCTTCGATGCTGCATTTCCCATCGCACAACTAGATGAAAAGCTCACCGGACTGATGGGCAACCAGCCCGCGCTGTTTCATCCGCTTGGCGCCCATGCCCCGTGGGACGACCGCATTCTTGCGTTGCGCGCCTGTGTGCAGGCACAGGTGCGCAGCGGCGTAACCGCGCCAAATGAAATTCATGACATACGCATGCTGCTTGATGAAATGCGTTTAATTAAAGATAGTGACGAACTTGCCATTATGCGCCGTTCCGCCACCATTTCTGCTGCCGCGCATATCCGCGCGATGCGCGCCACCCGTCCCGGCAAAATGGAATACGAAATCGAGGCAGAGCTGTTGCACGAATTTCGCAAAAACGGTGCGCAAGCGCCCGCCTATACCTCAATCGTTGCCGGTGGTGCCAATGCCTGCGTGTTGCACTACATCAGCAACAATGCACAATTACAAGACGGTGAACTATTGCTGATAGATGCGGCCTGCGAAGTCGATGGCTACGCTGCGGACATCACCCGTACCTTCCCGGTAAATGGCCGTTTCAATAGCGCACAAAAAGACATCTATGAGTTGGTGTTGACGGCACAGATCGCCGCCATTGCAGCCGCACGTCCCGGCTCACACTGGAATGAACCGCATGACGCTGCCGTGCGCACGCTGGCGCAAGGCTTTGTCGACCTTAAACTATGCAATGGCAGCGTCGATGCTGTGCTGGAAAGCGGCAGCTACAAACGCTTCTACATGCATCGTACCGGCCACTGGCTCGGCATGGATGTACACGATGTCGGCTCATACAAACTGGACAATAATTGGCGCGCGTTGCAACCCGGCATGGCACTTACGATCGAACCAGGCTGTTATATCCGTCCGGCAGATGATGTGCCGCAAGCATTCTGGAATATCGGGATCCGCATTGAAGATGATGTGGCTATCACTGCACTCGGCTGCGAAGTGCTGACCGAAGCCGTACCCAAAACTGTAACGGCTATTGAAGATTTGATGAGACAGCCATGAATGCACATTGCGACATCGCGATAATCGGGGGGGGGCCGGTTGGTACCGCGTTGATGCTCGCACTGCGCGACAGCGGATTGCAGATTGTCATGCTGGAAGCGCGCAAAATAGAACACGTGAACACTGACCCGCGTGCCTTGGCAATGTCCAGTGGCAGCCGTCAGTTACTGGAGAGACTCGGGGTGTGGCAGGGCATCACGCAAGTTTCGTTGATCAAGACCATCCACATTTCACAGAAAAATTCTTTTGGCCGCACCCTGTTACCTAGCCGATGGGGGAAAGTTGCTGGAAGCCGCCCATCCGCCAGAAATTCGCGATTACGGTCAAAGTGCCGTCATTGCACATGTCACCTGCACCCATCCGCAGCCAGGCATCGCATTTGAGCGCTTTACTATGCAGGGACCGTTGGCACTGCTGCCGTTCAGGGACGGTTACGAACTGGTATGGACTGCGGCACATGAAATGGCGCAAGAAATGCTGCACTGGAATGATGCCGCTTTCCTAGTCCAATTGCATCAACACTTCGGTGATCGGGTTGGAGAATTCTTAACTATCGGGAAACGCGCTTGCTTCCCTCTGCGGCTCAAGCGCGCGCCTGAAATCACGCTGCCGCACACAGTATTGATCGGCAATGCTGCGCAGACGTTGCATCCCGTGGCCGGCCAAGGTTTCAACATGGGTCTGCGCGACGCGTGGGAACTGGCGCAAGAGATTCTTAACTGCAAACCTGAGGCGCTCGGTTCAGATGCCATGCTTACCAGCTATCGCAAACAACGTCAGCTTGACCGCAATGCCGGCATACATTTCACCGATGGCCTGGTGCGTCTTTTCTCCAACGACCTGCTGCTGCTTAAATCAGGGCGCGCGGCTGCACTTACGGTACTGGACTGTCTGCCGGGCGCGAAAAAATTCGTAGCAAGACGCATGATGTTCGGAACTAACGGGTAGAGAACATAGCGGACAAAAAGTCCAAGAAAAGCAATCCGAAAGGACAAAACAAAACGGGCTGAACTTAACTTTTTGCACAGTCACACATATTTCGTAATTGGAATTCTGGAAATACGGTGCTTGTTCAGCGTAGCCTTAAGTTTCCATGGCTTAACGTTTGCCGGGCAACATGCCCTTCATGCCGCGCATCAATTTACCTATGCCACCTTTGCTGAACATCTTCATCATTTTTTGCGTTTGTTCGAACTGGCTCAACAACTGATTAACATGCATCACCTGAACCCCCGCTCCGGCGGCTATGCGGCGCTTACGTGAAGCTTTAATAAGTTCCGGATGGGAACGTTCTTGCATTGTCATTGAATTAATGATGCCTTCAGTGCGATTGATAGCGCGGTCGTCCATCTTGGCGCTTGCCGCAGCCTGACCGAGTTGTGCGGGTAGCTTATCCATCAGAGCAGACATGCCGCCCATTTTGCGCATTTGCACGATTTGCATCTTGAAATCGTTGAGATCAAATCCGTGACCACTTTTGATTTTCTTGGCCAGTTTTTCAGCCTCGGCCTGATTAATCTCACGGTGGACATCTTCAATCAGTGACAATACATCACCCATGCCCAACACGCGCGAAGCCATGCGCTCTGGGTGGAAAGCTTCCAAGCCATTGGGCTTTTCGCTCACGCCAACAAATTTGATCGGTTTACCGGTGATTTGCCGTACCGACAAGGCCGCACCACCCCGCGCATCACCATCCAGTTTGGTGAGGATAATACCGCTTAGCGGCAACGCCTCGCCAAATGCCTTTGCGGTATTCACGGCGTCCTGACCAGTCATGGCATCCACAACGAACAGGGTTTCAATCGGATTAAGGGCAGCGTGTAATTGCTGAATTTCTTCCATCATTGCGGCATTAATCGCAAGGCGACCAGCAGTATCCACAATCAGCACATCGTGGTGACGCTTGCGCGCGTAATCAAGCGCTGCCAATGCTATATCGCACGGCTTCTGGCTAATGTCAGAAGCGAAAAAATCAATTTCCAATTGCTGCGCCAAGATACGCAATTGCTCAATCGCAGCAGGACGGTACACGTCACAACTAACCAGCAGAATTTTTTCTTCATCTGCTCACGCAGCAACTTGGCAAGTTTTCCACTCGTGGTAGTTTTGCCTGCGCCCTGCAAGCCAGCCATCAGAATCACGACCGGCGGCACGGTGGTGAGATTCAACGCATCGTTGTGCTCACCCATCAGCTTAGTCAGCTCGCGATGTACGATACCGATCAATGCTTGTCCCGGCGTCAGGCTGCCCAACACCTCTGGTCCCAGCGCAGCCTGCTTTACCTGGGTAGTGAATTCTTTAACCACGGGCAGTGCCACGTCAGCTTCCAACAGGGCCAAGCGTACTTCACGCAAGGCATCCTGGATGTTGCTTTCAGACAAACGCGCTTGTCCCCGCAGGTTTTTTATAACGCCTGAAAGACGTTGTGTAAGGTTGTCCAGCATGATTTCACTCCTGTTTTCCGCAGCATTGGCTATAGTGTAGAATCCGTGAAGTCTAAAACATCCTGACTAAAAATGTCGAATCTTCCGCTCTATGTAATCACCTTTCTTGCGTACAGCGTGTTAGCGGTTTATTTTTGGCGTGCACAATCTGCCGGAAGTATAGATGTCTTAAACCGTGGAATGATTGGCCATGCTGTATTGCTACCGCTAGCACTCCATGCATACCTGCTGTATAGCAATCTATTTAGTGGGGGGGATCTGAACCTGGGGTTAATTAATGCGCTATCGTTGATCTTGTGGCTGACCATGCTGGTGTATTGGGTAGCACGTTTTTTTTACCCGATCGCCAGCCTGCAAACTTTAGTGTTGCCTTTGGCAGCAGGAGGTGCATTACTGCCAGCGCTGTTTCCTGCGGCCCATCCGCTAACGAACAATTTTTCATTTGTCCTTGAGGCGCATATTCTGGCAGCAATGCTCGCCTATAGTTTGTTCACCATTGCAGTGCTGCATGCGGGTCTGATGTCCCTGGTAGAAAAACGCCTGCACCATGCTACGCTACCGCGCGTGCTGCAAGGTTTGCCACCATTACTTACCATGGAAACCTTACTATTCCGCATCATCGGCGCTGGCTTTGTTCTGCTTACTCTGACATTGGCGTCAGGCATTGTCTTTTCCGATCAGCTATTTGGCAAGCCGTGGCAATTCAATCACAAAATGCTGTTCGGTTTCATTTCCTGGTGCGTGTTCGCAGTGTTGTTACTGGGCCATCATTATAGAGGCTGGCGCGGGCGTACTGCGGTGCGGTGGACAATGAGCGGCTTCATTTTTTTGCTGCTCGCCTATCTAGGCACAAAATTCGTGTTGGAAGTATTACTACATCGCTGATGTCACAGTATTTTCCAATTCAGAAATGAGTCTGAACGAAGGGTTTTTAGTCTGAGTAAATTAACTTGTTCTGGTTCGATCTAGTTGATAGGTGCTTCTTCGTTTTGCCTTGTCGATTTTATTTCTCAAGCCCGTTTTTTTATCGCCGCAGAGATGTCTTTAAACAGTTTTTTTCTTGCGTTGTTCAGTGCCAAGGCGGCATCATTGTCGCTCATTTCTGCTGCCCGCGCATTCAGTTGTTCGAGGGTTACTCCATCCTTCAGATACTGACTGGCCTCGGGTATTGATTTGAGTTTCTCATAAGGTGTCATCATGTCTTTGTAGCTGTATTTCTTTCGTTCTTTTCCCTTGGCATCTGTAATTGTCTCTGGAAAGAAACATGGCCGGTGGAAGTTGACATAAGGGTTGAGATAATCGGCGCAGAAAGCATTGACCAAACTGGCGCAGTATTGCGGGATATGCGCATAGCCCAGATGTTTGCGTACCACGGCGGCGTTCTTTGACTCCGCCAAGGCGTTATCGTTGGAATGCCGTGGCCGTGACTTGGTGAACTCGATCCGGAGCTTCTCCAACAGCTTTGCGACCTGATAATTGATGTACTCTGAACCGTTATCCGAATGGAACCCCAGGATGACAAACGGAAATCCATCCAGCAACTGCCGGATGACCGGCAGCAAATACGCCTCGCTGATCTTCTCGCAGGTGGCGACGAATTGCATCTGCGTCACACAGTCCACCGCGTTGATATGGTACACGCCTTTGACGCCATCCAGATCGCCTTGATGCACGCTATCTATGCGGATGTAGCCCGGCACTCCGTTTGGCTGCGGTGCACGGCGTTTGCCGATGGGAATGCCGGTGGGGGGCGCGTCTTGCTCCAGTGCCGCCGTTTGTTCTGGTACGGTGTGCTCCCGCGCAGGTTGCAAAGGTGGAAACCGAGATGCCCGCCAGCCGTTCAAAGCGCGCATCACCAAAAACCAAAAGAGCGCGTTCCATGAGCTTCTTGGTGGTGGACCCGGACAGCGTGTCATGCAGCACATCTATCTCGGCCAGCAAGAGCACGTCTGCTGCGGTGTAACGATAGGTGAAACCCTCGCTTGGGCGTACAGGGTTGTTTCGATAGCTTCCCATCCTTGCGGTATTGCCGTACCAATCGGGTTACTTGCTGGCGTGATAGCCCGGTCATGCGCTCGATATAGCGCAGTAGTATGCCCTTATCTACCCGCCCGTGCGGAGCATAGCCAAACCGCTTGAGGACGCGTCCGATAAACTGGTTACGCCTTCTCTTTTGGAACCCGAAATATCACCTCCGATGTCCCGTCCAAAAATGCCTTGATCTGCACCAAGGTCTGTAGCTTTGCTTCTTCCATGTTGATCACCATGCTTCGCATAATGACCGACCCAGCAAATCAATTTCAGACTCATTTCATGTTGGAAATACGTCAACCTTTCAGACTCATTTCATATTGGAAGAGGCTGTCACTTGCCATAACTCTGTAAAGTGTCGTAAAATCTGCGCCCTTTGGCATTTGCTAACGATAAAGTAGAAACTATGGTTATTATTCGATTTGCACGTGGCGGCTCCAAGAATCGCCCGTTTTTTAATGTAGTTGTGGCCGATTCGCGCAATCGCCGTGATGGCCGGTTCATCGAACGCGTTGGTTTTTATAACCCCGTTGCCCCTGAAGGCCCTGAAGGCATGCGTATCCAACTGGATCGCGTGGCTTTCTGGCAAGAGAAAGGCGCGCAATTAAGCGACGCCGTCGCCAAGCTGGTCAAGCGCGCTGGTGCCGCAGCAAAAGCATAACCAATCAGACTCCATGATAGTTATGGGGCGCGTGGCAGGTGCGCAGGGAATTCTCGGCTGGGTAAAGATTAAAACTTACACTGAGTCCGTGGATAGTCTTGCTGACTTTCCCATTTGGTGGCTAGGTGACGAGAAGAATCCTTGGAGCGAGATAACTGTGGAGACCTTTGCTGTGCATAGCAAAGGCTTGGTCGCAAAATTCACCGGCAGCAACGACAGAACCACCGCCGAAAAATATAAAGGTTTGCTGGTGGCAGTACCACGCAGCAGCCTGCCTCAAATGCCTGAGGATCAATATTATTGGTCGGATCTAATCGGGCTGACGGTGGTTAATCTCGCTGGCGAATGCCTGGGAGTGGTGGACAACCTTATGGATACCGGTGCTAATCAGGTGCTGTGTGTGCAAGAAAGCCCCTCCAAAAAAAATCGGGGGGAATTATTAATCCCGTTCATCGCCAGCGCAATCAAGCACGTGGACCTGACGGAAAAAGTAATACGTGTCGATTGGTCAACCGATTGGGCCGCAAAACACTGAGTAGCGGCAATGCACTTTGATGTAATTACGCTATTCCCGGAAATGTTCGACGCGATTACCCAGTATGGGGTAACGCGGCGTGCGGCGGAGCAAGGCAAGCTTGTGCTCCGCACATGGAATCCGCGTGAGTTCACCATCGATAAGCATCGTTCCGTGGATGACCGGCCTTATGGCGGCGGTCCGGGAATGTTGATGTTGGCAGAACCACTAGCGCAGGCAATCGCAACAGCGAAACAAAGCCAAGCGCAAACTGGCGTGGTCAAAAGTTGTGTAATCCACCTGTCACCACAAGGACGACAACTAACCCACGAAGTGGTGAAGGAGCTTTTGGAGCGGAATGATGGATTAATTCTGCTGGCAAGCCGTTACGAGGGTGTAGATGAACGGCTGATACGACAGCAGGTGGATGAAGAACTTTCCATCGGCGACTACGTGTTATCCGGTGGCGAGCTGGCAGCAATGGTACTGATAGACAGTCTGGTGCGGCACTTGCCCGGTGTGCTGGGGGATGCCGAATCAGCACAGCAGGACTCGTTTGTAGCGGGCTTGCTGGATTGTCCGCATTACACGCGGCCAGAAATTTTTGAAGGCGAAGGAATACCGGAGGTTTTACTTTCCGGACACCACGCCGAGATAGAAAAGTGGCGGTTGAAGCAGGCGCTAGGACGGACCTGGCAACGCCGCCCAGATTTGCTGGCACAACGCCAGTTAACAAAACAGGAAGCTCGGCTACTGGCAGAGTACCAGCAGGAACAAGCATCCGTACAACAAGAGGAAATAAAATGAATCTTATCGCAATACTTGAACAAGAAGAAATTGCCCGTCTGGGAAAGGTAATCCCGAGCTTCGCCCCGGGCGATACTGTTATCGTCAATGTGAACGTGGTCGAAGGTGAACGCAAACGCGTACAGGCTTATGAAGGCGTAGTGATTGCAAAGCGCAATCGTGGTCTGAATTCATCTTTCATCGTGCGGAAAATTTCCGCTAGTGAGGGCGTGGAACGTACCTTTCAAACCTATTCAACAGCCATCGCCAGTATCGAAGTAAAGCGCCGTGGTGATGTGCGTCGTGCCAAGCTGTACTACTTGCGTGACCGTTCAGGAAAATCTGCACGTATCAAGGAAAAACTCCCTAACCGCAAAGCAGTTTAAATCTGCAGTTAGCTCATTCTCATTCGATTTAAAATGAGAATTGGCAAATTGATTGCCTCCGGCAAAACCGGAGGTTTACTGCTGGGGCTACTTCAAAGGCTCTGGTAACGTATAAGCCACCTAAAAGCGTCTATAGCCCAAATTAAATTTATTTGGTTGTAACATTCGTCTTCCTGCCCCTGATTAAACACACATGAACATGTGTCAACTATCAAGTACCATCCAACAATCTTACACTTTCTTTGTAACGCCAACTCCAAAAATATCTCTCCTGAATGAATGCTTGCGCAATGCACCAAATATTGCTTGCTTCCATCGCTTGAAAATTAAACTACCCGATATTTACAGGTTCTATCCCATATGGCTTAGACCCTGATATTCTTCTGTCTTGAAACTCCTTCTTTTAATAGATACAAAAGATTTAATATGGCCGACTAACAGATCAAAGAACCTTGGAAAGCACTTGGCGAAGCCAAAGGTTTATCTCAGAAACTAACCAAATGTTCGTATAAGGAAGGTAAATGAATTATCAGGCAAAGCTACCTACACCATTTGGTATGCTTGGTATCCGCTGTAAGGCGGATGCACTGACCGGCATCAACTTTCTGGGGTCGGGTGTCACGCCACAACAGCCGAGCCAAGCGTTCGCGCGAGAGGTATGCAAACAATTACAGGCTTATTTCATTGATCCAAGTTTTCATTTTAATCTTTCACTCAATCTTAACGGCACTGCCCATCAAACAAAAGTGTGGCAAGCAATATCTGCTATTCCGTCCGGACAAACACGAAATTATGGCGATCTTGCCACGTTGCTCACTTCCAGCCCGCGTGCAGTTGGTCAGGCATGCGGCGCAAATCCCATTCCCATTGTCATCCCCTGCCATCGCGTGGTGAGCAAGTCTGGTATCGGCGGCTTCATACACCAGCACGGAGGGGATGCGCTGGATATCAAATGCTGGTTGCTGGCATATGAAAAACAATCAAACCAGGAAGTCTGTCGGACTTCGCTTGCAACCAGTTGATTACACCGACACGCCTATTATTAACTGCACTAATTAATATACAAATTAATGCGTTATGTACAAACGGGAGTAACTACAGCTAATATTTCGGATACGGTGCAGAATCATAGAGATTTCTTGCTACATTCAAATGACTAAAGATATATGAACAACACTGACATCCTGGATGAATTCTGCGACTGTCTGTGGCTGGAAGACGGCTTGTCGCGCAACACACTGGAAAGCTACAGACGCGATCTGTGCAAATTTATTCTCTGGATGGAAAAACAGCATAATTCTACCTTGCTAGAGGCCACACACGCTGACGTCCAAGGCTTTCTTGCCTATTTGGTCATCGAACAAAAAGCTAAAGCCACCAGTACCAGCCGTGCCATATCAAGCCTCAAACGCCTGTTCCGTTACCTGTTACGGCAGAGCAAAGTAGATACAGACCCTACCCTGCAAATCGCCACCCCCAAGCTGCCACGTAACCTGCCAAAAACGCTCACCGAACAGGATGTGGATATGCTGCTGCAAGCACCTGATATGAATACACCTCTGGGCATGCGTGATCGCACTATGCTGGAAGTGCTATATGCCAGTGGTCTGCGCGTTTCCGAGTTGATCAGCTTGAGCGTCGCACAGGTCAACCTCGACATGGGCGTAGTGCGCGTGATGGGCAAGGGTAATAAAGAGCGTCTGGTACCGCTGGGAGAGGAAGCGTTAGACTGGCTGCACCGCTATCTGGTTGATGCACGCCCCGCCTTGCTGGGCAATAAATTAAATGCAGCAATGTTCGTTACTCAGCGTGGCACAGCGATGACGCGGCAAATGTTTTGGTATCTCATCAAACGTCATGCCAAACACGGTGGCCTACACAAACCACTGTCGCCACATACCTTGCGCCACGCCTTCGCTACACATTTACTTAATCATGGAGCGGATCTGCGCGTAGTACAACTGCTACTTGGCCATGCTGATATTTCTACCACGCAGATTTACACGCATGTAGCACGCGAACGGCTGAAACAACTGCATGCACAGCATCACCCCAGGGGGTAGGACTCAAGAACCAACCACACAACGTTAGAGCCAACGCTCCATCCAGACAAAGCCTATATGTTGGAGATTGCCAGGTGAAAAGTCAGGGGTTCGAGCTTCTGGGTTAGCGGTTCGCAGAGAACCGTGCTGGGGGTACGCAAAAAAATGATGCCATTACGAGATAAAATCCGCGCCTATACGAAACGTAACGAGAGAAACTCCATCGATTACGTGTATACGGCCTTCTTCAACCTGTCTCTCCAAGGCTGGCACGACTACGTCCAACCGCTCACCGGTTCATTTTCTCATCAATCAACGGATTTTTTCGCCATCGATTACGAACCATACTGCTGCGCTGGCAAAAGCACAAACCAGATCAAGAACGATACTTCAATGGCGTAATATTTTTTTCACCGAGCTTGGGTTGCTCACGATGTCCGGAAGCCATCGATTAGCGCGCTAATTCTGATGTAAAAATAACTAACTAGAAAACACATCACGATAAAACCATACACCGGACTGCGAGGAGGGGACGGCAATCATCGTTCCCTGTTATACCTCTATCCAACTTAAATTAATTGATGCATTTTCATCCAAACACTTGATCGTCGCATTGCTTCCGTAATTTGACCGGCAGTCATTTGCTCTTCCACAACCCCAAGAAGATCCCTTCCATCCTCATCGAGAGCAAGATCTCCTCCTTCTTCATCAACAGCTCGTCCAGCAATCTTTAGCCACATAAACGCTTCTACGAGATCCTGGTCAACGCCACATCCCTGAGAATACATAATTCCTAAATTAATTTGCGACGGCGCAAATCGCTGTTCCGCAGACTTACGAAATAACTCAATCGCTTTTCGCTCATCTTTTACAACACCATAGCCGTTATTGTACATGTCACCAAGACAAAACTGTGCCTCTGGATCCCCCTGCTCTGCGGCTTTCCTAAAAAATCTTTCCGCATTAACATAATCTTTACCCAAGAAAAAATTCAACCCCTCTTTAAAATCGTTTGATTCACTCATATTTACTTTCCTGCATAGGTTATTACTTTACCTGTAATGACAGCACCGACGATGCCATGCCACCGGCGAACGGCATGAATATTGACCATAGTTAACTCACCATTGGTGGAGTTGTAATATCGGCGGTTACATTTCCAGCCGCCCTAAACTCCGGTGAAGTAATGACATTTCCTGTTCTGGATGGGATGCTGCGCCCAAAATCTCTGCATCGTTCGGCAACCGCCATAAATGCCTTGGTTGAAGGAGAGTCTGGATAAGCCTGTACAACAGGATTCCTTTATCCGCACAAATTGTTATTTCGCTATCCAGCGGAATAGCGCCGATAAAGGGCACGCCCAATTCATTCGCTACCCTCTCCTCCCCCCTTCTTGAAGACATCAATCTCACCACTACAATGTGGACAGATCAGGCCGCTCATATTCTCAACAATTCCGATAATGGGCGTATTCCTCTCTTTCACAAAGAGATCATTTTCCTTGCATCAAGAAGCGCAACATCCTGCGGGTGCTTACCACAACAACCCCATCCAGATTGGGGAATAAAATCCATGATCGTAAATATGTTCATTTCGGTGCCAGGCGGCAGATCTATTATCAGGAAATCGAGCTTCCACGTAATATTTCGAGGAGTTCGATGATGAATTCATACTTTACCGCATCTCCAAACAACTGGCTCGTTCTGGTCTTCTATCAACAAACCCAACGACGCGACCTTCATCCCGGCAGGCATGATGTGCGGGGCGATGCCGTCTTTATCCCGCGAAGTCTTACATTTTCGATACCGAGCATCTTTGGAATATTTGGCCCATGTGGGGTCAGCATCCGCCAAGCCAACCTTGTAACCCAGCCTTTCCAGGGCACAGGCGAGGTTGACTGTGGTGGTACTTTTCCCACACCGCCCTTGTTGCTGCCAACAAGGACTTTGTACTTGATATCCGCCATCCGTTTGTTGATCAACCATTTTTTATGAGCGCACGTCCAACTTGCAGGTATCATTTTCGTCACATGTTTGGCAGCCATGGAAATATCCGCAGTCCTTCGCCGGCGCAGCAACCGCCCGGGTGTCTCTCATGTTCTTTATTTCAATAGTTTTCGTCATTTAAACATTCTCGTGATATCAATAATTACCTTCATGACAGGGTTCCATCCTCAATCGCTCTTCGATTATTGACGACCAGACAGTTATCTTTATGAAACCGTTCCAATAGCCCTACCTGCAGTCACATCCCAACCCAAGGGTACTTCCTTCCACCGTTCTCCGGCTTCTTCTACCACTTCGGCCTTATCAAAGATAACCGCTTTCTTGGTAACGCTGGAATTAGCCGAGACTTGTGTCTCATCTCTAGTTTTTCAACGATCGTTTCTGTAAGGGCAGGGAAAAACCTACCAAAAATTGACGCCTCCCTATCACTTTGCCATTGTCCATGAATAACTCCTTAATTCAGCGATTGGCCAGCAAAATTATTTAAATGAAGGTCTGAGGAAACATATAGGCATAGCTCCCGCCAGGATATGCTTAAAACTTATCTGCCAATCAAACCGTACAATGCCAACATCTCCCACTTCAAGCTTCATTTGGTCGTATCGATAATATGCACAAACAATGTCAATTGTACGAAGATAATCAACTAATGCAGGTGTAAAGGCTCATCCATTTCTGTGCCTGTCTGTTGCGGACAATCTACAGGTCCCTCGTAGTCAGATTTTGGCAATTTCTTTTATTCTGCTGTCAACTTCAATTCCAAAAACTTAAGTTCCGAACCCATGAATTTTGATAACAACAAGCCAAGGTTGCGGTAATAGGCCTCATTAGCTCTCGCTGCAAGGTTTTCTCAAATACGCCAGTCCATTTCCCGATATGCTGCTCCAGGAATCGTCTTTCTGCAGACAAACAAATATCAATATTTTCTTCCATCGCTTGATCCAGGGCATAGGCTATCTTTAATTCTAGAAAGCTCATAAATTCAGCTCGACGGTTATATGATCAAATGCAACCGCAGCATCGTCATTCATTACAAAACCAAATGCTTTATAAAATCCACTGATATCGCCAAGAATATTCGGCTGATTGAAGCTATTTTCCCATACGTTGTTTCAGTCGAAGGACAAAACATGCGGGTCAAAAACATCTCTGTAAAATCCGGCTGTAAGTGCGGTCACGTCAACTGTCCGATCAGACTAGTAAATGCCAGATATTCTTCCTTCATATCACAAGGAAGAAAGCTTTGAACTATCCATATCGGATGCAAGTTCGTAATGTGGCGAGTTTATCTTTATCTGGATAAACAAAGGCCATTGATAAAAATCTGTAAACATCTGCCCTCGCGAGAGTCAACTCTGTTTCCGATTTCGTCGTTACCATTCTATCCTTAAATGAGGCGGGGCGGCATTTTAACGCCGCCCCCTAATGCCCATCAATTACGACTATTCAATTTTCAAGCGGTATCCAGCCTCCATTTGAATAGTTCTTGCGTGGACCTCTGTTACCACCAGCGCCATCATTTTTGTTTTACCATCCCATGCAGCGATAGCCATCATGGTCTTGGATCCAGGTGTCCAGAACTGAATCCTGAGCATCGCCTGAGTTCAACGGACGCTTGATAACAACTGACCAGTAGCCAAATCGCCTTACGCCATTACCGGTTGCATTATTAGTGGCCTGCCTAGTCAATGTTCCGAAGCCAACGGCATTCAGCTCTTCCACCTGAGTTAGCCTCTCGGGGTCAACTCTGCTGATATTTCTGAGCTTAAAGGCAGCAATATATTGCCTTTGACCTTCGTTATAACGTCTGATAGGTGTATCGATTGTTTGACCAACCGCCGGGATAACTTCCGGGTGCATATCGTAATTATAATTTGGATAGCGTCCCTTACATCTTGATATCAAACTCGATATCCCTCTCCCAAGCAGCTTTCCAATAAACGATGTGAACAGGATTCTCGTCGTCACCATCATGAGGAATGATGGTTCCGATCCAGCTTTCACCGGGAACATAATGGCGATTGCATCAGAAAACTTATCTTCCATCGTTTCCGTTTCAGACTTGGTTGAATCATACCAAGTTAACAAGAAAGCAATATCCTTATCGTTATGAACAGACTTGATCTTCACCATCGGTACTGTACACAACTAAACCTGGCATAACCAAGTTCTGCGGACCCATTGGAACTTCAGTAGCCGAGGCATCATTCCATATCGTTGCCGGCGCTTGCTCCAACTCTGATTGTACTGATTTAAAGAAGTTTCTCTTACCGGATCTTCCTGATGCCATGTCCTATTCACTGGATCCATCGGGATTTCTCCCTTTACCGCCTTGGATTTGATAACGCCAACATTATACGTTTCACCCCCATCCAAACGAACTGGCGGCAACCTCTTAAAGGAACCATGGAACGTGACCCCATATTGTCCAGGTTATCGACAGCAAGAATTGGAATCGTCAAATCTTTGGCTGGTGTGCATCATTCCCAAAGGCAGAGAGTCGCAACAGGAATCATCAAAAGTGACGGCTATTAATAGTTTTTTTCATCATCCGCCCTTATGAGTTGTTGGTAAGAAATGCGCCGGTCTTCAAGTTCGACTTGCCTGATATAAACTGGCTCTGTCAATGGAACACGGACAATCTCTTTCCCTTGTGGATCATAACCAACTGTCTCATTACCCTCAAGCTTGAACGTATCGCATATCCGTTCGGTCGTCCCAAAGAGTAACAACGCAGCTAAAAGCTCCTTGTCCTTGCCAGCATTCCGGTATTGCTTGATGGAATTCTCAACGCCAAGGCCAAATACTTGGGACAGGGAAGTCAGGGTTAACATGGACAGGTGGCAAGTGCATGTTGCTAGGCTCAGTACCAAACTGTGGATAGATCGGCAATGCAATCTTTCTTACATGCACCAGAAAGTCGATCGGGTTGTTTTCGACTTGCTTACTCATGATCTTATCGTAATCAGCTGACTTGAAACCGTTCAGACGGATTTTTCCGATACATTGAGTAACGCACTGAGTCATCAACCCAGCCTCTACTTTTGGATAGCACGATATGCACTTTCACCAGTCCGTGTTGTATCATTGTAGAACGATTTCTTGTACGGGCAAGCAGCAACGCATTTCTGTATCCGCGGCATCTGGACGCA
This sequence comes from Nitrosomonadales bacterium, assembly GCA_016721605.1. Lineage (GTDB taxonomy): Bacteria > Pseudomonadota > Gammaproteobacteria > Burkholderiales > Gallionellaceae > Nitrotoga. The sequence continues at coordinate 113,070 of JADKHS010000003.1, forward strand.
TCAATTAAAACGATGCCGTCTTCTTGTCTCTTTAAATCGCCTTTCTTGGGCAGGCTGCCAAGCAACCTGGGAAAGTACAGTGATTACAAATCCGCGGGAAGAAGAAAGCCCCAGTTCTTATGAGTAGGACCTTAATATAATCCCCTTCGCCATCCAGAATCTTCAGACACTCATCTTCCCCAAGGTTCCGGATGCGCATAGTCCATTTCATCTGGCAGATAACCCTTGATCCGCTGATTCATGCCCCAGATCTTCAAAGATTGTCGTACCGTTGTACTTGTTGCCTGACCACGGTTGCGCTTGTTCTCCCAACAGAGCCAAAACCTTCACATCCCAAGCAAGAGGATAGAATCCATAAGGCTTCGATTCCACGTTATTCCAGAATATGGTTTCTTGGCCTTTACCAGCCGTCCAAGTCGTTTTAACGCCATGGTACAAGACTGACAGGCAATACATTTATTCAAGTCGAATAACATTGTTACTTGCCGACCTTAGCCTGTTTTCTTCATAGGGATAATCCATTTCCCTGCCTAGTTGCCAATTTCTAACTTTTGCCATTGTAGATCTCCATTCACAAAATTATTTCAAATTCCAAGAACGCCGCCTTTATTCAAGGCGGCGGCTGCACACCCGTAATTATCTACTTATGAACCCGCCCTTGAGGTATGTCCTCATTTGAAGGCTTTCATAGGTTGGCCTGTAGCCTTTGGCTGCAATATGCCAAACACCACCGTTAACACCCGCCTTTTTCAGCCAGCTCGATTTTCACATAAGATTCCTTTGGCGCACCGTTGGCGCAGTGGACGTCATTCTGCATACCAATGATAATTTCTTGTCCAAAGACTTTCTTATTGGCCACGGTGTCAGTCGTGTTAGTCGGATTAATCCACGCTCTGGTGCAGCTTTGATGGTTTCCAGACCTAAACATTGCCTGATAGTTGGTTCGTGGGCTCTTGGCCAATCCATCAGCCCTAGTCCTCGCCCCTTCCATACTGCCATACGTTGCGGCATATGCGTTGTAGTACATGCGCATAGAGCCTTGGGACATTCCAGGAAGTATCTGCATCTGACCATGAACTGGCAAGTGCGTATTCGGCGTTCCTTCTTTCCATCCTTTGTAAGGCCTGTCGCCAGGATCAGCATCAACCCAGATATAATCGCCTTCATCAATACCGAATCTCTCTTGGCATCGAGCGGATTAACGTCCACGAAACCTTCACCAACTGACGGCTGCCTCTTGTCATGACGGTAGATATCGCCAAACGGCCCCCACCACAATGTCATCAAGTCCGTATCAATTGGGGTTGTATGAGCACCGTGCCTGTACTTCGGCGAATTGAAGCAGAACTCGTAACCGTGCGGCCTGAGAGGATGGTTAGTCGCCATCAGCTCTTTGTCGTCAGTATTACGTTTCTTCCCATCCGGTTCTCGGCAATCTTAAGACTGTTCCCCATTCTTTCCAAACCACGCATCTCAGGTGTTTCCATCAATGCAAAAGCACGGCTGTTACCAACGATGACATTCGGCTCGTAGTGACTTGAGTCAATCGGTGTACGATACACGGTGAGATTCTCGCCACCATCAATCAAGCGTGGGTCATCCATGTAGAATTCCAGCCTACCGCTCTTGGTGTACCAAGGCAAGCCGCCACCTTCAGCTGTCTGCTCCAGCCGCTAATCCTTGGACAGGTTCTGGCCATAAAGATACTAGGAATACCTCTCTTAGCTTTCTCCCTTATCTCAGCAAAAACCATTCCTCTAGTGGCTGATCCCGCATTGAGAACCCTTTGTCCGTAAACCTCGGAATCCCTGTCTGCTGGATTTCCTGCAGGATTGGTTCCCACAAACTTGAAGTAATCAGCAAACCTTTGATCACCGGTCATCGCTGTAAATGCCCTAAAGATTCCAGCAGGAACTTCAGCATCACCAACGGTGTCCTGGAATCTCCTCAATGGTGTAATAGGAGAAACGGTAAGGAACGGGTTAGAACAGGAACAAGCCATGTCGGTATGCTTGTTTTCCAACCAAGAATCCACACCCCAAACGATGTCGGAATATTCGCAAGATGCGGTCCAGTTCCAGTCACTGTAAAATATCGCCTTCCCATCTTGGGAGGGTATTAACAACCATGTCATAGTGACCTTTGGCATTTCCCAAAGAGGAGTTGGAGTTAGCCTGCCAGAGCACCTTGGTAGGAGCCGGCATATGCCCAGGATCAGTCAACCTGGTTCCGTTCCTTAATGGACGATCGCCATAGTTGTAGTAATGGGCAGATTCGTCATCGGTATAGTGAGCCAATTTGGTGACCATCTTACGGCCATCCAACTCAGGATTGAACGGATCTTCCAGAAGGTACTGACCAAACCCGCCAAAGACTGACTGCCTGTAGTTACCACATAGTTACCGAAAGCATCCTCCAATGTGACCAACGTTATCGCTCAGTGCTGACAACAACATGAAGCCGCGATCCTTCAGGGTTGAATTGAAGTAGTGATTGGTTCCCGCACCAGTACTGATGATGCCTTGCCCTCTGTGTTTGTGGAACAGGTTAGCAAGGTCAACAATTGCTTCCACCGGAACGCCAGTCATAATAGAGGTGTTCTCTGCGGTGAATTCCTCAAGGTATTCTTTTTGCAATTGGAACACAGGCACAACTTTGATCTTCTTCCCATCAACCAAGGTGACTTCATAGTCGCCAGTCAATGCTGATTCAACCCCCTTCGCAGCATAGCGCGCTCCGCACTCATCCCGGGTTAGCGGAACTGCCTTGTTTGTCTTTTTATCCCATACTACATTGTCGCCCCAGAATTTACGGACATCTTCTGCAACAAAAGCCGTGGATTGGAACGCAGGTGGCATCGTTGGATGCTCGCCTGGTTTCATCACCTTAAGGTGGTGCGTAAGATCAGCAAGCTTATAGTCCGCGATGATGTCCGACGCCTTCAGGTTCTTCCAGTTATCTGTTCTGATCAGCAGAGGCAAATCTGTATTGGCTCTCAGATAATTCTCGTCATATTGATTATTCTTGATGAGGAGATGGCACACGCCAAGACCAAGAGCGGATCCGTACCTGGACGAAGAATGATTACGTCATCTGCCTTGTTAGATGTTGCGTGGTAATCGATGGAGATGTCGACAATATGACATCTTTGAGCCAGGATTCACTGGCCCAATGAAGATCCGGCATCTTGGTACAAACAAAGTTGTTACCCCAGAATACAATCAGCTTCTGGCATGTTCATATACCATGAACTCATAATCCAACATCTGGTGACCTGAAACCCTAGGACATCCAGGCGCCAAGTCAGTATCCCAAGAATAACTGTCCAATACTTTGGCACCACTGGCTTCATCCCACCTACATTTCTTAGCGTCGAAGAGCCAAGCCTTGCGCAAATCTCTTCATCGAATATATTCTTAAAACACCAAGGGCGGCCATACCTGCCCGGAATTTATGGTCTTACAGCCGCATCCATGCATGGATGCAATCATCTCGGGGTCATAGCCCTGCCTAGTGAGTAGCGCTGCGCCTTTGTCACCAGAATAAGTTCTAGCTGATGTTCTCCAGCGCACCTGCTGCCAGCGCATAGGCCTCAGTCCAGGGTAGTTTAATAAAGGCTCTTTTCCGCGTTGCAGAATTTTTGATCCGGGAAGCCGTTTGCTCCCGTCCGTGGATATCCCGCATCTGCCCATGCCTTGAAGCCAGTTCTAACCATCGCGCCTTTTGGCCTTCTGTCAGAATAGGTTTTCTGTTCATAACCATACCCTTGTTACAGATCCGTGGCTCCCATCTGTGACTGGAACGGTTTCCATCCATATCTTCGGCATCTCCGTAGCCGTATGACGGCGAGATGCGGATTACAACGTCATTCTTTACATGGCTCAAGGAGGCAGTTGTGCGTATCATTTGGTGCAAAGGAATATAAATTCGCTGTCAACGTGGAACATGTCCCTGTAAACCTTCTCCCAGTCTCTATTCGGGTAGGACTTTAGAGGGTTGTCAACTACATACGGCTTCAGAAATGGTGAAGCTGCAAGGCGTTATTGGCCATTACAGCTGTCCAGCGGTGGCGGACAGCTTTAAAAAGCTGCGCTCAAGCCAATGTTATTCTTAATTTCCATCATTTAGTCACCCCTATGTTAATTTAAATTAAATTATCTTCTCGGCTTTGTTAAGGCATCAAATCCGAGTAATTTTCATTCACCACTTTCAAGTTAAAACAAAAACAACAATCATCCATGTTGCAAAAACTAATTCTTCGGTATATGCCACATCAGTCACACCCTAAATATATGGATTTTATAATGACAAAAATCGCAGTGAATGATCGCGAATCTACGCGGATAAATTAAAGTCGATTTGATATAGATCAAGATTATGCCATTTTTGGCTCGCTTATCTAGCCTGAGGATTCATAAATTGACGCCATATCACTGTTCTTTAAAAACCATAATTAACGAAGGTCTTGGTTCTCCTGATTAGCCATCATGTTCAGCTGCGCGAACGAGGCGCTCAGGGGATAAGGCGAAGTGACGGACGATACTCGAAGCAGCCTGGCCAGAATGACAAACAGGTCGAAACAGCGGTTGAATCGATATTGGAACTCGACGAGGTAACGATGGGCATATTTTGGAAAAATCGAACGCATGGCAAGTTCCAGAGAACGTCGTCTTCAGATTGCCCAGCGGGTATTGACCGCGCGAAATTGTTCCAGCTTCTGCAGAGGCAGGATCGCCGTCGGTGTTTGTTGTGGCAGCTCAATCACCCCACTGATTGCGCTGAGCTACGAACTGTAGTGTCTAATTTACACGGACACTCGATAGGTGGAAAATCGACCATCAGGGGAGTACTAAATGACAAAGCAACGAAAGAAATACGACACCAATTTCAAACTGGAAGTTGTGCGCATGATCCAGGAACAGGACTGAGTGTTCAGCATGTCAGCCAAAGCATGGGAATCGGCCTGACTGCGATCCGTCGTTGGGTGACGCAATATAAGCCGGGCAAAGTGGACAGCGTGGCATCGGCAATCCACTCACTGCTGAACAACAGCGTGTCCGCCAACTGGAGCAAGAAAACCGTCGACTTCGTATGGATGTTGATATTTAAAAAAGCGTCAGCCTTCTTTGCCCGGGAACAAAAAATGAGCTACCCGCTTATTTGCCTGTTGCAACAGAAGGCGATCCCCGTTCAGCAGAGTTGCCGCGTCTTGGAAGGAGAGTCGTTCCGGTTTTTATGAGGCTAAGAGCCGTCTCGCCAAACCAATGATTTGCAAAAAAAGCACTCATCTGCGGGCTGCTTTCATGGCCAGTCATCAAAGCTATGGCAGCCGTCGTCTGTCACCGCATTGGAAGCGCAAGGGATTCAAGTTGGTTGCTACCGGGTGCGCCACCTGATGCGTCAGGCAGGCTTGAAGCCTAGCTGGAAGCGTAAATTCAGCCACTAACGACAGCAAACACAATCTGCCCATTACTGCCAATATTCTGATCGGCAATTCAATCCGGTCGCACCCAATATTGCTTGGGTGGGCGATATCACCTATATCCGCACCGGGTCAGGTTGGCTCTATTTGGCGATCGTGCTGGACTTATTCTCGCGCAAGGTGGTTGGATGGGCGATGGCGCCGAGCATGCCTGCTGAATCGGGTCTGCGCCGCACTGCATGGCAATACAGCAGCGTCAACCAGAGCCGGGGTTGATCGTCCACTCCGACCGTGGCAGTACTTGTGCCTGCGGCCAGTATCAGGCTTTGCTAGTGAAGCATGGTTTCGTCTGCAGCATGAGCCGTAAGGGCAACTGTTGGGACAATGCAGTGGCGGAACGCTTCTTTTTGAATCTAAAAATGGAGCGCGTTTGGCAGCGCGAATATGCCAATCAAATGGAAGCTAAAACAGACATCACCGCATACATCGTTGGATTCTATAACTGTCATCGCATACATTCAGTATTCGGCAATCTGTCGCCCTTCGTCCTTGAGCGGAACAGGGCAGAAAAAACCCTATCGTTGTGTCCGAAATTACTTGACCACTACAGTCTGCTCGCCCATTTAATTTAGCAATTTGGCACTCGAGGACATTGAGTGCTAAAATCTAATAATTTGGAGGAACATGATATATGAATCACACTTTGTCGTTGCCGACCCCCTCGGCTGGAGGTAGTCTAGATCGATATATACAAGCGGTGAATCGTTTCCCATTGCTTACTCAAGATGAAGAGCTAAGTTTGGCAACCCGCTTCAGTCGCGATAACGACTTGGACTCAGCACGCCAGCTTATCGTCTCACACCTACGCGTAGTAGTCAGCGTAGCACGCGGCTATGCTGGTTATGGCCTACCGCAAGCGGACTTAATTCAAGAAGGCAATATTGGCCTGATGAAAGCGGTCAAACGCTATGACCCAAATCATGGTGTGCGGCTGGTATCGTTCGCACTGCACTGGATACGCGCCGAGATGCACGAATATATTCTGCGCAACTGGCGCCTTGTCAAGATTGCAACTACGAAAGCTCAACGCAAGCTATTCTTCAATTTGCGTAGCATGAAGCAAAGGTTGGAATCACTCAAACCGCAAGCTAATTTAATAGGCAGCAGCTAAAGGTCAGTACTAAAGAGGTCTTCAGAGATGGAAGCCCGTTTCAACGGCCCACGAAGTGGCGCTAGAACCGGCTACAAACGACGAAGACGACAATAACTATACGCCTATCGCCTATTTGGCATCTGCTGTGGATAACGAACCATCTTGCGTCCTTGAACAAAAGCAGCTCGAAATACAGCAAAGCACGTGCTTAACACGCGCAATAGCAAGCTTAGATGAGCGCAGCCGTCGAATCATTGAAGCTCGTTGGCTTCGCGAAAACAACACCGTTACACTACATGACCTTGCAAATGAGTTTGGCGTGTCAGCCGAACGCATACGCCAGATCGAGCAAAAAGCCATGGCAAAAATGCAAGTAACAATGCTGTCCGCCAGTTAACTATTTACATGAATGCCCACTTTATGCCAAGCTTTCAATCGATTGCTTTAAGGGTAGGTTTTGACACCAATCTAACAACGACTAGAAAACCTGTTTGTACCGGTTAAATTTTGACTAGATAATCTGCGAATCCTGCTTAATATTTAAACAAACGCGCGCTCAATAACCAGCCACAAAACCTTGGAGAGGTAATGGTGTTGGATAGAAAAACCAAGACAACATTAGTCCAAGTTCCTCAAACCAAGCTCTTCGTCGTTGGCTCACCGCCAAATTTAATTGTCGCTTGTCTGGGTCTTTGCGTCAGAACGCCCCTACTGCAAAATACCTTGTGGTGCAAGGTAGCAAGGGTATGTTGTACCGAGCCTCGTAACACAGCTTGCGGAACAAATTCATCAGATTGTATAACAGCATGGTAAAGCCCAATGTCGCTTCAGTCGCGTAAAATCATTGACGTTAAAAGCTGTCCAAACTCAAATCTGCTTTGAGTTCCTTGATACAGTTTTCGCAATCTGCTCGCCCTCAATTCACTTACAAAAGTTGCACTTCAGAGTTGAATCCGCCCATCAATAGTACAATAACCAATCAAAAACCGAGGAGGTAAGGGCATGCCACGACTACCGCGAGGCCAGGATGGGCTTGAGAGGCACTCCAAACCATTGCTTCAGCGATGACGATTGAACAGTTACGACAAGCACAGGCGGTAGTCCTGCCACTGCAATAGGGCATGAGTCTGGAGCAAACAGCACAGACCATCGGATTGTCCAAAGTTTGGGCGTGTCGTTTGCGTAACCAGTTTATTACGGTGGAGCCTTAGGTGATAAAGGCAAGTCAATGCGCGGAGGGAGACACCGAGAACACTTCACCCCTGAGCGCGAAGCCGAACTGCTCAAACCGTTTCTGGAATCTGCCAGTATCGGCGGCATTTTGGTGGTCAGCCAGATCAAGCCTCAACTCGAAATGGCGCTGGGACGGGAGATGGCGCTGTCATCGGTATACAAATTGCCGCATCGATAACTGGCGCAAACTCGCACCCGACAAAGGTATCCGCAAAGCAATCCTGTGGCACAGGAAGACTGGAAAAAAATTCCCCGAAACACTTGCCGAAATCCGCTTAGAACTGGCCAAAAACGAACCGATCCGACTGATGTTTCAGGACGAGGCACGTTTTGGGCGCATCAACGACGTGCGTCGGTGCTATCCCCATGCCCGCACGGCCACTATGCCAAGCTATGCTGACCCATGAGTACACCTACGCCTACGCGGGTAGAGGCCAAAAGTGGGGAGCTGATTCCTTGATCTTGCCATACGTCAATACCGACTGCATGCAGTTGCTTCTCGATGAGGTGGGGTGCGCCATCCCAGCGACAAAATCGTAATGGTGCTCGATTGTGCCGGCTGGCACTCCAGTCAGTTACTCCAGCCGCCACAGAACATGAAACTGTTACCTTTGCCACCCTATGCCCTGAGTTCAATCCAGTCGAACATGTGGGACGAATTGCGTGAGAAACACTTCCATAACCGCGTCTTCGATAGTCTCGATGCACTGGAGGATCAGCTCGAAGTGGCCTGCATACCTTCGAGAACAATGCGCCAATGGTCAAGTCAAGGTTGCCGTGTGCGCTTCCAGCCGATTGCTCTCCTGTTGATGCATATCCTTGAGTGCTTGCAGTCGATCAACCCATCCGCGCAGTTCGCGCCACTCGGCGGAAGGCGGTGTCCACAGACTAGGACGCATAGCCGTACAAAAGCGTGCCAACAGTGAGGCATCGGCACGATCTGTTTTGTTACGCACCAGCTCTCTTGAGCAAAGCCTTTGATACGGCTGGGTTGACTACGCTGATGCCAGCCCGATTCAACCAAAGCAATGGCCACGGCTTCGCTGTAAGTTCCGGTCGCTTCCATGCAAATGTGAGTACGCTGCTGTTCGCGCCTCGTTCAGCAACCATTGTACAAGCTCACGACGACCTGTGACAGTGTTATCAAAACTTTTGATTTAATCTTGCTGTTGGAAGTAAAGCGATGTCGAGCTTGCGCTTGATACGTCAATTCCAACAACGCAGGTGGCGTGTTCGTTCATCGTTTATACCTCCTCGTATGCAGGCTCTGGCTGCATTTCAGCTAGCACAGCCCAAATTACCGTTCGGTCTGATTGAACAAGAAATGGGCAACCGCACCTATCTGACCCACAAGCTAACCGCTTAAACTCTAGCCGATGTCATGTTGCCCAGCCTGCTCAACATTGTCATTGCATAATGTTGAGTCGACAGCGTCAATATACGAGCTCTGGCAGCACATGTGGTGCGAATCCCTGCCAGCATCGTCCGGAAAGACGGTACGGCATCGCATTAACCGGGGAGGAAATCGTGCCAACAATGCGCTTTGAACCATCGCGATGATGCGTATGCGAAGTGAACCACGTACTCGAGCCTACGTCACCCGCCGTACCTCTGAAGGGCTTTCAGCCAAGGAAATTCATCGTTGTTTGAAACGCTACATTATTCGAGAGCTGTATCCTTTAATTCTGGCTGATTTATCAGAGATAGTAACCATTGCTTGACATAGGAGCGTCCATGTGGTGATGGAGCGTTTCTTCTTGAACTTGAAGATGGAACGGGTGTGGCAGCGCAAGTAGCGAATCAGTTGGAAGCGATTAAAGATGTGGCCGACTATATCGTCGGGCTTTTACAACTGCGTAAAAAGGCATTCAGCTTTAGGTAATACCGCACCATTGGTTTATGAAAAACAGTTTGTTGCAAAACAAACGATTGCAGTGTCTGAAATTATTTGACCACTACAGACCTCTACGGCACTTTCATTTCACTATTCTAAGCTTAGGCTTACCAGGAGGATCGGATTTATCAGGCGAAGCAGTAATACCACTATCCATTGAAAGTGTTAGTATGGAACCATTTCCTGAAACATAAGTCCTTGCCCTGTTTTCTTAGCAAAATTCCTCTCACTGCAACTATCGGCACTACTAATCCATGCCACACCACCAAAGCGTCCACCACAAGTAATTTCCTCATTACCTATATGCAAATTGCGTACCGCATCCACACTAAGATTAATCACAATTTTCGCCATCCTTAACATACCCGTTTGGGACTCGCGTCTGCTCATCTACTTTCACTGCCAAATAGGGGGTTAAAGCACTATCGGAACACCAGTCATAAATAGCACGTATTAAATATGGCTTTGTAGAAAAATCAGTCACTTCCGCATTACTTTCTCGGCTGCCGCCATCGCTTCAATATATGCTGGACGCGAAAATAATCGTTCAGCATATTTCATAAGCGGCGCGGCCTCCTTGGTAAGTTGAATATCATAATATTCCAATCGCCACAACAATGGAGCAATTGCCACGTCAAGCATAGAGTATTCATCGTTCAGCATAAATTTTTGTTTGGCGAACACTGGGGCAATCTGAGTCAGGCTGTCGCGTACTAATTGGCGCGCTTTATCTGCGGTTTTTTGCACACCACTTTCTAGTGCACCAATGTGACAGAACATCTCACTCTCGAAGCGATGTAAAAATAATCGCGCTCGTGCTCGCATCACCGGGTCGGCAGGCATCAACTGCGGATGTGGAAAACGTTCATCAATATATTCGTTAATAATATTAGACTCATACAGCACTAAGTCGCGCTCAACTAAGACTGGCACCATATTATATGGATTCATAATAACGAGATCTTCAGGCTTATTGAATACGTCAACATCAATAATCTGAAAATCCATTCCTTTTTCATACAATACAATACGGCAGCGCTGGCTGAACGGGTCTGTTGTTCCCGAGTAAAGCGTCATCATAGCGCGACTCACACCTTTATTAGATGGTTACGGGCCATCGTCCGCCGCACCAGAAAATACCCGATAACGGCTAATACTGGAGTGATAATTAAAACGGCAAAAACAGGTATAGTGCCAGTTCCATTTACACCAGAAATCCAAATATACCTTTCAAACAAAGTACCAACAATAATACTAGCAGCCACTGTCAAAATAATGGGCGGTGAGTGCCGTGACCGACGCATAGCCAGCACGGTAAATGGAATAATAAATTTAAGAGTTATCATCGACCACCATAGCACGCTATAGTCGCCATTCTGCATCCCCATCACGCGATCCACTTCGTTGGGGAGATTGGGATACCAGATGACTAAATATTGTGCAAAGAAAGTGTATATAAATAGTAACGTGAAGGCGAACATCATCTGCGCGAGATAGTTGTAAACATAATCTTCAACGGGGCGCACCAATTTGCCACACGTATTCAATGCGTAAATCCACGTCACAAGGAAAGCCATGAACATGTTGAAATTACTAATAAAATGCTGCATGCCATAAATCGCACTATGCCAAGATGGCACCAGCGTCATCTCAAAGTCCCACGCTATCATAGTGCCGTATAATACAAAAGTATAAGGAATCCAATTTGCAATATTATGAAAGCGTTGCTGATCTTCCTTGCTGCGATCACTTACCTCTTGTCGCTTGATAAACACCCAAAAAATAGTCATTACTGCGAGCATACCCAGCACCTGGCGAGCCACCAAAAATGTATAGTTATGCCAAGCAGGAAGATGGTGCCCATGCTCAGTAGCCGTGCTCAACCAAGGAAAAGTATTTTCGCCGCCAACCAATAATACAAGCAATAATATAAATGCCAATGGAAAAAGTGCAAACAAGGACACCGCTAATCGGCGAACTTCATAGCGCCATTGAGCACCTACCAAGTGCAACACCGCACTTAATGTTACCCCCCCCAGCGCTAGATAAAGCACCACCAAAAAACTAACTGTCAAAACTGACCAATTGCTATACGAAATCATTTGCTGCACCCCCTTATTTGGCTGCAGGCATTACCGCCACGGCGGATTGCCCATTTTGCAGTACCTTACGTACATAGTTGATCACATTCCAGCGCTCGGTAACTGACAGATCATTAGCGTACGGTGGCATAACTGCACCGCCGAACGTCATGTAGCCCCAGATAAAACCATCAGACCGTTCTTTTGTTTGTTCAGCTGTCAAATCATATGGTTTTAATAATAACTTCGCTCCAACTAACCCATCACCTTTGCCAGAATATCCGTGACAAGGAGTGCAATAAATTTGAAAAAGCTTTCCGCCAAGCGCTACTGACTTATCGTCAGCTGGAATCGGATTCAACTGCTTCTCAGATGCAGCCATATCCTTTACTAAGGATGTAGTACCAGGAATCGGAACTGAGTTTTTTGGGTAAGGCCTCATTCCAGGATTTTTCAAATCCGCACTTTCTTGTGGTTTAATACTAATCTGATTTGCCATGTCGTTCGACCATGGCCATGCTTGCGCAAATGCAGGTATCAACTGCAATACAATTACTAAAAATAATCTCATTATTTTCTCGCCTCTTCTTGGATCTCAAGTGCTTTATGCTTGACAAAAATCGTCTTGAAAGTAACTAGTGCCGACTCATCCCCCTTCACCAAAATTCCAATTTGATCTTCCGATACTTTAGCGCTATACAACGGTGACCGCTTAGCTGGCAAACCTGCGCAAATCAAAAAACCCAAAATGGTGATAAATACGCCACCTAGAATAAACATTTCATACGTCAACACGAAATCAGGCGGTAATGGCACAATTGGTTTACCACCTTTATGCCTGCGCGCTCGCAACAAGAAAAAACGCTAGCAAACCACCCATACAGGCTCCAACCAAAGTAAACCATTGAACATTGACTGGCTTGTCGCCCAACACTTCTTCAACTTCAGGATGCTCAATGGGCGACTTAAGAATCATGTCGTCTATGTCAAACCCCTTGATATTGGATCCGCGTAATTCGGCAATTGCGGCCACGGCTTCATCAAAATCGTTAAATAATGCAAGTAAATGACGTTTGCTCATTTAGTAATCTCCCTTCACTGCAGGTTTGTGCTTCAATGCCAGACTGCGGTGATACACCATTTCTTTAACTTCATACATAGACACGGATGGAAATACCTTACAGAACACCATAAACAATAAAGTGAACCAACCAAAACTACCAAACACAATGCCCCACTGCACTAAGCTTGGCCATTGATCATGATCCCAAGTCCATGGATAGTGGCCGTGCGCAAAACTCGGCGCGATGATCATCCAACGTTCAAGCCACATACCCACGTTAAGCAAAATCGACACTACGAACAATATCGGGAGGTGCGTCTGGAAACGTTTGAATGCTAGCATCAAGGGCAAAATAGAGCCGAAGAAAATCATTGCCCAGAAGAATGGGGCATAAGGACCGGTAGCCTTAAAAATTAATTGATCCTTGGCTGTCTGATCATGTCCATACCATACTGAAGCGAACTCGATCAGATTGAGGTAAGTCCACACCATCGCAATGGCAAAGGTTAGGCGTACCAGCTTCTTCATTATAGGCAACGTCATGTACTCTTCAAACTTGAACACATATCGTAAAATGATAAAAAGCGTGATGATCGCCGCACAACCGGAATACAAGGCACCCGCAACAAAATATGGAGGGAACGACGTTACGTGCCAACCCGGCATATTCGACATAGCAAAGTCAGAAGCCACGATAGAGTGAACAGAAACCGCCAGCGGAATCAAGAAACAAGCTATCGTTAAATATGTGATCCGGAAGTTGCGCCACTGGCGATCAGTTCCTTCCCAGCCAAGTGACATAACAGTGTAAAGTTTTTTACGCCAGCCCGCGTGGATATTGTCACGGCAAATTGCCAGATCAGGGATCATGCCGACATAAAGAAAAAGAACGGAAGAACTTAGATAGGTAGCAATCGCAAACATATCCCATACAAGCGGCGACTGAAAGTTTGGCCACACCCAACGCTCGTTAGGATAAGGCATCACATAATAGACCATCCATAAACGACCCAAGTGCACCAAAACGAACAAACCCGCCGTCATCAACGAGAAAGTTGTCATTGCCTCAGCAAAACGGTAGATCGGTTTACGCCAATCAGCATGCATTAAATGCAGAATCGCTGACAACAAAGTTCCGGAATGGCTCATACCTATCCAGAAAATGAAAGTAGCGATATACAAACCCCATACATGAGAATTATTTTTATTGGAGACACCCATGCCGGTCTGATACTGATAAACCTCACTTCCCACCGCCACGCCTATCATGGCAATTGCGATAAATAAAATTACCCAATACATCCTTCTTGGACTCTCTAAACTCTTAAGCACATCTTTGTTAATCTGTGCCCAAGCTATATCTTCGCGTATATCTTTTCCCATTGCTCTATTTCCTCCCCTTGTGCTTGCGTGAAAGTAGCTTCAATGCCGCTTCCCACACGACATCCCCATTGCGCTGCTTAAATAGCGCTTTCACGCAACTGCTCCAGATACATCACCGACGGATAAGTGCGCAACTCTTCCAAAATGCGATAGCCACGCAGTTTGACTGCCTTCTCTTCTGCGTTTTTTGCTTGCTTATCCTTATTCAGTTCAACCTGTTGAGTCATCCACTGTTTACCAACCTTGGCCAAGGGGTCAACCAGATTACCAAAGGATATAGCCCCAGTCGGACAAACTTGCTGACAGGCAGTCTGCACTTCACCATCAAGTACACTTCGCCCTGCGCTACGTGCGTTGCTCTTGGCGACAGTCAATCGCTGCACACAGAACGTACATTTCTCCATCACACCCTTACCACGCACAGTCACGTCTGGATTGAGCTGCTGATTCATCGGCTCCGGCCACACATTATCAGTAGTTGGATAGTCATACCAGTTGAAGTAGCGAGCCTTATACGGGCAGTTCGCATTACAGTAACGTGAGCCGACGCAACGGTTATAAACCTGCGAGTTCAGGCCATCTGCCGTGTGGTTGGTAGCACCCACAGGGCAAACCGTTTCGCACGGTGCAGACTCACAATGCTGACACAGCATAGGCAAAAATTGCGCCCCCTGGTCGGCAAATTCGCGACCATCATTATCCCAATAACGTTCGATACGTATCCAATGGTGAGAATGTCCATGTGCAAATTTCTCCTTGCCAACCACGGGCAGATTGTTTTCTGCATAACACGCCACGCTACAGGCGTTGCAGCCAGTGCATGAATCCAGGTCTATACTCATCGCCCATTTGTATTCCCGGTGCGGCCTGTCGTCCGACGGATGCTGTTGGCGGAAGTCCGACCAGTTTTCTAATAAATTAGTAATGGACACCTTTTATACCTCCTCCGAAAGATTCACTTTATTCGATGACACCCTAACCGCAATTTTTCTACCCATCTGATTGCCACCAGCGGGGCCTTCATCTTTAACTATAACTACACGCTGCCCAGCCTTACTAACTTTAACGCGCGTCTCGTGCATTGCCAACTCTCCAGTTTCTTTGTCGAATACGGAATCAAGAATTTTGAAGGCATTAACACCGATACCCTTTGCATAACGACCCAGCGCTTCATGACCATTGCCGAGCGGCACTGAAATTACGTCCGGGTGTATGCCGGTAAACACATAGACCTGTGCCTTAATAGCGCCGCTTCTCGAAGCCACCTCGACAATATCACCTTCCACAATACCCAATTTAGCAGCAGTCTTAGGATGCATCTCTACCCAACTATCCCACACGATAGTAGTCAGTGGATCTGGTGATTCCTGTAACCAAGGTTCATTGGCATTGCGACCATCGCGCAAACTAGCGCTCACTGCCGGAATCAGGTGGAACGGATACGCACCATCTTCGGCAAACGGACCAGGTACGACCAAACCTTTGGCAGATGCATTGCCAGACATATTGACAGGTGTACCTATTAATTTGACCACACCATGGCTTAGAGTCGCGTCCCAAAATGTATCATCATCCGTAGTCGAACCGCCCAATGCACCCTTGTTCGACACCATCGCACTACGTAAGTAGGAATAGAAGTCTTCATAACCTTTGTACTCATCTGGTCGGCGTTGCTTGAGCAACGCAAGCAAGATATCACCCATACCAAGCGTACCGGGATACAACTTTTCCATCAGCGGCTGCTGGATATTTAGCTGAGCGCCTTCGGCAACATATTCAGGCATCGCAGTTGCCCAGTCCTCCAGCGCAGAATTCAACGGCAACACCAAATCAGCCTCTAGTGCGGTTTCATCCATATAATGAGCAAAAACCACTTTAAACGGTACTTTCTTTAAGTTTTCTTTCAGCTTCATGGATGCAGATGCGGTGAACACTGGATTTACACCATAGCTAAACAACACTTTAACCTTATCTTGCGCCATATTGTCATTGAGCGACTGTAGCGCAAAGCGATTGCCAGTAGCCGGCGCCATTTGCGGAAACGGCATACTGGACGGAGCCTCTACCGTCTTACCGACATTGCCTAACACTTGATTCAACAAAGCGATAGCAGTGGCATTCTGCGAACCGTGCGCATAGCCCTCGGCGGCACTACCAGCAATTACTAAGCTAGGACTACGCTCCTTCAGTAGGGCTGCTAGCCTGCCTATATGTTCAGTAGACACTCCGGTATCTTTGCTTACCCGATCTGTAGTGTATTCCTTCACAACAGCAGCCACATCTCCAGGAATAGACAGCCCTGCCGCAGCTAGCGCATTGATCAATCCCAACGCTAGAATGCCCTCAGTACCAGGACGTATAGCCAACCAACGATCCGCATTCGCACCAGTTAGTGTCATCTTGGACTCAACCTGTACCAGCACCCCGCGCTCGCCATTATCGGACTTACGGAAGCGAGCATACTGCTGGGAGAAATGTACCGGCGAGATCCATGCACCAAGAAAATCTGCTCCGAAGGAAAGGATAACCTTAGCTTTGTCCAGGCGTAAGCGCGGCATTTCTACACCATAAGCCTTTTATTAGCTGCACGCATAATTGACGGTGCAACTGCCTCATAAACGTAATGACGATCGGAACCCAGCGCATCTAGATAGTTTTTCAATAATGCCTTGACATGTCCACTAACACCACCTGTCAGGAAGGCGATATTTTCTGCCTTCACGCCACTAATCTTTTCATTGATTAGCTCCAGCGCTTTTCCCCATGGTATTGCTTCGCCTTTATCACCATTGCGCAACAATGGCTCTCGGATACGGTCTGGATTGTAATGCGCCTGCACTCCGGCCTGCCCTAAACCGCACATTTTGCCGTTATTAATGGATGATTTTGGATTACCTTCCAGCTTAAGTACACGCCCCTCTCGCACTCGCCCCATAATCCCGCACCCAGCATCGCACTGCGCACAAGTTGAGTTAAAGTATGTGCCAATACTAGGAATGATGTAGTCCGCCGTCTGGACATAGGAAGTTACAAATTCCTTTCCATCCTCAACTGAGGTATTGCCACATCCGCTTAACGCGACCGTCGCACCACCCCACCCCAGTACCTTCAGAAAACCTCGCCGATTAAAACTATTTTCAATCATTGCTGATACCTCTTGGAAATCTTTATCTTGTGAATGCGTCGATTACTTATGACACTGCCAGCAGTCGTTCGGACCGTGAGTCGTTTTTGTGGATGTTGCATCTACCGGGTGATCTTTTTGATGACAGCTCACACACCAACCCATAGAAAGTGGCTTTTGGCGGCGCGCAACCGTCATTGTTTTAACATCACCGTGACAATAACCACAAGCTTCTTGCACCGGCTTGTTCTGCGCAAAAACAAAACGCTGAATGTGTCGCTCATGGTTGAAGCGCACGAAATCAGGAAGATCATGCACCTTTTTCCAAGGCACTGCTTTTTAGCTTCCCAATATTCGAATAGTTTCTTGATACGCGGAGTTTCCCGCACCGACTCGATGTTTTGATGGCAACCAATACATTTCTGCAATGGTGGAATACCGGCCACAATACTACGACGCGCATAAGTGTGGCAGTACATACAGTTTATCTGCATACCACCTTTTGCAGCATCACCAGCGTGACGATCATGGGGAAACTCAATTGGCTGTTCAACTTTAGGGCCCAAGTCGTCAGCTGTAGTGAGAGGCTGCGCCGTATTAACAGCATAGCTGCCAGCGGAAACAATCAATCCAACAAGCAGAATGGAAAAACGTAAAAAACAATACATCGTAAGTAGCTCCCCCAACAAACAATTAAACTGCCGACGGGACAACATCGACATGCATTATCACACTCAATAACTGGTAGTTTAAAACGACACAACATCGCTCTAAGCATTTACACGCTTAATTTGGTGCGAGCCAATCCACAAGGAATAGACGCGATGAAACGACGGCATAATGTCCAGTTTAGAAAATAAAGTCAACAGTACAAAATAACAAAATTAACATTAATAAAATTATGGCAAGCTAATTTGTTCATAAATTTTTTCAATTTTCACAAGTTTATGTACATAAATATATATATAAACATTATGCTACGTGCTTTGCATATATCACGCCTCTAGCAACACAGAATCTTATATTTTTAAAAATTAGCAATCAGTAACGGACTTTTAGCAAAGCTCCCCAAAACATAAATTCACCACAGTAAATTTCATGAATATTTTTATACAGAAACCTACTTTTCTTCGTTACCACGTCAGTATCAAAGTTAAAACGACATGAAAATCGGCGGTTGGCGGATGAATTTTCGATACAGCTTCAATGAGTTTCGTCGCAATATAACACCCCGACGCCACCCAACGTACGAGACGTAAGCTTTCGTCGCTGCGTACCCGCTTCATTCCAAGCGCCTATAGAACCAGGTATCCAAACTCCCTGCACGCTTGTGATATAGGTCAACAGACAGCTTTGCACCCAGCATTCAAACAAACCAACAACGTCAAAAAAGCCCGGCAAAAACGCGAGTCACTCCAAAGCGCTGCCGTTTTTGTCTCAACACACTTAAATCGCCCACTGGCTATCATGACGCAATACTTCTACGCCGTCCCCGCTAACCCAATGACCGATTCTGCCGTACCCTTAACCATAGCGTCTTGTGTAAATATTTTCCTGAATTATTGACTCGGCCAGATTATGTTTGAAGTCCGTTCACCTTGAGTATGATATGCGCCCACAGGCCGAAAGGCGTTGGCAAGAAACTGACCCCCCAGTTAATCACGTGCTGTTGACCAGTTTTCAAATTTTGTAACAAATTGATATATGTGGCAATAAAAGCGGTTTCTTGAGAGCCTGTCATAAAGATGAATGGACTTCGACAAGTTCAGCCCGAACGGGGTTAATGCTTCATCATGCCGAATCAATAGTTACATACCCGAGCCGCCCGAATGGCAGTTTCGCCACTTGGTAAGGTTGTACCAGCAATGGCCGTCATCTGGTAGCGGCACGCTTGGCACTGCCAGTGCTGCCTACCGTCGTGAATAAATCGCCTATTTATTAACTCCCCAGCAGTTCACCATATCAACCTGTACGTAAAAAATTACACCTAACTGAAGTACGTAATTAATCAGGAATATTTTTTCACTCAATTAAATAACTCTCCCCAATTTATGGAGTGAATTATTCAGCGCTTCTCTAGCAGTTCGCCCACATTCACCACAACGAAATATGATCACGATTTTCTCATCACTGTCTCGTGCAAAGAATGCGGCGCGCGCCCTTCTTCGTACAACACACGACGCATGACCCTCCGTTGTAAAAGGATAACAATGGCTTCCGAACATTCGTGCTCTACGACGCGCCTATCCAATCAAATAGGACATTATGGATGCCACAGCCAAACGTATCGCACGTGTGGACCTCCTATGCATGGCTACAATCACCGTACACCTGACATGGTCACGTCTTTCCATGTTGGCGCAATCGCTTTCGGCCACCGCTTCGATTCAAGCTTGAATGAACACATCCATTTCATAGCTGCATCATCGATGAACTGTTTCAGCTTGCTGCAACTTCAGACGCAGATGCGGATCATTACTTTCATCCTGGATGAAACTTTGTGCGGAACATTCTGGATCACCTCGATAAATCCACGCAACCACCAAAATCGTCCCGGCACATGATTCTTATCGTGGGAATAGGTAAAATATAAAATCCGTCATGGCCTTGACGATGAAACCTAAAGGGGAAGGCACTAGGTATCCGCTTTTCGCCTTCCCCGTAACAAGAATATTAACCCCACAATCACCATTGGTAGGCTGAGCCATTGGCCCATGCTAATACCAAAACTCATTAGGCCAAATATGCCGTCATCTGGGTTACGTGTATATTCGACAAAGAAGCGAAAACTGCCATAGCCGATGAGGAACAAACCAGACACAGCGCCTACTGGACGCGGCTTGCGCGAATATAGCCACATAAGCGCAAATAGGACCAAGCCTTCCAGCGCAAATTCATAAAGCTGAGAGGGGTGGCGCGGCAGATCATCCACGTTGGGGAATACCATTCCCCAAGCCATATTTGTAGGCCGCCCCCATAATTCAGCATTTACAAAGTTGCCAATACGGCCTGCGCCCAGCCCTAGGGGCACCAAAGGAGCAATAAAGTCCATCAATTGTAGCCAGGGCAATTTATGTTGACGTGCAAAAAATGCCATCGCCACAAGTACACCAAGAAAACCACCATGGAATGACATACCGCCCTGCCACACCGCAAGAATTTCAAGCGGGCGAGACACATAGTAACCGGGGTTGTAAAACAGAACCTCGCCCAGCCTTCCGCCCAGTACAACACCAAGAATGCCGTAAAATAAGAGGTCATCCATCATTTTTTCATCCCACCCAGGGCGATTGAGGGTGCGAATGCGCAATTTTCCCAGCCATAGAAACAGCATAAAGGCAACTAAATACATCAATCCGTACCAGTGCACTGCAAGGGGGCCAAGGTGGATAGCTACGGGATCGAACTGGGGATGAATGAGCATACTGAGCGAGTATTTTTAATGATATTTCAAGATCGATTATTATACGTGATTTAGTTACAAGCCTATTCTGCCTTCCGGCGCGTAGCAGATTTCATCTGTTACGCGCCGGAATAGGCTTTGTCAACGACAAGTTAGCGGTATGCGTTATTATCAACACTGTCTAGTGCCTTACAGTTTGCAAACAAGACGGAGTTGGTTAAAATGGCATAGGCAGCAATGTCTAATAGTTTAATTGTAGGAAAACTTAATTTAATGGAGCTTAAAAAATGAAATCTATCATCGTTAGCGTGGTTGCAGCAGCAGGCCTGATGGCAGCAGGTAGCGTTTTAGCAACTGATATGCCGGAATTGGCTAAAAAAAGCGGCTGTACTGCTTGCCACAAAATTGATTCAAAATTGGTCGGCCCCGCTTGGATGGATGTTTCCAAGAAATACAAAGGCGTTAAGGAATATGCTTTTTCACCAACTGGCAGTGCTGCTGCTGGTGCCAAGAAAATGTCATTGGAAGAAGGCCTGATGATGAAAGTGGCCAAGGGTGGTACTGGCAACTGGGGTAGCGTACCAATGACTGCTAACTCTCCTAAAGTAAGCGATGCGGACATCAAAACACTGGTTCATTTCATACTGGATCTGGCGAAGTAATCAAGAGGTTAATTTCTCTTAGCAGAAGTCGGCATTAGCCGATTTCTGCTTTTCTGTATAACAATTCAATTAACTACCTAATAATATTAACAATGTATAAGCAAAGCAAACTACAAAACTAGTTTACGCTGGCTTTAATTGATTGGCATTTCAGTTACAATTTCCGATATCTAACAAATTGACACTAATGACTATGCGACGCATATCACGTAAATTACGA
This sequence comes from Nitrosomonadales bacterium, assembly GCA_016721605.1. Taxonomy (GTDB): domain Bacteria; phylum Pseudomonadota; class Gammaproteobacteria; order Burkholderiales; family Gallionellaceae; genus Nitrotoga. The sequence continues at coordinate 134,708 of JADKHS010000003.1, forward strand.
ATGCAGTATTTTACGTTTTAAGATTTGATGGCTTCTGCTCCACATGATGCGGGAGCTAGCAGCAATAATAATCATCTTTTTAGACCTAATTACTGCCAATATGCTTGTCTTAGCAGGCCTAATGACTACAGCCAATATTTACCAACTGGCTATTGCTATAGCCAAATAGTGTTCGTGTTTTATGACTCACACTCAATTGGCAAAAAATAATTAACCACACACCGATGAACGCCTCCAGAAAGTATATGAGCCGGTTAAATTATTACATCCAAGCTATGTCCGAAATATGCCAGACTGACAAGATATGACATGCCAAACACAATCCATTCAATAACTTGATTTCCCTCTAAATCCATCATGCCGCATAACCAATCATTTCTGCTTCTCGCCTTGTCCGTTGCCATGCTTTCGGCTTGCGGCGAATCAAAAAAACCGTTAATAGCAACATTGATGAACTAGTGGTAAAAATCGGTGCCGCCGCCCCTCTTACCGGGCCACAGGCTCATATCGGCAAGGACAATGAGAACGGTACACGCATGGCGATCGAGGATGCCAACACCAAGGGAATCACCATTGGCGGACGTAAAGCCCGTTTTGAATTAATCAGCGAAGATGACCAAGCGGATCCAAAAACTGCGACTATCGTGGCACAAAAGCTAGTAGACGCAAAAGTGAATGGCGTGATCGGCCATCTCAATTCCGGTACTTCTATCCCGGCGTCTAGGATCTACAGCGATAACGGCATCCCCCAGATTTCTCCTTCCGCAACCGCGGTGAGTTACACTGCCCAAGGCCTTAAAAATACCTTCCGCGTGATGTCCAACGACGGACAACAGGGCAAGGCACTGGGCGAATTCGCAGCAAAGACCTTGAATGCTAAAAAAATCGCGGTTATAGATGATCGCTCCGCCTATGGCCAAGGGCTGGCCGATGAGTTTATCAAATCTGCACAAGCTAATGGTGCACAAATTGTAGCGCGTGAATACACCACTGACAAAGCGGTAGACTTTACTGCAGTGCTGACTTCCATCAAGGGTAAGCACCCCAATTTACTATTTTTTGGCGGCATGGATCCTCAAGGCGTACCGATGGCCAAGCAGCTCAAAGCACTTGGTCTAAATGTTAAGTTTGTAATGGGCGATGGCGGTTACACGCCAAAATTACTGGATCTGGCTGGCGATGCCGCCGATGGAGTATATGCTTCACTGCCTGGCGTGCCACTAGAACAAATGCCCGGCGGCAAAGACTTCTCCCAGCGCTATGAAGCGAAATATAAGCAACCCATTCAGCTGTATGCGCCATATTGTTATGATGCGGTGAACGTAATGATCGCCACAATGCAAAAAGCCGCCTCAGCCGATCCAGCGAAATATCTGCCCGAACTCGCCAAGATTACCCATGGTGGCGTAACCGCAAACATCGCCTTCGACGAAAAGGGCGACATTAAAAGCGGTGCCGTGACAATGTACCAAGTACAGCAAGGCAAGTGGCAACCGCTGCAAACCATGGGCGGAAACACCGCGATATCCGCACATTGATAAGGATTGGATTGAAAAATAAAGCGACACCTTGCGTGTCGTTTTTCATTTGTGAGTGACCATTGGACACATTACTACAACAAATCTTCAACGGTTTCGTGCAAGGCAGCGTGTATGCCATGGTTGCCTTGGGTTACACAATGGTGTACGGCATTCTCGGTCTGATTAATTTCGCGCATGGCGAAGTGGTAATGGTAGGAGCAATGGTGGCTCTGTCAGTGATCCAGTTGCTCATCGGTTTTGGCTTGCCACCACTGCTGATATTACTAATAAGCCTAATAGCTTCGATTGTGGTATGCATGGCGTTAGGTTACGGCATCGAGCGCATCGCCTACCGTCCATTGCGAAACGCCCCACGTCTGGCACCGTTAATCACTGCAATTGGCGTATCCATTGTGCTGCAAAATCTGGCGATGATGTTCTGGGGGCGCGAATACCATGCTTTTCCGCCTTTACTGCCAAACAACTCGCATATGCTGTCTGGTGCAATCATTACGGAAGTGCAGATTCTTATTGTATTAGTAGCGTTGGGAATGATGGGGCTTGCTGCTATTGATGCATCGCACTCGTCTGGGCCGTGCAATGCGTGCCGTAGCGGAGAATCCATCGGCCGCCGTTCTGATGGGAGTGAATATCAACGGTGTGATTGCTATCACTTTTATGCTGGGTTCCGCGCTGGCCGCAGTGGCAGGTATCATGGTCAGCGCTAACTATGGCATCGTACACTATTACATGGGTTCCATTCTGGGGCTCAAAGCATTCACCGCCGCTGTGTTAGGCGGCATCGGCAACATGCGCGGGGCCATGGTGGGTGGTCTGCTACTGGGGTTAATTGAAAGTTTAGGAGCAGGTTATATCGGTGATCTCAGTGGTGGCTTTCTCGGTAGTCATTATCAAGATGTATTTGCTTTCTTTGTGCTAATTTCCGTGCTGATCTTCCGTCCATCCGGCTTGTTAGGAGAGCGTGTTGCGGAACGTGCTTAATCATTATTTATCATCCAAGAACAAGCGCGGCGCGTGGCTGGCGTTTGTCGTGCTCGCCATTGTGCTGTTGGCATTACCTTTCTTTACCGATGCACTGTTCGGGCGTGGTTGGGTACGCATCATGGATTTCGCATTGCTATACATCATGCTGGCGCTAGGATTGAATATCGTAGTCGGTTATGCCGGCTTGCTCGACCTCGGTTACATCGCCTTCTTTGCGGTGGGCGCATATTGCTATGCTTTACTCGGTTCGCCTCAACTAGGCTTGCATTTGCCATTTTGGATAGTCCTGCCACTAGGCGCACTGCTAGCATGTATATTCGGCGTACTTCTAGGAGCACCAACTTTACGCCTACGCGGCGATTACCTGGCCATCGTCACCTTGGGATTTGGCGAAATCATTCGCATCTTCCTCAATAACCTGAACGCGCCCATCAACATCACCAATGGCCCGCAAGGTATCAGCATGATAGACCCCATCCGTTTCGGCGAATTCTCATTAGGCAACACGCACGAATTATTTGGCCTCACTTTTCCCTCTGTGCATCTGCATTACTACCTGTTCCTTTTCTTCACATTACTAGTAATTTTTATTTCACTACGCTTGGAAGATTCACGCATCGGTCGCGCCTGGATGGCAATTCGCGAAGACGAAGTGGCAGCGGAAGCAATGGGTATCAATACCCGAAATATCAAACTGCTGGCATTTGCCATGGGAGCAACTTTCGGCGGTTTGGCAGGTGGCTTGTTTGCTGGTTTCCAAGGCTTTGTCAGCCCGGAAAGTTTTGGTCTAACTGAATCCATCACAGTGTTATGCATGGTAGTACTAGGTGGTATGGGCAACATCAACGGCGTGCTGTTAGGCGGCATACTGCTAGTAGTATTGCCCGAAGCTTTGCGCCACGGCTCAGGGCCGGCACAACAATTACTTTTCGGCAAGACGCTTATCGACCCGGAAAGCTTGCGCATGCTGTTATTCGGACTGGCGCTGATCACGGTCATGTTATGGCGACCTGCCGGATTATGGCCCTCTAACCAACGCCGACGCGAACTGGTTACCGAAAATGATGCAGCTCAGCGGTAATTAGGATACCTAGGCATGAAAACACCCCTTAAATTCGACATCAATTTACTCGAACTGTCCGGTGTAGCCAAACGCTTCGGTGGCCTATCTGCGCTAAGCGATATTTCACTGCACATTCGGCGTGGAGAAATTTATGGCTTGATCGGCCCAAATGGGGCGGGTAAAACGACGCTCTTTAACATTCTAACTGGGCTGTATCAGGCAGATAGTGGGCGTTTCACGTTTAATAACACGGAGTATAACGGCCGCTGCAAACCACATGTGTTAGCGCAGGCAGGAATTGCGCGCACCTTCCAGAACATTCGCCTGTTTGCAAATATGACTGCACTAGAAAACGTCATGGTTGGCCGCCACCTGCGCACCAGCAGCGGCATCTGGGGCGCATTGACTCGCAACGCTAAAACACGTGCCGAAGAGCATACCATCGTGCAACATGCACGTGCCTTACTGAGCTATGTAGGCATAGACCGCCCGCACCAAACTTTAGCCAAAAATCTATCCTACGGCGAACAACGTAGGTTGGAGATTGCCCGTGCGCTGGCTACCGACCCAAATTACTTGCGTTAGATGAACCAGCGGCAGGCATGAATGCCACCGAAACTGAAAATCTGAAAGAACTATTACTATCCATACGCGCCAGCGGCATTACAGTGCTACTCATCGAACATGACGTAAAATTTATTCTTGGCCTGTGCGACCGCGTGGCAGTTCTCGATTACGGCAAAAAAATCGCCGAGGACGTGCCGGAAAAAATTCGATGCAATCCAGCGGTGATCACGGCTTATTTGGGAACAGAACCCATAATTCCCGCGCAGGCAGGAATCCAACCATAGAAAACAGATGCTTCATATCGTTAACATAACAAAACCATGACTGCATCTATATCAAGATCACTATTGCAGGTACGAAACCTAAAAGTAGCTTACGGCGGCATTCAGGCACTAAAAGGCATAGATCTCGACGTAGCACCGGGCGAACTGGTCGCACTCATCGGCAGCAATGGTGCCGGTAAAACCACAACGCTTAAGGCGTTAGCTGGCTTGCTGCAACCCTCTGCAGGCGAAATACATTACCACGGCATATCTTTACAAAACTACGCAGCACATCAACTTATACAAGAAGGGTTAGTATTAGTGCCGGAAGGACGTGGCGTATTCGCGCGGCTAACGGTAGAAGAGAATTTGCAGATGGGTGCATATTGCCGCAACGACAAATCCTCCATTGCGCAGGATATGCAACACATCTACAAGTTGTTTCCGCGCTTGGCCGAGCGCCATATGCAACTGGCCGGCACGCTGTCCGGCGGCGAACAACAGATGATGGCGCTGGGGCGCGCATTGATGAGCCGCCCCAAGCTATTGATGCTGGATGAACCCAGCATGGGACTGGCGCCGATGATGGTGGTCAAAATTTTTGAAACCATCCGCAACATTTCTGCTCAGGGCGTTTCAATTCTGCTGGTTGAGCAAAATGCCAAGCTTGCCCTCGAAGTGGCGCAACGCGGTTATGTGATGGAAAGCGGCCTGATTACATTATCCGACAGCGCGGCCAATCTTCTGGGGAGCGCTGTGGTACGCCGCGCCTATCTGGGCAGTTAGCTTTATCGGATTACCAATGCTGGACACCCATAGATTCATTAGTGACATAAATCAATAACATGGGGTGCGGTCACACCGTATCCTGCGCTACTAAAGATGCAGGGAATGGTGCCCTACGAAGAGTTAGCGCAGCACATTCAAATATCAGGCGGTGGACTGTAGTGTGCACCCGGACTTATCTTGAATTCAGTAAATACAGCGTTGGAATACTCATCCGCCATAGCCAAATCAAGCTTACGCAAAGTCTGGTAAATTTCCCGCACTTTTCCCGCTTATCTTGAAAATAATAAGCCACGCCCAGATTAAACCAAGCACTGGCCCTCTCTGGCTCAATACGCACTGCCTCCTCATATGCCAGAGTCGCCAGGCCATATTTTTTAAGATTGCCATAAGCAATGCCTAGGTTATACCAAGCATCAGCATACTCTGGCTGAAGACGCAGTGCTTGCCGATACGCCTCAATTGCCTCCTCGTATTTTTGAAGATTGTCACAGGCTACGCCTTGGGCAAACCAAGCATTAACATAAAAATTTACTGAGTCCATGGTTTCTCCTAGATAGTGCAATATGAGTATTTTATTTCAGGGCAAAAGAATCCGGCCAATTTGCAATTTACTACCCTTCAGTTTTCTTTCATGATCCCAATTTCATTAGTTATTTCAAATCTGATTTTGGATTAAAAAATTACTTTGTAATAGCCGCAAGAAAATCGTGGCCTAGATAACTCAAGATTGGTTTGAGCATTTTATATTAAAATATTGCTTGAATTTATCAAAAAATTTACCAGCCTCCACCATTTTTGTACCGAAAAATAAATGGTCTACATTATTAATTCATCAATTGCCCTCAAGTGTAGGGGGCTTGCTTATTTAGTTGTTCCTGCCCCCAGCGTCTTCCAACATCAAATAAATATTCCCAACGTGGCATAAATCTAAAAACTTAGAATAATATTACTGAGTCAGTGCAGCTCACCTGATCTATTTCCCGAGGCGATTCTATACCGTGATAAACTCACCTCGAAGCTGGCTAGACAGTCGCCGCGTCCGCAAACAAGGGCGGGGAGGAAAGTCCGGGCTCCATAGAGCAAGATGCCGGTTAATGGCCGGACACCGTGAGGTGATGAAAAGTGCCACAGAGAATAGTCTGCCTAAGTTCCGCAAGGAAACGGCGATGGTGAAACGGTGGGGTAAGAGCCCACCGCGGACGTGGTAACACGGACGGCACGGTAAACTCCATCTGGAGCAAGACCAAATAGGCAGGTAATGACGTGGCTCGCGTCGCCTGCGGGTAGGTTGCTTGAGCGTCAGGTAACGAAACGCCTAGAGGAATGACTGTCCACGACAGAACCCGGCTTATCGGCTAGCTTCACTTAATTTCGATAAATATTCAAAACGTAACGGCCTTGGTAAAACGGCTTTAACTATAAAGCCGTCATAAAAATTATTGCCACCTAAAAAACGTCTCCTCCAGGTTTTTGTTTCACTTAAGTGGAAACAAAAACAACGTCAAACTACCGTGTCCAATTCCGCAGGCTTAACGCCACCACGCTTTTCCCTCTGCAAACCACCTAAATATCATAAATAGCATTAGCCTTTTTGTGCAATCCATTATTTTTTAAAGAAATTAATCCAGCATCAATTTTCAACCCTAACTGCTTGTCGCGCAAAGAAAAATCTTATTTTATTGCTTGACCCAGCCTAATTTTTTCAATATAGTGGGAAAAGGTGGGGGTAGGTGGGTTTTTGTGGGTTAGCAAGCACAGGGTTGCGATAATGTTTCAAGGAGCTACACAACTCAGTCTGGATAGCAAAGGCAGGCTCGCGATACCGGCTCGGCATCGTGATATTTTGCTTGCACATTTCGCCAGTCAGTTGGTGTTAACTGCTGACGCGGATGGTTGCTTATTGTGTTATCCGCAGCCCGAATGGCTACCAATACGTGACAAATTACTAAAACTATCCTCTCTTAATCCGCGCATACGCGCGCTACAGCGCCGCCTGGTTGGTTACGCCGAAGATGTAGAAATGGATGCAGCGGGACGCGTACTAATTTCTCCGGCCTTGCGCAACTATGCAATGCTGGACAAGCGCGTCATGCTGATTGGTCAAGGCAATAAACTCGAATTGTGGGATGAAGCAAAATGGACAGCGCAGCAGGAAATGGCGCTGTCGTTTGCCCATGGCGATCTTCCCCCGGAACTGGAGGGATTCACGTTGTGAGTGGTTGCCTATCTCACACGCCTAGATTGTTACACGAAACAGTTTTATTGCACGAAGCCATTGAGGCATTACAGATTAAACCAGGTGGCATCTATGTGGACGGCACGTTCGGGCGAGGTGGGCACAGCCAGCTGATACTGCATAAATTGGGTGCAATGGGTCGCTTGATTGCATTGGATAAAGACCCTGCTGCAATAGCTGCAGGACAAGCAATTACTGATCCACGTTTTGTCATAGTGCACAGCGGATTCGCGCGCTTGACCGAGTTATTGGGAAAACTGGCGATTGAACAAGTGGACGGGGTATTGCTTGATTTGGGCGTGTCTTCGCCGCAATTGGATGATGAGCAACGCGGCTTCAGTTTTCGTTTCGACGCGCCACTGGACATGCGTATGGATACCAGCAGCGGACAAACCGCAGCGGAATGGCTAGCCACCGTAGATGAGAGTTTGCTTGGGGAGGTAATACGTGACTATGGCGAGGAACGGTTTGCTACACAGATTGCAAGAGCGCTTGTTGCTGCACGTCAAGAGAAACCTATTACCACTACGCGCCAGCTCAGCGAAATTGTTGCCCAGGCCGTGCGTACACGTGAGCCCGGGAAAATCCGGCGACACGTACCTTTCAAGCTATACGGATTTATCTCAACCAAGAACTCGAAGAAATTGCGCGGATTCTCCCGCAATGTGTAGATTACCTAAGACCAGGAGGACGTATCGTGGTCATCAGTTTCCATTCGCTTGAAGACCGCATAGTAAAGCATTTTCTGCGCGACATGGCGCAGGGCGATAAGTTGCCACGCAATTTACCGATTCGCGCTGCAGATATACCCAAAGGTAGGCTGCGCCTGATCGGTAAAGCAGTTCGCGCCACCTCGCGGGAGGTGGCAACTAACCCACGGGCACGAAGTGCAGTAATGCGCGTAGCGGAACGTGCGGGGGGAACAAATGGCTAGGACACATCTACTTTTCTTACTGATGGTGATCATTTGCGCGCTGAGTGTTGTGACCTCACAAAACAAGGCGCGCAAATTGTTTGCGGAATTGCAAAAAGAAAAGGATCGTGCGCAGCAAATGGAGGTGGAATGGGGGCAGTTACAGCTTGAACAAAGTACCTGGGCGATGCCGGCACGGGTGGAAAAAATCGCCACCGACAAGTTGCAAATGCAGCTACCAAAAAGCCAACAAATCCAATTTATTCGTGCTGAAGAGCTGAACAAACCTTTAGCGCAACCATGAATTATCCCAGCAATATACAGGCCGCAAAGCTAGCAACATTACCGTTGTGGCGTTCCCGAGCATTATTTGTGCTGTTGTTATTAGGCATGGGTGCATTGATCGTACGCACAGTCTATTTGCAAAGCATCAACAATAATTTCCTGCAGCAAAAAGGGAATGCACGTTCCAACCGTGTCATAGATATTAGCGCGCACCGCGGCATGATTACCGACCGCAATGGCGAGCCGCTCGCCATCAGCACGCCTGTGGAATCCATTTGGGTTAGCCCGCAAGATGTAGAAGCGACACCACAACAAGTGAACCAGTTAGCGCGGATCATGGGCATGAATATCACCGAAGTGAAGAATCGTTTATTCGACACTACGCGCGACTTCGTTTATCTCCAGCGCCAGTTGCCACCCGAACAGGCGGAAAAAATCGTGAAATTAGGCATGCCCGGTGTTTCGCTACGGCGTGAGTATCGCCGCTATTACCCAAGCGGGGACATAACGGCACACCTGCTCGGCTTCACTGACGTAGACGACAACGGTCAGGAAGGGCTGGAGCTGGCATTACAGAATCAGCTTGGTGGCAAAACGGGCAGTCAACGCGTAATCAAGGATCGCAAGGGCCATATTGTCGAAGACGTCGCTAGTATTCGCGCGCCCAAGCCGGGCAGCAATCTGGCGCTCAGTATCGACAGCAAGATCCAATATTTGGCTTACCGGGAAATAAAGCTGGCGGTCGAGCAACATCATGCCAAAACCGGCTCCATTGTGGTACTGGACGCTAAAAGCGGCGAAGTGTTAGCGCTGGCCAATTGGCCAAGTTACAACCCTAATAATCGTGCCAAATCCAATCTTCAGGTGCTACGCAACCACGCTGTGACCGACCTATTCGAACCGGGTTCCACGCTTAAGCCTTTCACCGTGGCAGCGGCGTTAGAGACGGGTAATGTAACGCCACAAACCATTATCAATACCGAAAATGGAACAATGCTCGTCGGCAAACACAAGATTCATGACACCCATCCCGAAGAAACACTCACGGTGGCACAAGTAATTCAGAAATCCAGTAATGTAGGCGCGGCTAAAATTGCACTATCGTTGCCGCCGGAAAAAATCTGGCAAAGCCTGAACGAAAGTGGTTTTGGCATGCAGGCCGGCAGTGGCTTCCCTGGTGAGGCGGCAGGTAAGTTACACGATTACAAGAAGTGGCGGCCCATTGAGCAAGCCACCCTTTCCTATGGCCACGGCATTTCCGTCAGCCTGTTGCAACTGGCACGCGCCTATACCATATTTGCCAACCAGGGTGAATTGAGGCCAGTGTCATGGCTTAAGCTGGATACACCTGTGGCCGGCAAAAAAGTATATTCAGATGCCACCGCACGCGAAATACTCAACATGCTGGAAATGGCGGTTCTGCCAGGCGGCACTGCACCGTTGGCACAGATCAATGGCTACCGCGTAGCGGGCAAAACTGGCACTGCGCACAAGCTAGAGAGTGGGCACTACATTAATCGTTATATTTCTTCTTTTGTCGGATTGGCACCCGCGTCCGGCCCACGATTGATCGTGGCAGTGATGATCAACGAGCCCAACAACGGTCAATATTACGGTGGGTTAGTCGCAGCACCCGTATTTAGTAATGTGATGGGCGCTACGCTGCGCCTGCTCAACGTGCCTAACGATACGCGGCTCGGAAATATATTAATGCCGCCTGCCGATATCGTGAAGGAGGAAGTGTGAGCTTCCATCCCGGCCTCATTACCTCCCTCGGCATAAAGATCACAAGGCTAGTGACGGATAGCCGCGCGGTTGCGCCAGGCGATACATTCATCGCCTATCCTGGCAGCAAAACAGATGGACGTCAGTTCATTAAGCAAGCTATCGCAAATGGCGCCAATGCGGTGATCTGGGAAGCCCACGGCTTTAGCTGGAACGAAGCATGGCAGCTCCCCAATTTGGCAGTCGCCGATCTGCGCCATCATGCCGGAGAGATTGCTGACCATGTCTATGGCAGCCCTTCGCAAAAATTGTGGGCAGTCGGTATCACCGGTACCAACGGTAAGACATCCTGCTGCCACTGGATTGCCCAATCATTTTGCGCGCTGGGCAAAAAAACCGCGCTGATCGGAACCCTGGGCAACGGCTTCCACCCTTCTTTTGCAGCCCACCCTGAACACCACACCCGATGCCATCCGCCTGCATGAATTGTTAGCCGATTATCTCGCACAGGGCGCGCAGGCTGTCGCAATGGAGGTATCCTCTCATGCTTTGGAACAAGGACGCGTAAATGGAGTGCAATTCGATGTAGCGCTGCTTACCAACCTCAGCCGGGATCATCTCGATTATCACGGCGACATGCATAGCTATGCGGCGGCCAAACGCCGCTTATTCGATTGGCAACAGCTTAAATACGTTGTACTCAACCTGGACGATGCATTTGGCGCCGAGATTGCCGAGCAACTTCAGGACAAAGGCGTGGAAGTGGTGGGCTACGGCCTAAACGATGCCGCCTTGGCCCTAGCCGAACGCCTCGGTTTGCGCATGGTTTACGGAGGCGCATTACGCATGGATACGCATGGGTTCAGCCTGCAAATACATTCCAGCTGGGGCGGTGGTGAGCTGCATAACACACTGATCGGGCGCTTTAATGTTGCCAATCTGTTAGGCGTTATGGCGGTGTTGCTGGTGAGCGGCGTGACGTTAAGCAATGCGCTGCACGAATTGTCGCATATCAGCGCGGTACCCGGACGCATGCAGACTTTTAGTGAGAACGGTCGCCCAACTGTGGTGGTGGACTATGCACATACCCCGGACGCACTGGAAAAAGTGTTACAAGCCGTGCGTGAAGTAGTCGGACGTGAACCCGTCGGGATTCACGACAGCAAAATAATTTGTGTGTTTGGTTGTGGCGGCGACCGCGACCGCGGCAAACGTCCGATGATGGGCGCTATCGCAGCCAAATTGGCAGACGTCTCCATTATTACCAGCGACAACCCGCGCAGTGAAGCGCCACTCGACATTATCGCAGCCATTGTATCCGGCATTACATCTGGAAAAGGGAAACGAATGGCACATACCAAATCATCGAAGATCGCGCCTCAGCCATCGCACAAGCGGTGCTCAGCGCACATGCGACAGATATCGTATTGATTGCCGGTAAAGGACACGAGTCATACCAAGAAATCAGGGGTGTGAAATATCCATTCAGCGATGCCGAGGTTGCACAGCGCGCGTTGTTGGCTTGGCACGATGAGGTGCGGGCATGATGCTGCTATCACAGGCCGCGCAGGTGTTGGGCTGTGAGCTTGTCGGCCACGATGTGTTGTTTACCTCCGTGTCCAGCGATAGCCGGGCGATTACTGCAGGCGATCTATTCGTAGCGTTGCAGGGGGAAAATTACGACGGTGCCGCATTTGTTGCCGGTGCTACTCAAAGCGGCGCAGTGGCTGCATTGGTAAAAACCACAAGTTATCGAAACGTTGAATCACCCTGCCCATTGCTGCTGGTCGAAGACACGCGCCTGGCATTAGGACGCCTGGCAGCTCATTGGCGCGCGCAGTTTAGTATCCCCGTGATAGCAGTGACCGGCAGCAATGGCAAGACCACGGTGAAGGAAATGTTGGCAAGCATATTGCGCGCGGCAACAGGTGATGACGGCGCAGTGTTAGCAACGCTTGGAAATCTCAATAATGACATCGGTATGCCACTTACCTTGCTTAAGCTGCGGGCCGTTCATCGCTATGCGGTGATCGAGATGGGTATGAACCATACAGGAGAAATTGAATACCTGACCCGGCTGGCACGGCCAGATATCGCCATCGTCAACAACGCGGGCAGCGCACACTTGGCCGGACTGGGTTCGGTGGACGCGGTGGCGCGCGCTAAAGGGGAAATTTTCACAGGGTTGCCGCCTCAAGGCACTGCGGTCATCAATGCAGATGACACTTATGCACCACTATGGCGCGAGTTGGCAGACGGCCATACGATTATTGAATTCGGTCTGCAAAAAAATGGGGTGGTACATGCGCAATGGCAGGTGAAGGGCTATGGCGTGCATATCGAAGTGGATATGCCGCAGGGTAGCTTCAGTGCGCAGTTGCAAGTACCGGGAGTGCACAACGTCCGCAACGCGTTGGCCGCTACTGCGGCAGCGCTGGCCTTGCACGTGCCCTTGCCAGCGATTGTAGCGGGACTGGAAAATTTTTCTGGCGTGGCCGCCCGTTTACAACGTAAAACTGCACTGCATGGTGCGATGCTGATAGATGACAGCTACAACGCCAATCCGGCCTCACTGCAGGCCGCGCTCGAGGTATTGGCGCAGAGCGCCGGTAAAAAGATTCTGGTACTGGGCGACATGGGGGAGTTGGGAGAGGACGCCATACACCTGCATAGCGAAATTGGCGCAGAAGCCCGCCGTTTTGGAGTAAACCAACTATTGGCACTGGGCAAATTGACGCCTCATGCAGTACATGAGTTCGGCACAGGCGCCCATCACTTTGAACGCATTGAGGATTTATTCGCCGTGCTGGATAAGAATTTAGATATTGATAGCACGGTACTAGTGAAGGGTTCACGCTTCATGCGCATGGAGCGGGTAGTGCAACACTGCACTGAAATAACTAAGGTAAAAGAGGAAATATACAAAAAAGAATCTGCGCACAAGCTCCACCATCCTTCATTGACCCCTTAATCGACCAGCCGAAAGAAACAAAAATGTTACTTAAATTCGCGCAATGGTTATCGCAATATATCAGTGTATTCAGTGTATTCAATTACATCACACTGCGCGCCGTGCTCGCCGCAATAACTGCACTGTCTATTTCCTTCTGGTCATTATGATGATACGTAAGCTGACCGCCTATAAGATAGGCCAAGCGGTTCGGGATGACGGTCCACAGACGCATCTGGTAAAAGCTGGCACACCAACCATGGGTGGCGCATTAATTCTCACCTCAATAGCCATCACCACCTTATTGTGGGCCGATCTGAACAATAAGTATGTATGGGTGGTATTGCTCACCACATTAGGTTTCGGCGCAATCGGCTGGGTCGATGATTACCGCAAAGTGGTACATCGCAACCCCAAGGGGCTGTCTGCCAAAGCCAAGATGTTGTGGCAATCCATTATTGCGGTGATCGTGGCGGCGTACCTGTGGCAACACGCCAGCCTGCCTGCGCATACTGAACTGATCGTGCCCTTCTTCAAGCATCTGGTATTTCCGCTCGCGGCATTCACCTTCATTCTGCTGGCCTGCCTGGTTATCGTTGGTACCAGTAACGCAGTAAATTTGACCGATGGCCTGGATGGCTTGGCGATCATGCCTACGGTGATCGGCAGTGCGCTGGCAATGTCGCTTATGTTGCGGGCCATGCAGTATTCGCCAAATATCTTGGGATGCCGCATGTCCCAGGTGCAAGCGAGTTGGCGGTATTCTGCG
>JADKHS010000004.1 GCA_016721605.1 Nitrosomonadales bacterium
AACAAATTGCGCCGCTTCGCCGATGATTTCATCATTGAGGATTTTCGGGTAGCGCCCGGACAGTTCCCAAGTCTGAAAGAATGGCGTCCAGTCGATGTAGGGGCTGATCTCTGCCAGCGAGTAGTCGCTTAGCGCCTGCACGCCAATGAAGCTGGGCTTGGGCGGGGTATAGCTGGCCCAATCTGTTTTCAGGCCATGCGCGCGCGCGTCTGCCAGTTTGTAACGTGCACCTTGAGGTTTTTTGTTGGCATGCAGTTCGCGCGTCTTGGCATAGTCGGCCTTTATGCCAGCCACATAACTGTCGTGCAAAGTGTCGCTCAACAGGTTGTTGCACACTCCCACCGCACGCGATGCGTCCGTCACATAAACGGTGACGCCGCTGGTGTAGTTGGGCTCAATTTTCACCGCCGTATGCACGCGTGAAGTGGTCGCGCCGCCGATCAGCAGCGGGATGGTGAATCCTTGACGCTGCATTTCCTTGGCCACATACGCCATCTCTTCCAGTGAGGGCGTAATCAATCCGGACAGGCCGATCATATCGGCGTTGTGCTCGCGCGCTGTGTCCAAAATTTTCTGGCACGGCACCATCACGCCCATGTTGATCACTTCGAAATTGTTGCACTGCAGCACCACCGTGACGATGTTCTTGCCGATGTCATGCACATCACCCTTGACCGTGGCGATGACGATCTTGCCTTTGGGTTTGTTGTCGCCTGAGCGTGCCTTTTCCGCTTCTATGAAGGGAACCAGATGCGCCACCGCCTGCTTCATTACACGCGCGGATTTCACCACTTGGGGCAAAAACATTTTGCCCGCGCCGAACAGGTCGCCGACCACGTTCATGCCGGTCATCAGTGCGCCTTCGATCACCTCGACCGGGTAAGTCGCCTGTAACCGCGCTTCCTCGGTATCTTCCACGACATAGGTGTTAATGCCACGCACCAGCGCGTGGGTTAAGCGCTCCTGCACCGTGCCCTTTCGCCATGCCAGATCTTCCACCTGACCTTGGCGCCGCCAGTCACATTTTCCGCCACCGCGACCAGCCGTTCGCCCGCATCGGGACGGCGGTTCAGCACGACGTCTTCCACCGCTTCGCGTAAATCTTTGGGAATTTCATCATATACGCCGAGCTGACCGGCATTGACGATCCCCATATTCATGCCCGCTTGCACCGCGTGATAAAGAAACACCGTGTGGATAGCCTCGCGCATCGCGTCGTTGCCACGGAATGAAAACGATACATTGGACACGCCGCCGCTAATCTTTGCGTAAGGCAGATTTTTTCTGATCCAGCGCGTGGCCTCAATGAAGTCCACCGCGTAGTTGTTGTGCTCCTCTATGCCGGTGGCAATGGCGAAAATGTTCGGGTCGAAGATAATATCTTCCGGCGGGAAGCCGACCTGGTTCACCAGAATGTCATAGCTGCGCTGGCAAATTTCGATTTTGCGCTGTTGCGTATCGGCCTGTCCCTGTTCGTCAAATGCCATCACGACTGCCGCTGCACCATAACGGCGTACCAGCTTGGCATATTTGATGAACTCGGCTTCGCCCTCTTCATGCTGATCGAGTTGACGATGGCCTTGCCTTGTACGCATTTCAGCCCAGCTTCGATCACCGACCACTTGGACGAATCTATCATCAGCGGCACGCGCGAAATATCCGGCTCCGAGGCGACCAGATTCAAAAATTTCACCATGGCGGCCTGCGAATCGAGCATGGCTTCGTCCATGTTTATGTCGATCACCTGTGCGCCATTTTCCACTTGCTGCCGCGCCACATTGACGGCGGTCGGGTAATCGCCGGCGAGGACGAGGCGGGCAAACATCTTGGAACCGGTAACGTTGGTGCGCTCCCCGACGTTCACAAACAAGGAATCATCGCCGATGTTGAATGGCTCCAGACCGGATAACCGGCACTTTTTTTCCAGCTCTGGAATGCGGCGCGGAGGGAACATCTTTTAATGCCTCGGCAATCGCCTTGATGTGCGCTGGCGTGGTACCGCAGCAGCCGCCCGCGATGTTGAGGAAGCCGCTGGTGGCAAATTCCTTAACCAACATGGCGGTATGTTCCGGCGATTCGTCGTAGCCGGTTTCTGAGAGTGGATTGGGCAAACCGGCATTAGGATGGGCACTTACATAAGTGGTAGCGACGCGCGACAATTCCTCGACGTAAGGGCGCATCAGTTCCGCTCCCAGCGCGCAATTCAGGCCGATGGATAATGGCTTGGTATGTGACAGCGAATTCCAGAATGCTTCAGTCGTTTGGCCAGACAAGGTGCGCCCGGAAGCATCGGTGATGGTGCCCGAAATCATGATCGGAACGCGCACGTTATGGCGATCGAAATATTGCTCGATGGCGAACAACGCCGCCTTGGCGTTCAGCGTATCGAAAATGGTTTCCACCATCAGCAGATCCGCTCCGCCATCCAGCAGGCCGCGTATGGCTTCGGTATAGCCTTCTACCAGCTGATCAAAATTGATGTTGCGGAAACCGGGGTCGTTTACGTCCGGTGAAATGGATGCGGTACGCGTCGTTGGTCCCAACACGCCCGCCACAAAGCGCGGCTTGTTCGGCACGCGTTTTTCGTATTCGTCGCACACCTCACGCGCCAGCTTTGCCCCAGCCACGTTCAACTCATATACCAGATGCTCCATCTGGTAATCCGCCATCGATACGGAGTTGGCATTGAAAGTATTGGTCTCAAGGATATCCGCCCCCGCTTCCAGATATTCTGCATGGATGCCACGAATGATCTGCGGCTGCGTCAGCAACAGTAGATCATTATTACCCTTGAGGTCGAGCGGGTGGTCGGCGAAACTTTGGCGAGGCTCAGTATCGCCATCATGCGCGACTACGCCGCGATAGTGGTCCTCGGTCAGCTTGTATCGCTGAATCATCGTTCCCATCGCACCGTCCAGAATAAGGATGCGTTGTTCCAGCAAACGTTCAATAAGATGGGGTGTGCGGTTCATAGTGTCAGAGACTTAAAAATGAGGCAAATTTACCATGTCGCACAAGACGAATTTTCTAACAGCCAGTTGATAGCACGCCGTTTTGGTATTGCCGTCCAACTAGCTTATTTGTTTGTTTGGATAAAGTTTAACCGATCAAATTCTTTTGATTTGTTAAGAATCGTTAATTTGAAATGTATGCAAAACTTCGCCAAAGAACCCATAACTTAACAAGTTTTCTGGTGTAGGAAATAATTTGAACCACTGAGGATATTAACTTTGCGAAAAATTAAAAAGTGAACTGATGTTCATGCCAGAGTCAGCTTTGAATGATAAAAGGCACTTTTAGATAAAAATGCATGTTCAGCACTTGATCGCCGTCCGAATTTGTCCATGAATTTTAACAGCCATCAACACTTTCTTAAAACTAAAACTTGATGATGGCACCACCATCGGATATTCCTGACAGTTTTTATCGCGGAATCCGCTTTTCGGCTCGCCAGAGGTCTGGCTGAGGCCACTTTAACCCTTTTTGATAACAGGAAAGGTGATAAAATCATTAAGTTTGCCAGCGACATCACCGGCCGAAACACCACCCGTGCCGCTGCCGAGGTCGCGCTCAACTGAGAACAAGCCAGCAAAATACTGCAAACGCAATATAGTTAAACTGCGGTAACGACTTCGCATTCGGAGCAAGTGCCCACGTTACCGTCAGCTAAACAGCCATGCCCAAAGTATTAACAATAGGGAGACATTCAGGTTTAACCAAACTACCGGTCGCGCTGAACGCGGCCAGAGCGGGGGGGGAGTTATTCGCGAACGGGTCAAATCAAGGAATATATTGTTACTGCCTTCCCCCCGTAATCACGGCAATGACCCAAGCGGCAGGGCCGCCTGGAAATCCGCGGCCAATACGTCTGGTCGAGGAAACACCCGAAAACAGGGCGGATGCGGCGCATCCACCTTTTGACCAACACAATGCTCGCTGGCCCTCGCCGCGCTCCCCGAAATAGGCGGCGCTCGCCGGCCCCGGCAATCCCCAAAGGGTTGAGCTGGGAGCAGGCTGCCGCATAGCCGCGGTGATAGCGCCGCGGGGTGGGAGAGCGCGGAAGCCGCGAAGCAGCAGAGGGCGGGCACTTACCTTGTGACACCGTCCGAACTCGTTAAGTCGGCTGTTGCACTTTAATCGTATGTAACGTATTTATTCGTTAATCCGATCTATGCTAAACAGTTTAGGGGTCGATAGCATGACGCAGACTTCATGATTAAAGTAGCGCAGGAATATCATCCTTCTTCAACGGCAAACAACCTTCGGTGTTCTTTGATGGCGTAGCGATCAGTCATACCGGCGATGTAATCGGACACGGTGCGGGCACGGTCGGTTTGCGCCTGCTGCTGAAACTGTGGAGGTAGCAGGCGGTTATCCTCCATGAAGACATGAAATAGGTCGCTGATGATGCGGCGCGCCTTTGCGCTCATGCGCATGACTCGGTAATGACGGTATAAATGCGTATGCAGGAAGGCTTTAAGTTCGCGCTGCTGCTCATGGATCTCGGCGCTGAACGCGGCCAACGGCGAGGCGGCACGGACTTCGGCGATATCACGCACAGCATGAGTCCGAATATTTTTTTCAGTTTCATGGATTAAATCTGTTGCAAGTGTATTGATCATGCGCCGTATCGTTTCGTGAATCAGGCGGCGCTCGGCCAGGCCGGGGTAGGCTAGTCGCACAGTATCGAGATGATCGACAAACAAGCGCACCGAGGAAAACTGCTCCAGCGTGATTAACCCGGAACGCAGCCCATCATCCACATCATGGTTGTTGTAGGCGATCTCATCGGCCAAATTGGCGATCTGGGCTTCCAGCGAAGGACGTTGCTGCTTAAGGAAACGCTCGCCCACTGCCCCCAGTTTGGCGGCATTTACCGGCGAGCAATGTTTGAGAATACCTTCGCGCGTTTCGAAGCACAGATTGAGTCCATCAAAAGCGGCATAATGGTCTTCGAGTACGTCCACTACGCGCAGCGATTGCAGGTTGTGCTCGAAGCCACCGTAATCCTTCATGCAGGCATTGAGCGCGTCCTGCCCGGCATGGCCGAATGGCGTGTGGCCGAGATCGTGGGCGAGCGATATAGCTTCCACCAGGTCTTCATTTAATTTCAGATACCGCGCGATGGAGCGGGCAATTTGTGCTACTTCCATGCTGTGCGTCAACCGGGTGCGAAATAGATCACCTTCATGGTTAACAAATACCTGAGTCTTGTATTCCAGGCGGCGGAAGGCGGTGGAATGGATGATGCGATCACGATCACGTTGAAATTCGCTGCGTCCAAAAGGCGCTTCTTCGCGCTTAATTCTGCCGCGTGTATTGCCTTCTGTTACCGCATAAGGTGCAAGTTCAGCCATGCGCGCTGTTCGCCACCAAGGTTTGCCGCAATAAGTCCGGCTCCACATCCCCACTTATCACCGCACAACCTATGTTTTTAAGCAGCACGAAACGGATTTTGCCGCCAACCACTTTCTTGTCCAGGCCCATCAACTGTAGGTATTTCTCCATTCCCAGAGCGGGCGCGACAACTGGTAGGCCAGCGCGTTCAAACAAGCTACGGATGCGATCTACATCCCCCTTACTTAGCCAACCTAGGCGACACGATAGGTCTGCGGCCATAATGGTACCTGCAGCGACTGCTTCGCCATGCAGCCATGCGCCATAACCCATACCTGTTTCGATAGCGTGACCGAAGGTGTGGCCGAGATTAAGCAGGGCGCGTTCTCCACTTTCACGCTCGTCTGCGGCAACCACTTCGGCTTTATTTTGGCAGCTGCGCGTGATGGCATATTGCAGCGCATCCGCATCACGCGCCAATAATTTTTCCATGTTCTGTTCCAGCCACTCGAAGAAAGATAGATCGCGGATCAGTCCATATTTTATGACTTCCGCAATGCCCGCGCGTAACTCCTGATCCTTTAATGTATTCAATGTGGTGATGTCGGCAAGCACAACTTGCGGCTGGTAAAACGCACCTATCATATTCTTACCCAATGGGTGATTGATGCCGGTTTTTCCACCGACAGATGAATCCACCTGTGCCAGCAGAGTGGTAGGAATCTGAATGAAAGGAACGCCGCGCAAATAGGTTGCGGCAGCATAACCCGTCATGTCGCCTATCACCCCCCCCCAAGGCGATCAATGGTGTGTTGCGTTCGCACCGATGGGAGAGCAGTGCGTCGTAAATTATCCCTAGCGTATCTGCATTTTTGTATTGTTCACCATCCGGCAAGATGATGGGTATCATATCCACGCCACGAGCTTGCAGCATGGCGCGCAATGGTTCCAGATACAATGGTGCCACTGTAGTGTTGGTCACCACAGCCGCTCTTCTGTGGGGCAAGTGTGGCAATAGTAATTCTGCACATCCTAGTAAATCACTGCCTATATAAATAGGATAGCTACGCTCTGCCAGTCCAACGGTTAAGGTTTGCATAAGTTTTGAGAGTTTTTAGTGAAGATTGCATAATGAATGGTGGCAGCGCTATCACACTGCGAATATATTGATGACGCAGGTTAGGATAGTTAGCTGTAATCACACAGCAATGGCCGTTGCTATTATTGAGTTGAGAAATTCCAATGATTGTTACGACTTAATTTCCGAAAACCGATTTAGTTCCTGCTGTAAATGCAAAACTAGATTTTGAGCGCTTTGTTTGCCGGTCGGCATAACCAAATTGGCCACTTGTGTATATAAAGGGTCACGCTGCTCATACATGCTTTTCAATCTGGTATATGGATCGGCTGTCTGCAATAACGGACGATTGCGATCATGGCGAGTTCGTTGCCAGAGGTCATGAATTGTGCTTTTCAGGTATACCACTATGCCATTGCAGCACAATGCAACGCGGCTTTGCTCATTCAATACTGTGCCGCCCCCAGTTGCTAAAACGATATTGTCGAGTAGTACCAAGTCGTGAATTACGCTTGCTTCGCGCTGACGAAAACCAGCTTCTCCCTCAACATCAAAGATGTGCGGGATAGTTACACCAGTACGCTGCTGAATTTCTTCATCACTATCAATAAAAATTTTTCCTAGCGCTTGGGCGAGCAGTTTTCCTACGGTAGTCTTTCCAGCTCCCATCATTCCCACAAGGAAGATGTTGCCGGAAAGACGCTTGGGTTGCACTGTATTAATATGATGCATGATTGGATTGTAGCCGAAAATTATCTTATCCACTGTTTTCTGCAATTTAAAAAGCCCGGCTATGCCGGGCTTTTTAAATTGATACCCTATTACTTAACGCAGATTCAAGCTGTCACTCAAAATTTTGGGGGAAATAAACACTAACAGCTCCCTTTTGTTATTAGTATCAGTTTGATTTTTAAAGAGCCATCCAAGAATAGGGATATCACCTAGCAGTGGTACCTTAGGGGTCGTCCTTAGTTCGTCTTGAGTATAAACTCCGCCAATGACGACAGTTCCCCCATTGTCAATCAATACTTGTGTACTGATTTTTTTAGTATTAATGCTAGGCACCCCTCCCGTCGTTGTGTTGATTATCTCGCCCACAGAATCCTGAGTCACTTCTACTTTCATGTTGATATTATCATCTGGCGTGATTTGAGGAGTCACGGTCAGGCTTAAAATTGCTTTCTTAAATAATACATTTGTCCCTTGCAAGCTGACTGTCTGATAGGGTATTTGCACACCTTGTTCAATAATCGCCTCAATTCCATTGGCGGTCACCACACGAGGACTAGCAATGTTTTTAGCTATCCCATTTAATTGAGATGCCTGTAACTCCAACCCTAATATTTTGGTCGCCGATGAGTTGAATAACATTGCTGTTACCACACCAGTTCCGATCAATCCCGGAGTTCCTGGCAAGTTAACCTGTCCACCGCCAGCACTACCACCTATAGAACCACGACCTCCACCCACAGAAAACCCACCTCCAGGCGGAGGGGGAACCCGTATAACTTAATCTTCCACCCAAAGTTCGAGTAAATGTATCGCTTGCCTCAACAAAACGTGCTTCAATCATCACTTGGCGCACCGCTACGTCAACTTGCTTGATCAGCTTGCGCGCTTCCTCCAGGCGTGATGGCGTATCTTGAACAAATACAGTATTGGTACGTGCATCTACTACTGCACTCCCGCGTTTTGATAGCATGCGCTGAGTGGGACTCTGCAGCAAAGGGACAATTTCCGCACCTTTTGAATAAGCAAGCTGGAAACTTTCCGTGTGAAGAGCCTCAAGATCGAAGATTTCTTGATTTGCTGCTAAATTAAGTTTTTCCTTGGCCGCTAATTCTTCTCGCGGGGCAACCTGGATCACGTTACCGTTTTTGCGCATATCCAAGCCGCGTGAATCAAGAATGATTTGTAGTGCTTGATCCCATGGTACATCCTTAAGGCGTAAAGTCAGATTGCCGCTCACGGAATCGCTGATTACCATGTTCAGATTGGTAAAGTCGGCAATAACGTTCAACGCTTCCCGCACTGCAATATTTTGGAAGCTCAATGTCAGTTTTTCGCCTGCATAACCTATCTGTCTACTTTTCAATAGTTTATTTGGGTTATCTGCTACTGCTTTTATTTCCACGATAAACTTGTTATCGGTCTGGTAGGCGACGTGCTCCCACAAACCCTTGGGTTCGATGACCATGCGTACATGGTCCCCCTGCATGAATGTATCGATACCTTGTATTGGTGTGCCGAAATCCACCACATCAAGTTTGCGTTGCAAGTTGCGTGGTAAACCGGTATTCATGAAGTCTACAATCAGACTTTTGCCTTGTTGCTTAACGCCGATACCCACACCAGGATCCGATAAGTCTATCTGGATGCGTCCCTCACCATTCACGCCACGGTGAAAAACAACATCACGCAGGCTGAATTTTTGGGCGCTTGACTTTGCCTCAGAAAATCGGGCAGAGGCTACTGTTCCTGATGCCGTAGGAATTTTGCCATGCAGGGTAATCAGCAGGTTAGCGCCTTGTGTATGGGCGTCATAAACCAATGTTTGACTAAGGTTAACCACTAAGCGGGTGCGATTGCCTGATTGCACGATATTGGTGCCTCGCAATTCACCTATGTCAAACTTCTGCGTCGATTTGCCCAGCCCATTTGTTGTATTGGGGAAATCAAATACTATGCGTGCCGGATTGCTGATAGAAAAATTCAAAGGCGGATTGGCAAGTGTATTCTTCAAGCCCAACTTGAGCACTAGTTTACCACCCGGTGCGGCACTGACGCTAAGCGACTGTATGCTATTTCCTGCGCCAGAATTTTGTGTACTAGCATTTTGCGCAGTAGTATTGCTCTGGGCTTGGGCAGTTAATGCACAAACCGTAAATACCGCGATAACAAGCAAAGCAAGGTTATTGACTGCGTTTTTATAATGGCTCATGTTCCAATCCTAATCATTCATTCCATCATTGGCAAGCTGCTTATGCGTTCCGCCCATTCTCCAGCACTATCTTGCACGACTTCCTTGATTTTTACTTCGGTTTCTGTCACTGAAATAATTTGACCAAAATTTGATCCTAGGTAGTTACCTGCTTTGACACGGTGGAGCTTGCCATCCGATGAGCGAACGATAGCATGACCAACTTTAGCCTTGTGAAGAAAACCTACCATCCTTAAACTTTCTAATGGCGATTCTTCCAGTGCTTCTCGGCGTCGTTTCATATTCGGCTGATTGAGGCTGGGGCGGTCACCATTTTTCGCTTCGGGCTTGCGTGGCTTGAATGGATCCGGCAAGCCAGTAGGGTTATCATAAACGAAAGGCTCATAAGGTTTAATCTCAGGGGGAGGATCTACCTTGCCACGCATACCAGCTCCAGTGTTTTTGACAAAATCGCGTAAGTCCTGGAACTCCTCGCCAGCACAGGCAGTCATTAGTAGGGATGTAAATATTAACAAACAAGCTGGTCTCATTTGTTTACTCCAGCTACCTTGGATGATTGTTTCTGGGCAGTTAGTTCGTCCTCATCTAAATAGCGATATGTTTTAGCCGTAGCATCCATAGTCAGTTGCCCTCCCGTTGGATTAATGCTAATTTCGCTTAACGAAACAATGCGCGGTAATTGGGCAATATCGCTAGCAAATTTACCAATATCATCGTAGTTACCCGTTACTTTAATGGTAATTGCCTGCTCAGCGAACACGCCTGTAATAATCTCGGCACCAGGTTTAAACAATTCAAATTGTAGGCCACGACTCAAGCCAGCCTGATTAATATCAGTCAGTAATGCATCCATCTCTGACTTGCTGGGTAATTGTTTCAGTAGCGCATCAAATGATTGCTTAGCCTCCGTAAGCTTTTTATTGATAACGTCTACATTGATGGCTATTGCCTTTTTAGCCTTGAAATCTGTTTTTAATGTAACCTCAATTTGCTTGGCTGTGTTTAATGCTTCCCAACGATCTTTCCAATCAAATACGGCACCAGAAAGTAAAATGATTACGAATATTGCCACAAATGCGCTGAGTTTCACCAACAAAGACCAACCACCGGGATCTTTGGGGTTAATATTTTGTAGTTCGTTTAGTAGTCTCATGGTTCCACCTAACTTTTCTTACTGGCTGTTTTAGTCGAAGCAGTAGGGGTTGTTGGTACCTGAGTGGTTAAATTGAAATTCAAAGTAAACTCGCTCAAGCGTGGCCCATTCGCATTTGCGGCTGTCGCAGAAATTTGAACCAGTGTCGGCGATTCTAACCATTGAGAACTATCAATGGAGCGCATCAGCGTGGATACACGGGCATTCGACTGAGTAAAACCAACCAGATTAATTTTGTTGCCTGTTTGTTTAATCGTTTTTAAATACACGCTTTCCGGCAAAATAGCCAACATCTGATCCAGTAGATGTACCACATCTGAGCGGGTACTTTGCAGTTTTTCAACTACCGTTTTCCGCTCCATCAATGCTGCGATTTCCGTCTTTAGATGTTTTATTTCGGTAATCTGTTTGTCTAACAAGACAATTTGATCTGTCAAATATCGGTTGCGGCGCTCCTGATATTCAATCTGTGTATTAATGAGAACATGCACAAAACCAACAAGCATTGCTGCCAGTACTAGCGTGATTAGGCTGAACGTGTAAAACTGAACCTGCCGCGCTTTACGCTTTTCGGCACGATGCGGTAATAAATTAATGCGTATCATGAAGGATCAAACCTCCGCATCGCAAGACCGCAAGCAATCATGAGCGCTGGTGCATCAATCTGTAATTGCCGCTGTTTGATGCGTCCGGATAAAGTCATTTGGGCAAAGGGATTTGCCACCAATGTTTTTACCTGTGTACGTGTTGCTACAGCATCATCTAAATGAGATAGCGCTGCGCAGCCGCCAGCTAAAACAATGTAACTTACTTCGTTAAATTGGGTTGAGGTAAAGAAAAGCTGAATGGCACGAAACACCTCTCCTGCCACGCTTTCGCGGAACGGTGTTAGCACATCGCTTTCGTAATTTTCCGGTAATCCGCCATTAAGCTTGCCTGCTTCTGCTTCCTCAACGGATAAGCCGAATGCATTCTGAATATGTTGTGTCAATTGATCGCCACCCATTTGCTGGTCGCGCATATACACCGACTGTCCGTTGCGCAGTATATTTACATTCATTACGTTTGCACCTATATCTACCAACGCTACGCATTGATCTGTGGCACCTCCTGGCAACTGCAAGCGGATCTGATCAAACGCCATTTCGGCGGCGTAATGCTCTACATCCATCACCACCACTTTGAGCCCGGCGACTTGTGCGACGGCAACACGATCTTCCACATTTGCATTACGCGAGGCAGCCAACAATATTTCGATTTCCGCAGTATTGCCAGGTGCCGGTCCTAATACTTGAAAATCCAGGTTAACCTCGTCAATAGAAAAAGGGATGTACTGATTTGCTTCAGCCGTCACCTGATGCTCCATATCTTCTTCATTCAATCCACTGGGAAGAAAAATTTTTTTGCTTATCACGGCGGCAGCAGGAAGTGCGAGGCTAATGTTTTTAATGCGTGTTCCCATTCGCTTCCAAGCGCGGCGCATACACTCTGAAACTGCTTCAAGGTCATTGATGTTGCCATCACTGACAGCATTTTGAGGCAATGTTTCTATTGCGTAATGCTCGATAACGTAGCCGTTTTTCTTTGCCAATTCGCTAAGTTCCACAATTTTGATTGAAGACGAACAAATATCGACTCCAATTAAAGGTGGTGTCTTGGTAGACAAGAAATCTAACGGGATATTTAACTTGCCTTTGATCATAATTTATGATTAGAGCTTCATGTGTTAAGTCATTTATAAATAAATAATTATTACGGGTGCAAAAATTTTTATTGCGGCCTGCAATTACATTGCATTTCAACAAAGTGCTAATAAATCAAGATGGTAATAGTTACAATGACAGAAAAATGCTTTGTAACTTACAAAGTTACCCGACTAAATTTAATGCATGGATACATTTTTCTTTACGACAAGTTGCAGAGATACTTTAGTCCCTTACCAGTTAAATGGTTTATCGAATGGTGTTAAGGGGTTAAACGGCGGTGAACTTTGTCAGTTTTTGCAGGTTGCAATAGCTTTGATTGAGCCAAGGATGCGTAGTTGTTTGGGGTACTAAGAGCATTTTCCGTTTGAAATGCATAGCAGATGTTTCCTCATGAATATTGAATAGTGAGGATAGAAATTCAAGGTAACGATTGTTATAGCCGAGAAGAATCTCGTATATTTTTGATGATACGGTAGATGAGTTTTTTGAGCTTACCGAGAAAATGTGAGATGCTCTTATTATCATTAAAATGAATGATAAGGTGAAGTCCATGATGGGGACAATGAAAATTCAGCAGGAAAAGATTGAAAATCTTACTGCGCGAATTAT
Organism: Nitrosomonadales bacterium; assembly: GCA_016721605.1. Classification (GTDB taxonomy): domain Bacteria; phylum Pseudomonadota; class Gammaproteobacteria; order Burkholderiales; family Gallionellaceae; genus Nitrotoga. The sequence goes on from JADKHS010000004.1 coordinate 12,825, forward strand.
CTGGCTGGAAACAGCTTAGAAATTGCGCTGTTCCCTGATATAGCAGATAAATCATCACCGTTAAAACGACTCGAACACAAGACCTGAAAATTTGCCACGAGCAATATTTTCGGATGGATACATGACATATTTCACACCTGTTCAGGTGAAAATACACTGCTGGTCAGGCGTCAACCTGTCCAATTGGGTGCGGCTTTGTATTTTATCGTTAACACTTGTGTTTTGTTGCCTGCCCATACGAGCAACGGAGCTTGCGCTGCCTCCGATAATGCTGGCAAATGTCTTTCGGGGCGATGTCACGCTGGCAGATTATTGGGTGAGTGAAAAATTTGATGGCATGCGCGGTTACTGGGATGGTGAAAAACTATCTACACGGAGCGGCGAACATATTGAAGCCCCAGTATGGTTCACCGCCGGCTGGCCAAAAATTCCTCTCGACGGGGAATTATGGGTTGGCCGCGGTCAGTTTTCCCGCGCAGTTTCCACCGTCAGAAAAAAAATTTCCGACGAAGCCCAGTGGCGCACGCTGCACTTCATGGTATTCGATCTGCCAGCGCATCCAGGCAGCTATTCCGAACGGAATGCGGCACTACAGCCTATTATCGCGCAGATCGGGCAACCATGGGTACACCACGTGGAGCAAGTTCAGAGTAGCCGACCAAGCCGCTTTGAGAGCAATGCTTAAGCGAGTAGTCAAACAAGGCGGTGAAGGCCTGATGTTGCATCGCGGTGCTTCACTTTACCGGGCAGTCCGCAGCGACGATCTATTAAAACTAAAACCCTACGAAGATGCCGAAGCCAAGGTAGTCGCTTACCTGCCGGGTAAAGGTAAGTATGCAGGCACACTGGGAGCTTTGGAGGTGGAGTCAGCTGACGGATTGCGCTTTCGTCTGGGTACTGGGCTATCTAACGCAGATCGGCGCCATCCGCCACGGTTGGGAAGCTGGGTAACCTACCGCTATAACGGGCTAAATGAAAAAACCGGTATCCCGCGATTCGCTCGCTTCATACGAGTACGCGAAGATTATGACTCTCTCGAGATAGGTAGCGAGCCCTGATTAACATTCAAAGAATTCCAATCAAAATTCGACTTTAAAGCCGGAAGTTAAAGCAACTTGCGCGGCTTGCGTGGAGCCCGTGAAAACACAAAATCATATAACCAATTAGGCAACAGCTTAAGCACACGCCCGACGAACCCCATCTGCCACGGCACTACCGCAAATGAGCTGCCGGAAGCAATCGCTCGTGCAATACGGCGCGCTGCTTCATCGGCTGACAAAATAAAAGGCATGGAGTAAGGATTGACGGCGGTCATCGGCGTTTTGATGTAGCCAGGACAGATGGTAACTGCGCGCATCCCGCTACCACGCAATTCCACACGTAAACTTTCCATATAAGAAATGAGCGCCGCCTTGGATGCGGAATAGGCACCCGCCCCCGGCAACCCGCGGAATCCTGCCACACTGGCAATACCAACCAATAAACCCTGTCCGGCCTCACGCATAGGGATTAGAAACGGCTGAAAAGTTTTCATTACACCCAACATATTGATATCCATCATCTGCTGGAAAACATCAATGTCCTCGGCATATTCAGTAAGCGTTCCGACACTAATACCGGCATTGGCAATCACGATATCCGGCACACCTGCGTGCGCGATGAAGCTCTGCGCCGCCGCTTGCACGGCAGTCGAGTCACGCACATCCAATGGGTAACAATAAACTTGCTGGGGGAACTGCTTAGAGAGGTCTTGCAGACAATTAGCGCGACGGGCGAGCACCCCAACCATCGCGCCTTGCTCAAGATAATAACGTGCCAGCGCCAGACCTAGGCCGCTGGATGCGCCGCTGATAACGACGCGTTGTACGGCCACTAACGTTTGCCTGCGCGCTCCTTGCGTGCCTTATCGATCAAATAGTTCAACACTTTAATGCTTTCATCCGGTCCTAGGCCGCTAATCAGATATTTGCCGTCCACCGTCAGCGACGGTGTGCCGCGAATGCCATATATCTGCGCCAATTGTTTGCTGCGGGTTACTTTGCTTTGCATGGCGAAGGAATTATAGGCGTCGCTAAATTTCTTGCGATCTACGCCGCGCTGTCCAACAAATTCAACGATCTTAGCCTCGTCGCTCAAATCAATATTGTCCACGTTCCAAGCATTAAATAGGTCATCATGCAGCCGTTTTTGCTGTCCCAGCAATTCCAACGTGTAATAAGTACGTGCCATCGGCTCCCAAGAGTTATTGAAAATGGTCGGTACATAGACCAACTCGACGTCCTTAGCAATCTTTTTTTCCCACGCGGTTAACGTTGGGTGCATCTTGAAACAGTGTGAACAACCATAGAAGAAAAATTCCAATACCTCGATTTTACTGCCCACACGCGTCGGCTGTACCGTACTGAGCACTTTGTAATCCTTGCCTAGCTCAGGCTCGGCAAAAACTTGGTTAACACATAACAACGCTAGTACCACAAAAATCTGTTTGATGAATTTCATATCTATCTCCATGCAAAGTTAGGACTGCCAACACAAATATATCATTATGCGACTCTCTACTCTTTGTTTGTTATGCATATTTTTACTGCCTAACAAATAACATCCAATACGGCTTCATGCGAATAGGGAATGTTCGAACTAAAATTTAAACACTTCAGTAGCTAAATGAATAAACACCTGCTTTTAGCCAAGGAGTATACATCTTCGCCTATTTCGCAAGCATTGGAGTAGCACTTACCCCATTTTGTTTCAACACTGCCAATGCATTATTCATTTCCTCTCTGCCTTTATAAGGACCGACGTGCACGCGATGCCACACCCCTTTATCAGGAATGGTCGCGACTTGCACACTGGCTTCTATGCCGAGCATAGCCAACTTGGCTTTTAATTTATCCGCATCCTCCGCATTGGAAAATGAACCCGCCTGTAAAAAATAAGTTTCTTTCGCAGTCGCATTGCCCGCAGACTGAACAGGTGCAGCCTTATTCTCTATCGTTGCCGCATTGTCGCTACTTTTTTGTATAAGTACCGTTGCATCTTGTTTGTCAGTTAAAACTTTATAAAATTCAAAACGCGGTTTGCCTTCATCCACACCTGATGCAGCCGCAGAAGTGGGTGCCTGAGCAGTTTTGCTACCGACGCGGGGACCTGCTTCTCAGAGTCCGCCGCAAGCTTAGCCGTTTCATGCGGTACATTATTTATGAACGAGCTGGGGGTCTTTAAAATGTACCATGCCACTCCGCCCGCAATAACCAGCCCCACTACCATACCGACCAAAATACCAGTCAGTAACGAACTACCTTGGCGCGGCGCGGCGGATCGAGTGCTACTGTTTTTACTCATAATAATTAATCTTTAAAATTTTTTATTCATGCTCGTGAAGGTGGTTGAACAACCAATAGAACTGGCAATTTCACATTTCGTTTCGACCTCACGGATTTTCATCCCACCATGGAAAAAGCCCAGCCTACATTTTTTCCGGTGCGGAAACACCCAACAATATTAATCCGTTGCGCATGACCTGTGCCACCGCAGCAATCAACGCCAACCGCGCCAGTTTTATACCTTCTTCTTCAACCAGAAAGCGTGAAGCATTATAATAGCTGTGAAAATCAGCGGCCAAATCTTTCAAGTAGAACGCGATCAGGTGCGGTGCCAAATCTTCCGCAGCGCTTTCGATCACCTGTGGATAGTCAATTAGGCGTTGCAACAAGGCGCGCTCGTAGTCACTCTCCAGCGTACTCACATCAGCGTGGTGTAACGCCGCAACATCGCCGCCCCACTGCCCCAACACGCTACAAATACGCGGATGGGCATACTGAATATAATAAACAGGATTTTCATTGCTCTGCGATTTCGCCAGATCAATGTCGAACACCAGTTGAGAATCGGGATGGCGTGCCGCGAGGAAAAAGCGCGTAGCATCGCAGCCCACTTCATCAATCAAATCACGCAGGGTGACGTAGCTACCCGCGCGTTTGGATATTTTCACCTCTTCGCCATTGCGTAGCACCGTTACCATCTGGTGCAGCACATAATCCGGCCAACCTTGCGGAATGCCAACATCCAAAGCTTGCAGTCCCGCGCGCACCCGTGTGATGGTGCTGTGATGGTCCGCGCCCTGTTCGTTAATGACGCGGGTAAAGCCGCGCCGCCATTTATCCAAATGGTAAGCGATATCCGGCACAAAATAAGTGAAATTGCCATTGCTCTTGCGCATTACACGGTCTTTGTCGTCACCAAAATCTGTCGTGCGTAGCCATAGTGCATTGTCATGCTCATACGTGTGGCCGCTGGCGATAAGCGCCTTGACCACCTCCTCCACTTTGCCGTTAGTGTAAAGCGCGGATTCTAGCGCGAACACATCGAACTCCACGCCAAACGCACGCAAATCCAGGTCCTGTTCGCGGCGCAAATAGGCCACCGCGAAATGACGGATGGCTTCAACATCATCCGCATCTCCTCTACCACTCATCTGTATATCATAGGCTTCTTCGTGGCATCGACTTCCCCGATGGATTGGGAAGGCGTCCTCACGTCGATTACCTTTCTAGCCATGTAATCTTTTGCCACATCAATGATGTAGTCGCCGCGATAACCCGCTTCCGGCCAGGACGGATCGTCCGGCGTGATGCCCTTACAGCGCAATTGCACGGAGTGCGTCAGGTTATCAATCTGCACACCCGCATCGTTGTAGTAAAACTCGCGCGTCACATTCCAGCCTGCCGCATGCAAAACGTTACATAAACAATCGCCCACCGCAGCGCCGCGTCCATGTCCCACATGCAACGGTCCGGTCGGATTGGCCGAGACGAACTCCACCCCCACATTACGCCCCGCGCCCAGATGAATATGACCATAACCCGCCCCTGCCTGCAGCACTCCACGCACCACATTCTGTTTGGCTGCCGTAGTGATAAATACATTAATAAAACCCGCTCCCGCTATCTCCACCTTTTCCACTACTAGAGATGCAGGCAAGGCCGCGACCAAAGCTTGCGCAATGTCACGTGGAGATTTGCGCAGCGGCTTTGCCAGCTGCATCGCTAGATTACATGCGTAATCGCCATGCAGCACCTGTTTGGGCCGCTCGATGAGAATGTCGATCTGTGTCGCTTCAGGTGCGGCAACGCGCATGGCCTGCGCGAACAATTCGGAAAGATGGGATTTGAAATTCAAGGCAGCAAGCATTACACAACTCATTCACAAGAAGCGTAAATTATAGCACTTGATGGGGCTTACCCAATGATTAGGGTGGAATGCGGGATAATTTACAACTGGTTTGTGCCAAAAAATAGGCTAATTCAAGTTCAGAGTGCAACAGCCGACATAACTCCAACAGAATATCAATAATAATGGCGGGGCACGATGAAATCAGCTATCAACACGAGTGAACTTTCCGTTTTCTTGGTTGAGCCTTCCAGCCTGCAGGCACGCATTGTCCAAAAATATCTGAGTGATCTTGGTGTGTTGAATACACAGGTTTTCCAGGACGGGACTTCAGCACTTGCGGCCATGCGCAAACAACAGCCTGACCTAATCATCAGCTCGATGTACTTAGAAGACATGTCTGGCTCAAAACTGATTGAAGTGATGCGCTCCGATCAAGCCTTAACTGAAATAGCTTTCATCCTGATTTCCAGTGAGGACAACCCACTTTACCTCGATCCCGTGCGTCAATCCGGCGCCTGCGCCATTCTGACCAAACCGTTTGAACTGAAACACTTACGTGGAGTTATCTTCACGACGCTCGATTATCTCAACCCGGGCAGTCTCGCGCTGGAAAGAGATAATTTCGACATTGAAAATCTGCAAGTACTGGTAGTAGATGACAGCTCCAGCGCACGTTCCTACCTGATTAGGGTGCTTAAAAATATTGGTATAAAAAATATTACCGAAGCTGAAAATGGCAAGCGGGGGGCGGAAATCGTCCAGGGGCATTCCTTTGATCTGGTTATTACCGATTACAACATGCCAGAAATGAATGGCGGGGAATTGGTTGAATTTATTCGCAACAAGAGCTGGCAAAATGCGCTGCCAATAATAATGATATCCAGCGAACGGGATGAAAATCGGCTTGCCGCCGTGAAACAGGCAGGCGTTTCAGCTATCTGTGACAAGCCTTTTGATCCATCACATATTAAAAACCTGATCGAGCAGATATTTGCGGCTGCACAGTAAACCAACTGTTCGGGCTCGACTGTTCCAATATTTCCGGCAACAGTACCCGTTGCTAGTCATAGGCGGATTCAACTCTGAAGTGCAACTTTTGTAAGCGAATTTAAGTTCTGATTAGCGCGCAATACTGCACTGGCATTACAATATTTTCTTTCAATCTTCTTCAAGCTTCCGTACCGTGCGACTTACCGGCATTTTTAAAAGTGTCCAATAGCTGAAGACCTTAAAGAAGGGAGCTTATCTGTACCGCGTAGTATCATAACAACGTGCCATTGAATCAAACCTCCCTATGCATTGGTAATAATTCCAGACCCGCCATTTTCCAAAAATCAGTTGCTTTTACGCGAAAACCCTCAGGAGCCGTCTGAAAATTTGGCAACTAAACAGAATTTATAAAAATATTCACCCATGAAGAAATATCATTTTAAAATAAATAAAAAATGGTTGGCTTTGGTACTGAGCGTATTTCTTACCGCCTGCTCCATTTTATCCAAGCCGCCCGTCGTGCCACGTCCCGAACCAGTTGTGCTGCCTCCCAAAGTGGTGCCAACACCCATAGCAGGGTTACCTGCCCCATTGTTTATTGTGAGTAAGTGGGAGATGCTGCCGGATTGGCAAACTCTCGACCTTGCACCCTCCCAAACTGCATTTCTGCAAAGCTGTCGTGTGCTGAAAAACAAGCCACACTGGCAGGAGGTATGTGTTCAAGCCGAACAATTGGGGCTAATGACAATGCTACGCTGCGTGCGTTTTATGAAGAATGGTTTACCCCTTATCAACTGCTCAATCCGGACGGTAGCGAGCAGGGAATGATTACCGGCTATTACGAGCCTTTACTCAAGGGTAGCCGTTCCAAGACCCCGCGCTTCCAATACCCTCTGTATGCCGCGCCGAATGATTTGCTTACGGTCGATCTGGGCGGAGTCTATCCGCAACTCAAAGATCTGCGCCTGCGCGGTCGCTTACAGGGTAAACGCATTGTGCCCTACTACAACCGTGCAGAGATTGATGCCGGAACCGGGGCCAGTGCGCTGATGGGGAATGAATTGTTCTGGGTGGAAAATGCAATTGAGTTATTTTTTCTGCAAATACAAGGCTCTGGACGCATTGAATTACCCGATGGCCAGCAAGTGAAGGTCGGATATGCAGACCAAAACGGCCACCCTTACATGTCCATCGGCAAGAAGCTGGTTGAAACAGGCGAACTTAAGCTCGAAGAAGCCTCCATGCAGGGCATCAAGACATGGGCCGAGAAAAACCCAGATAAAATTAACAGATTACTGGAACAGAATCCCAGCTACGTATTTTTACGCGAATTGCCGGATAGTCTGTCCGCACCGTTGGGTGCGCTGGGCGTGCCACTTACCAATGAATACAGTATTGCAGTAGATCCGCGCACCATCCCACTGGGTGCGCCGGTCTTTCTCTCTACGACCTATCCCAATGATAGCGTACCACTCAACCGTTTGATGCTGGCGCAAGACACGGGGGGTGCCATCAAAGGCGCGGTGCGCGCAGATTTTTTCTGGGGGTTTGGCGAAACTGCAGGGGCACAAGCGGGCAAAATGAAGCAGCAAGGGCGACTATGGGTGCTGTTTCCGAAAGGCGGGGAACCAACGTTAAATTAAGGATATATTCAAATTTAAAGTGCGACCGCATTTCATTGCAGACGATGCAAAATATCTATTCATCATTCACGCGTCCATCTTCAAGCAACCGTTTCACCGCCGCTATATCCGCTTGTCTCCCCATCTTACGGCTGCCACTGAACCTTACATTTTCAGGTAATATCGCAATATTTACCGGTACGCCAGCTTCAGTTTTCAGCGTAAAGCTAGGCACAGTTTGTTGCCTGCCTGTCAGATGCACGGACCACTCACCGCCTTCAAAAGGCAGATTATGCTTGAGCAGGAACATCATCACGGCCTTTTCGTCATCGGAATAAACCAAAAGGTTAATGTCTGATTGCTCGCCTGCCGTGCCGTTCAGCACAGAGCCCGTAAGAAAGGGGTGGAAGGACTCCAATAATTGCATCGTGTCGAGCGCTTGCTGGCGCAAGTGGTGCAGGACAAGAGGATGGCTTTCACTCTGATACAAAGCACGGAAACTGCGCAACGCCATTTCAACTTCATCATTGCTGGGCAAGTGTTGGGTATCTTCCGCACCCATTTGTTTGGCAGCCTTGCGTTTGGCAAACGCATAATCAGTAATGCCACCTTCAGCCATTAGACGCGCAGCGTGATGAGCGAGCTGTTCACGCATCAGGTCGCGCCGATGTACACGATCTTTACTCATGTCAAATTAAAATACGTGATCGATGATTGTTTCAATAAGCGACTTTTCCGGTTGTGGGACAAGTTGCTCTGGCGGCAAATTTTCTTGGTAAAAAATATTCCACTAATTCACCAGCTTCGTTCCGCTGTCCATCGTTGTTAATGCGCGCAGCCACCATATTTTCCGGCATGGTATAGGTAACTTCAGGAACTTTTTTGAGTGTTTTCCCCATGTAATCCATCCAAATGGGTAATGCGGCCCCGCCTCCGGTTTCCCTCTCGCCCAGACTGTGCGGGTTATCAAAGCCAACCCAAGTAATCCCTACCACAGTGGGATGGAAGCCGCTGAACCAGGCATCCATCGAATCGTTTGTAGTGCCGGTCTTGCCCGCTAAATCGTGGCGACCCAATTGCATGGCGCGGAAAGCGGTGCCGTGTTGCACCACATCTTGCATCATGCTTACCATGGTGTAGGCATTACGCACATCTATAACCTGCTGGGCGGTTTCTCCGGCCACAACGGGCGTGGCTTGGTGTAGCACTTTGCCATTGCTGTCCTCAATGCGCTGGATGAAATAGGGGGCAATGCGGAAGCCGCCATTGGCGAAAACGGAATAACCCGTCAGCATTTGCATGGGCGTAACCGAACCGGCACCGAGTGCCATCGTGAGGTACGGGGGGTGCTTGGCTGCATCAAAGCCAAATTTGGTGATGTAGTCTTGTGCATATTGCGGCGTGATAGCTTGTAGAATGCGAATCGAGATCATGTTTTTTGATTTAACCAGCGCTTGCCTCATGCGCATGGGACCTTCAAATACCCCATCATAGTTTTTCGGCTCCCAAGCTTCGCTGCCTGTCTCTGCGGCATCAATCACTAAGGGGGCGTCGTCAATAACAGAGGCAGGGGTCAGGCCTTTTTCCAATGCAGCGGAATAAATGAACGGTTTGAAGCTAGAGCCAGGTTGCCGCCAGGCCTGGGTTACGTGGTTAAATTGATTGCGGTTGAAATCAAAACCGCCTACTAACGCGTAGATCGCTCCATTTCGCGGACTGGCTGAAACGAATGCCGCTTCCACTTGCGGTAGCTGGACAATCTTCCAATTATTCTTCTCGTCCTTCTGCACGTGGATTAGTGAACCGGCACGTAAGCGCCGGTTCAGTGCAGTCTTATCGTTCATATAAGGCAGCGCAAATTTCAGTCCTTCCCCGCTAATTTTGGCGATGGCTCCCCCCTTACTGTAAGCGCGGATACCTTTGGGATTTGCTGCAAGTACTACGGCGGGAATCATGTCATCACTATCAGCAATATCCTGTAGCGCTTCTTCCAACTCTTCTTCAGTATTCCCTTTTTGAAGATCAATGTAGCCTTCCGGGCCGCGGTAACCATGGCGTCGGTCATATTCCAGCACACCTTTGCGCAACGCTTCATAGGCTGTTGCCTGGTCTTGTTGACGGATGGTTGTATAGACCTTGATACCTTGCGTATAAGTGTCATCCTGATAGCGTTTGAATACCTCTTGCCTAACCATTTCCGCCAGATAATCAGCTTTGCCTGAAAATTCTTGATAGCTGCGTTTCACCATCAAGGGTTGATGCAGTGCCGCTTCTTGTTGCGGGATGTCAATAAAACCCAGTTCATGCATACGGCGCAACACATAGGTTTGGCGCAGTTTGGCACGCTTGGGATTGACCACTGGATTATAAATGGAAGGAGCTTTGGGTAAACCAGCTAGCATAGCGAACTCAGCTACGCCAAGTTGGTCTAGGCTTTTGCCAAAATAGCCTTGCGCGGCAGCAGCAAAGCCATAAGCGCGCTGGCCAAGATAGATATGATTAACATAAAGCTGGAGGATTTCATCCTTACTCAGATTATGTTCGATCTTGATGGCAAGCAACACTTCGTTAAATTTTCGCGATAACTTCTTCTCTTTGGTCAGGAAAAAATTGCGTGCCACTTGCATGGTGATCGTGCTGGCCCTTGCTTGACGCCGCCCGAGGTGAAATTGTTATATGTGGCGCGCAGTACGCCCATGTAATCCACCCCGCCGTGCTCATAAAACCGATCATCTTCCGCTGCGAGAACAGCTTTTTTCATCAAATCGGGGACTTCGTCAATCTTAACCAGCGCGACGCTCCTCCCCAAATTCACCGATCAGGACACCCTCCACGCTATAGACACGAAGTGGGATTTTAGGCCGATAGTCGGTCAATGCTTCAAGCGAAGGCAGCGTAGGATAGACCACCATTGCCGCAAACATCAGCAACAACAATGGTGTGATGATGAGGGCGAGGCCAGCTATAACCGGATAAAACCACCAGCGGGAAGTCATGGAGTGCGGAATTGTATAAAAAGCATAGTTAGGATTATATCGGCTCTTGGCAGGGAAATAATCCAATCGCTTTAACGCATTCATTGACTAAGCCAGGACCGCGATAAATCAGGCCTGTAAATCTGTATTAGTGCAGCGCCAGCGTGTATTTTTTCCGCTGCATCTTTTCCGCTCAAGATACCGCCTACACCAATAATAGGCAGAGATCCTTGTAATGCGGTGGCAAGTTCACGGATAACGGCAGTAGATCTGTCACGCACTGGCGCGCCGCTCAGTCCACCTGTCTCTGTATTCTGCGCAAGATGTTCGACACCTGTACGCGTTAGTGTTGTATTGGTGGCGATCACGCCGTCAATACGGTGGCGTTGCAAAAGTACTGCAATCTGACGGATTTGTTCACTATCAAGATCAGGGGCTATTTTTAACGCCAAAGGAACATATTTACCATGCAAATCAGCCAGCTTTTCCTGCTCCGCTTTAAGTTGCGTAAGCAGCGCATCCAGCTCATCACTCCCTTGCAACTGGCGCAAATTTTTAGTGTTCGGCGAAGAAATATTGATGGCAACATAACTGGCATGGACGTACACACGCCGTAATCCGATCAAGTAATCAGCGGCGGCATGTTCAATCGGCGTATCGAAATTTTTGCCGATGTTGATGCCCAAAATACCACGAAAATTTGCGCGTTTTACGTTTTCAATGAGTGTATCCACGCCATGGTTATTGAACCCCATGCGGTTGATGATACCCTGCGCCTCAGACAGGCGAAACAAACGCGGCTTGGGATTGCCGTCTTGGGCGCGGGGCGTGACAGTCCCGATCTCAATGAAACCAAAACCCAGTGCGGCCAGCGCATCGATGTAATCGCCATTCTTGTCTAATCCTGCGGCCAGCCCGACCGGGTTGGGAAAAGTCAAACCCATCACTTTTTGTGGATTATCTACCGGATGTTTGACAATCAGCGGCAGCAGGCCAAACCGATAGGCCAACTGCAACGCATCAAGCGTAATGTGGTGGGCAGTTTCCGGACTAAAGGAAAAAAGCAGCGGTCGAATCAGCGGATACATATCACGGCCTGTTAGTTGGGAGCGCTTGCCATTTGCCTTGAATAAGCCCTTGCAGCGGACGGAAGTTAGCTTTGTAAGCCATTTTGGCGCTCCCCTCTATCCAGTAACCCAAGTACAAATATTCCAGTTGCAATTTCCGGCACAGATCGATCTGCCACAGGACGTTGTAGGTGCCAAAGCTGGCTTGCGCTACATTCGGTTCATAAAACGTATAAACCGAGGACAGTCCATCATCGAGAATATCGATGATGCTCACCATGCGCAGCACCCCATTTTCGCGGAACTCCACCAGAGTGGAATCGATATGGCTTTGCAGCAAAAAGTTGCGGTATTGGTCTCGACTGTCATTTTTCATGCCGCCATCAGGATGCCGCTCCTTTTGATAACGTTGATACAAAACAAAATATTCCTCGTTGTCCCTCAATGCATGCAAAGATGCCTCCAAGCCGATGTGGCGTTGCCTGGAGCGGCGCTGGGTGCGGTTGGGTTCGAACGATGCCACTTCGACACGTACCGGAATGCAGGCTTGGCAGGCATCACAGCGTGGCCTGTAGGTAACCGTTCCGCTGCGGCGGAAGCCATGCCGCACCAATTCCGAATATGTAGCTGGGTTGATCAGAAAGCTGGGCGTGGCAACCTGTGAGCGTGCTGGCCGATCCGGCAGATAGCTACACGAATACGGGGCAGTAAGGTAAAGCTGCAACGTCGATAGCGGAATATCATGCAACATGTTCATGGTCGAACTGCCATTTAAACGAAGTATCTGGACAGTGTATCAATTCTTTTAAGCGCAGCATAAATTCCGCACGCGGAATTTCGCGTGCGCCGAGCGAAGCAAGATGCGGCGTACTCATCTGGCAGTCGATCATGCCATACCCCAGCGCTGTAATTGTGCGGTGAGGTGAGCGAGCGCAATCTTGGAAGCATCAGTGGCGTGGCTGAACGTTGACTCGCCATAAAACATGCGCCCAATACTGATGCCATACAGCCCGCCCACCAGATTGCCATTCACCCACGTCTCCACCGAGTGCGCTACGCCCATTTGATGCAGCTCGGTATAAGCGGCAATCATGTCGTCATGTATCCATGTTCCCGTCTGCTCGCAGCGCGGTGCGGCGCAGGCACGCATTACCTGTTCGAAAGCGCTATCAGTACGAACTTCATAACTTTTATCGCGTAAAGTTTTGCGGAGCGACCGTGAAATCTTGAACTCCTCGGGAATCAGCACCATGCGTGGATCTGGGCTCCACCAGAGTATGGGTTCCCCTGTGTTGAACCAAGGGAAGATGCCTTGCCGATAGGCGTCCAACAGACGGTTTGCAGACAGGCTCCCCCCCGCAGCCAGCAAGCCATTGGGCTTGAGCAGTGCCTGCTCTACAGATGGGAAGGGAGCGCCATTATTTAACCACGTGATCATCTTTTGTAACGAGCCAGCAGCGTTAAGTGGTGTCAGCAGGCAAACTGCCTGACAGATGTTCGCAAATTAACGTTTAAAGAGGTTTTGTATTTAATTTGTGTGTCAGCCAAGTCTGGATGTCCCGCACTTCTTCCGCGCATACCGAATGCGGCATGCCATATTCATGCCACGCAACCTGATAACCCCGTTTTTTTAATTCATCCGCCGAGGATTTCCCTCGCACATAAGGCACTATCGGGTCACTATGGCCGTGTGCCATGAAAATCGGGGTATTGAGGGCGGCTGCGCTAGCTTCACTCGACAATGTTTCGGCCAGCGGAAGATAGGTAGATAGGGCAAGAATACCGCCCAAGCGCGACGCGTGGCGCAAACCGGTATGCAGCGCAATGGCTCCGCCTTGTGAAAAACCCGCGAGAAAAATATGATCCGCAACAATACCACGCTGCTTTTCCTGTGCAATAAGTGCTTCAATAGCGGCTTGTGAAGCACGAATACCCTTTGCATCTTGTTGGGCAACTATATTCGAAGCCATGATGTCATACCATGCGCGCATGATTAAACCGCCGTTAATGGTGACCGGCTGTTTAGGTGCATGTGGAAACAGGTAGCGCACCGCTACCGGCAGGTTCATTTCTTCCGCAATGGAAACAAAATCTTCGCCGTCAGCGCCCAAGCCATGCAGCCAGATAATGCTGTATTGGGGCGACTTCCCGGTTTCGAGAGTGATATGTGATAAAACACTATTCATGGTTTGATATTGCGCATCTGAAAATGGTGGATGAGCCTATTCGGGTACTTGGGAAGTTGGCTCCGGCAGAATTTCACGCAGCACCTGGAAAATTTCACGATAGTTCTTCGGCGGTTTTGCCAGTTCTTTTTCCTTGATTGCATTCCGAACCAGCGCCCGCAGCCTTTGTGCATCCGCTTCGGGATGATCAGCGAGCAACTCGGTCAATGCTGCATCGCTTTCCAGCAGACGGTCGCGCCACCGCTCCAGCTGATGCAACCAAGCGATATGCTGGTGCGATTTGCCGCTCCATGCTTCCAGCTTGGCGATGATGGGCGCGGGTTCCACGTCGCGCATTAACCTGCCGATGTATTGCATTTGCCGTCGTTGCGCGCCAAATTTATTGATACGCTTCATCTCACGGACAGCGTCAAACAAACTCTCTGGCAAATCCATTTGCTTTAGCTTATCAGCACTAAGTCCAACCAATTGCTCACCGATATCCTGCAAATCATGCATCTGCTGCTTGATCTTGGTCTTGCTGGGTGGCAAATTTAATTCTTCGGGATTGTCATTGTAGTGGTGCATAGGTGCGAAATTATAAATAGATATTGTTATGATAACGCTTTCCCATGAAAGCGTTATCCTTATGAATGACATTACACCAACCGAACATCGTTTTTCCCATTCCGCTGACACCCTGCGCCAGATTGCGCGGGACATGCTTGAATATGCCAACCACCAAGGGGCGACCGCCTCCGCAGTCGAAGTATCAGATGGTTTCGGGCAAGCCGTTACTGTGCGTCAGGGTGAGGTCGAAACCATAGAGTACAACCGTGACAAGGGTCTTGGCATTACCGTTTACATCGATCAGCGGCGCGGCAATGCCAATACTTCCGATTTCTCGCCACAGGCAGTACGCGACACGGTGGATGCAGCCCTTTCCATTGCACGCCACACCGCCAGTGACGACTGCGCCGGATTGCCTGAAAAGGATATGCTGGCCACCGAATTTCCCGATTTAGACCTGTACCATCCCTGGTTGCTGGACGTGGAAGGTGCCATTGAGCTGGCCAAGACCTGTGAGCAAGCTGCATTTGATACCGATGAGCGAATTGACAATTCGGAAGGCGCCACGGTAAACGTGCATGAGTCCCAATTCGTCTATGCCAACAGCCTAGGGTTTATCGGAGGTTATCCTACCTCACGCCATGGCATCAGCTGCGCCGTCATCGCTGGCAAGGACGACGCCATGCAGCGCGATTACTGGTACAGCGAAGCGCGTGCCGCGAGCGACCTGGTGGCAGCGGAAAAGGTCGGCCAAATCGCTGCTGAACGCGCCGTGCGGCGGCTCAATGCCCGCAAGCTCGATACCATGCAAGTGCCCGTGCTATTCGAGGCGCCAATAGCCGCCAGCTTGCTCGGCCATTTTGTCGGTGCAGTGAGTGGCGGCAGCCTGTACCGAAAATCCTCCTTTCTGCTCGACTACTTAGGCAAGCCGGTATTTTCATCCAACATCTGTATTGATGACATACCAGACATTCCCCGCGGCCTGGCGAGCAGCGCATTCGATGGCGAGGGCGTAAAAACGCAGCACCGCACCATTGTTCAGGATGGCGTACTGCAAAGCTATTTTCTCGGCACCTATTCCGCGCGCAAACTGGGTATGAAAACAACCGGCAATGCAGGCGGCAATCACAATCTCATCCTACGTCCTGGCGAACTGGATTTTAACGGCCTGCTAAAGAAAATGGGGCGTGGTCTGCTGGTTACCGAATTGCTCGGGCAAGGTGTAAACCACATCACCGGAGACTATTCGCGCGGCGCGGCGGGCTTCTGGGTGGAGAATGGAGAAATCCAATATCCGGTAGAAGAAATCACCATCGCCGGTAATTTGAAAGACATGTATACGCATATTGCGGCTGTGGGTAATGATGTGCTGGTGCAGGGATCACGGCAGTGTGGTTCTATTTTGGTTGAAAATATGATGGTGGCGGGACAATAAACTCGTTTAAAGCGGTGAATTGTCGATATAAATTGTTTTGCGCTGACCCACGGAAGCCACCAACCTTGCCAAATTTTGCCAAACAAACTAGTCTTAAACCATGAGCACAATGAACATATCCCTACCCGATGCGCTCAAATCCTTCGTGGATGAGCAAGTCAACCAAGGCGGCTATGGCACGAGCAGCGAGTACGTGCGTGAACTGATCCGCAAGGATCAGGATCGCTTGCAACTGCGCGGCCTTTTGCTTGCGGGCGCGGCATCCGCACCTACAGGTCCGATCGCCCCGGCCTATTTTGAAGGACTGCGTGATCGGGTGCGCAAGACGGCCAAAGGCGGCGCTCGCGGGTGACAGCCAAACCTATCGTTCCGCGTGAGCTGGCCAACCGGGACATTGATGACGCGATTGCCTGTTACCTCAGCGAAAGCACTGAGCAAGCGGTGTTCGGCTTCATCGACACCTTGGAGCAAGCTTATACGCACATTAGTCGCCATCCGGCTACAGGGTCACCACGCTATGCCCACGAATTAAACCTGCCCGGCCTGCGCTTCTGGCCACTGGTACACGATCCACATCTCGTA
This sequence comes from Nitrosomonadales bacterium, assembly GCA_016721605.1. Taxonomy (GTDB): domain Bacteria; phylum Pseudomonadota; class Gammaproteobacteria; order Burkholderiales; family Gallionellaceae; genus Nitrotoga. The sequence continues at coordinate 29,403 of JADKHS010000004.1, forward strand.
TTTTATATCGAGCGTCCACAACACATTGATGTCTGGCGTGTGCTGCATGGCCAACGCGATATCCCGGCGTGGATGCAAGAGCCCGAGGCCATCTGAGTTTCGCCCAGGCGCAGCGATCCTTTCCGATGAGATTCCAACATGGTTGGCGACAACGCGGTAGATTGGCGCTGAGCTTGCGAAGCCCAACACCACAGGGAGATGCACTTGCGTTACCGGCGACCGTCCCAGCGTGGACACCCATACGCCAGATATCCGCATCCATGCCTTCCTTGAATCCAGCCGCATGACGCTGTATGTAGACACTTCCGGCGATGCGCTGTTCAAACGCGGTGTGCGCCAGTACACCAACGTTGCACCCTGCGCGAGAATCTGGCTGCCGGCATTTTACCGTTGACGGTTGGCAGTCTGGCGTACCGCTGCTTGACCCGATGTGCGTCAGTGATTTATATGGCGACAAACTTGAAGCCGCACACCTCAATCTGGAAAATGCAGGATTACGTGGAGCGGTGACGCTCAATCAAGCAAACGTACTGGAGATTTCCGAAGCCGGCGACCATGGCGTGCTGGTAGCGAACCTGCCCTTATGGCGAGCGCATGGGCGACCGAAGAGTTGCAAGAGTTATACCCAAAGCTGGGCGACGTGCTGAAGAAAAAGTTCGGCGGCTGGAATGCCTATCTGTTTACCTCCGATTTACGCATGCCGAAGTTCATCCGCCTGTCCGTTTCACGCCGCACTCTGCTGTTCAACGGCGCAATTGAATGTCGTTTATTTGAATACAAGATGGTGGCGGGGAGCAACCGTACCTGAATAAAAGCATATCATTTCTGTGTAGATCATCCTGAGATCGAGGAAATCATTAATCTTGAGACCGGAGATATTCAGCCCGTTCAAGTAATCATTGGCTCTGACTACGCCAAACTCGAAAATTTCGGATAAATTTAGCTAAGGCCAGTACTTCGGATGAACCCTTTATGCCTGTCCGATTTGTATGGTTGCGATGTATCTGCCTTGCGTTAGAAAAGATGAAAAACGGTTTTTCTGTAAACATCGAGCTGAGAACGGGAATTATCCTGCGATCACCCGTGGGAAACTCACCAATCCACCTTTAGCACACCCATCTGCGCTGGATAAGTCTTGTTGTGGTAGAACAAAATGTAGCGTTGAATCCAATCCAGATAGACCCCTTAGTGCGGTTGACTGCAAGGGCTACTTTAGGCTATTCTGAAAATCGGTAGGGGTGCTGAAGCGTAGTCCTGAAAGAAATATAATTTCCCTGTGTTGTGACTTCTGGCCGAGTGCCTGCAGGACTGTCAGTCCGTGCGATTACCTAATATTAAGCCACGGAGATATCATGAAAAACGAGCAAAATTTTGAAGAATTGAACCAGTCTGTGGGTATAGAGTGCTGGTCGGCGGAACAAATACAACAAGCACAAATATTGGCGGCGAAGGAAACGGGATTTGAAAAAATAACATTTCGCGATAGATCGGATACCCCTGAAATGGTGGTGCTGCCAGCGGGAAGTTATGGCATGGGCGAAGCATTTGAAAAACATAAGGTTACTTTTGCCCGTCCCTTTGCAGTGGGGAAATATCTGGTTACGGTGGAAGAATGGAAGCGTTTCGTCGAGAGGTTGCGGCCTGAAGATGAGGTATTGCCTGGTATTGGAGCGGGGTATTTGGCGGGTACAGGAACAATTCGCGGACATAACAAGGTGTTACTCAAAACTCCTACAAAAGCAACTGAACTGCATCACGAAGTTTTAAGTTATGTTAAAGAGACCAACAGTGATTTGCCGGTAACCAATGTCAATTGGTTTGATGCGCAAGACTATGTGCGTTGGCTATCGACCCAGACAGGCCATACCTACCGTTTACTGACTGAGGCTGAATGGGAATACGCGTGTCGTGCAGGGTCAGTGACTGAATACTACTGGGGTGATGAGATAGGCCATAACAATTGTAATTGTCAAGACAGCGAAAGTGAGTGGAGCTGTAAAAATGCCTCGCCCGTGGGCAGTTTTAAGCCTAACACTTTTGGCCTGTATGACATGCTGGGAAACGCATGGGAGTGGGTAGAGGATCCATGGCATGAAAATTACGAAGGGGCTCCGAACGACGGGACGGCTTGGATGTCCGAAGGCAACCGGCAGTGGCGCGTTTTACGTGGCGGTTGCTGGGATACCGATCCGCGGGACGCGCGCTCTCCCCTTCGCTTATGGATTGAGCCTTCAATCCGGAACTACGGTATCGGTTTCCGTATCGCTAGAGCGCTGTAGTGAAACGGTGGCTTAATTATCAAAATCTAAGTCTGTATTTCTCCCCTACTTTGTAACATTGAGCTACACCAAGTAATCTTGTCTGATAAGACAGTACGTAATCGATATTGAAATGAGAGATCTGAAGGGAGATGATTGGGTGATTGATCAGGAAGAGCAAAAACATCAGGGAGCCGAGCACAGCCAAGTAGCCACTCTGCTGTTGGAGACAGACATGGACTGTCACCTCACGATCGATGGCGAGGATCAAGGTAGGCTGGAAAGAGATTACCCCCGTAGCTTCCTTTTGCCGTTAGGGTACCCTCTTATTCATGCCGCTACGCAAGATGGCCTGATGGGAAAAGAATGGGTGCAACCACTCTATCGGGAAGAAGAGGTCGTGCATTTCATTCATCTGGCGGATGAACACGCCCAGGCACGAGCAAAACTTGAAGAAGAAATGCGGGAGCCGCTGGGCATAGAGTGTTTGTCGGTAGAACAAATACAGCAAGAGCAGCTAGAAGCGGCAAAAAAAGCGGGACTTGCCCCAGTTTTCCGTGATGGGCCGGATTATCCCGAAATGGTGGTAATACCGGCGGGCAGCTATCGAATGGGCGAGGTATCTGATAAACATAAGGTCACCATTACTCGTTCTTTTGCCGTAAGCAAATATCCAGTTACGGTAGAGGAGTGGAGAAGATACGTTGATGCGAAGAGCGTAGTTATCAAAGAACCGATGAGCGTTTACTTTGGCGCAGCAGGCGATGGCAGTGAAGTAAAGCCTTACGTCGAGCCAGAAGAGCCCCCTCATCGACCCTCTGACAATGGATGGATAGGTGACACCCTACCGGTCACGAATGTCAGTTGGTTTGATGCACAGGATTATGCGCGTTGGTTAACTGCCCAGACTGGCCAGAGTTACCGCTTGCTGACTGAAGCGGAATGGGAATATGTCTGTCGTGCTGGCTCTGTGACAGAGTATTATTGGGGCGATGAAATAGGCGATAACAACTGCAACTGCCAAGATAGCGGGAGCAAATGGAGTTGTAAGCGTGCTTCACGGGTAGGCAGTTTCGCGCCTAACGTTTTTGGTGTGCACGACATGTTGGGAAATGTGTGGGAATGGGTGGAAGACCATTGGCATAATAATTACGAGGGGGCTCCAGCAGACGAGACTGCTTGGACGTATGGCGGTAATCAGCAAGGACGCGTGGTACGCGGTGGCTCTTGGGATTGCAGTCCGAAACTTGCGCGCTCCGCCAGCCGCGCTCGAGCCGTAACGTCAAGCCGATACGACGATTTTGGGTTCCGTATTGCCAGCACGCTGGATTAACCGGCCGATTAACTAATTCCGCCCTGTTTTTGACCCTTTCGATATTCAGTCTCACTTGAGTGACGAACAATACTGGAGCAATCTCAATTTAATCTTAGTGCGATAACTGATCTTCGCTTTTGTATCGTCTCAGAAGATTACACTGCCAGCAAAGGCTGACTCGGTTGTCGTCATCAAAGTTAGCGGTATGTGGCAAAAGGTGATTGGGTGACTAATATGGAAGAACAAAAAACGCAGGAAACTGAGCGCAATCGTGAAGCTATCTTGCTACTCAAGACCGACATGAACTGCCGCCTCATGGTAAATAGCGATAACCATGGTGCACTGCAAAAAAATACTCCACTCAGTATTACGCTACCCTTGGGTAGTCATCTTATCAATGTCATCACGCAAGATGGTCTGCTGGAAAAAGAATGGACGCAGGATTTAAATAACGAAGAACAGGTTGTCTACTTGATTCAACTGGCGGAAGAATATGCCCAGCTACAAGCAAAACGTGAAGAAGAAGTGGGCAAGCCACTGGGCATAGAATGTTGGTCGGCGGATCAGATACAACAAGAGCAAATGGCGGCGGCAACCGAAGTTGGACTTACCAAAGTTTTCCGTGATGGACCGGATGCTCCCGAGATGGTGGTGATACCGGCAGGTAGCTATCGCAGGGGGGAGGCATTTAACAAATACAAAGTTACCATTACTCGCCCTTTTGCAATAGGTAAATATCCGGTTACGGTAGCGGAATGGAAGTGTTATGTCGAAAAAGGGGAGATATCCTATTCCCCTTCGGATAACGATTGGGAAGGTGATAACTTGCCAGTAACCAATGTTAGTTGGTTTGACGCGCAAAACTACGTGCGCTGGCTATCAACCCAGACGGGTAAGACCTATCGCTTATTATCCGAAGCGGAATGGGAATACGCTTGCCGTGCTGGGTCGGTAACGGAATATTACTGGGGTGATGAGATAGGGCATAATAATTGCAACTGCCAAGACAGCGGAAGCGAATGGAGTCGTAAACGTGCCTCGCCCGTGGGTAGCTTTTCGCCCAATATTTTTGGACTGCATGACATGCTAGGAAACGTATGGGAATGGTTGGAGGACATATGGCATGATAATTACGAAGGAGCTCCGTCCGATGGAAGACCTTGGTCATCTGAAGGTAATCAACTGGGTCGCGTAATGCGCGGCGGTTCTTGGAGTAGCTTTCCAAGGTACGCGCGCAGTGCCCATCGTCATGGGAGTGTGCCGACAATAAGGAATTTTAATTTCGGCCTTCGCCTCGCCAGGACGCTGCCGTAAACGGTAGTCAATTCATTGAGTATATTTTCAAAAGTATCTAAATTTGCAAACATCTCGCAGCAGGTTTTTGTAAGTTAGCGTTCTGAACCCTTACCATTTTCTCTTCAATTCTTTAACACGGATGGCATTAATGAGTAATGAACAACACGAAGACCATCTCAAAAATTCAGATTCCGGCGGCGAGCCTTCTGCTAAAACTGCCGCTGCTTTGCTGCTTGAATCTGATATGGATTGCTATCTCACGATAAATGGCGACGATCAGGGTCAACTAGATAAAAACACACCCCGACGTTTTTCTTTGTCTACGGGCAGCCACCTTATTAATGCCATCACGCAAGATGGCCTAGTGGAAAAAGAATGGGTGCAGGCATCTAATGATAAAGAGGTTGCCCATCTCATCTATCTGGCGGAAGAACATGCACAGGCTCAGGCAAAGCTTAGGGAACAGAAAGAAGAGCTAAGTGGGCCGTTAGGCGTAGAGTGCTGCTCGGTAGAACAAATCCAATTGGAGCAAATGACGGCGGCAACCGAAATCGGGCTTGCCAAAATTTTCCGCGATGGGCCAGATACTCCCGAGATGGTAGTAATACCGGCCGGCAGTTATCGTATGGGCGAAATATCTAAAAAACATAAAGTTACGATTACCCGTCCTTTTGCGGTGGGGAAATACCCAGTCACAGTGGCGGAATGGAAGCGTTTCGCCGTGTCCGGCGAAACCACCTATTCCCCTGCAGATAACGGTTGGGCAGGTGACAATCTGCCAGTGACTAATGTTAATTTTATTCATGCACAAGCCTATGTGCGCTGGCTATCAACCCATACGGGTAAGACCTACCGCTTGTTGACAGAGGCGGAATGGGAATATGCGTGCCGTGCCGGATCGGTGACGGAGTATTACTGGGGCGATGAGCTTGGGAAAAATAACTGCAACTGCCAAGACAGCAAAAGCGAATGGAGTTGCAAGCGTGCCTCGCCAGTAGGAAGTTTTGCGCCTAACGCATTTGGGTTGCATGACATGCTGGGAAATGTCTGGGAATGGGTGGAGGATACCTGGCATGATACCTACAGGGGGGCTCCGGCAGACGGCAAGGCTTGGTCGTCTGGCGGCGCAACAAGCACGCTAAGCAACCAAGAATGGCGAGTGCTGCGCGGCGGTTCATGGATCATTGATCCGAGGGACGCGCGCTCCGCCGTGCGCTTCATGAGCGACCAGTCGAGCCGTAACGCTTACACAGGCTTTCGTGTTGCCAGAACATTGCCGTGAAGTTGTAGCTTATTTTACAAATCAAGTGCTGATTCAGCTTGAGAAGCAATAACGCCGCATTGGGCGGCGTTATCTATCGATATCTGGGTTACCGACTGAACCGGTTTGTACCGGTGAGTTACTCACTTCAGATTGTATTTATTGCAGTCTCGATAAGCGTCCCCCAAATGGTTTACGTTCTGATCCTTACCCAGCCCTAACTTTTACTTTATATGCCCAACTGTATTCAAATACAAGTCGTTTTTAAAGCTGAGCATTAAAATTCAACCATATCAAAATCTTCCTTACGCGCCCCGCATTCCGGGCAAGTCCAGTTTATAGGCACATCTTCCCAGCGCGTGCCGGGCAAGATGCCATCTTCAGGGGAACCAGTAGCTTCATCGTAGAGCCATCCACAAATTAGGCACATGTAGGTTTTATATTCAGGGTTTGGGGTCATGGCGAGTAATTTCAGTTAAAATTGCGTCTTTCTTTTGTATTTTACAATGACACTTACTGCCATGTCTGATATCCCACCTATTGTTCTTGCTTTTGGTGCCACTGATCCCAGCGGGGGGGCAGGTTTACAGGCCGATATTCTGACTATTGCCAGTATGGGCTGTCACCCCTTGTCCGTGGTGACGGCAGTTACGGTACAGGATACTAGCGGAGTGGATGATATCTTGCCAATTGATGCTGAGTGGGTCTCTGATCAAGCACGCGCAGTGCTGGAAGATATGCCTGTGGCGGCGTTCAAAATCGGCCTGCTGGGCAGCGTAGAGAATATCGCGGCAATTGCTGAAGTGATCTCAGATTATCCCGATATTCCATTGGTATTTGACCCGGTGCTGGCATCCGGCCGTGGCGATGAACTGGCCGATGAGGATATGTTGGACGCACTGCGTGAACTGTTATTGCCGCAAACCACTATCTTGACACCGAATAGCATAGAGGCACGCCGTCTCATTCAAGATGAAGATAATGACGAAGATAACCCCGATCTGACTGAGTGCGCTAAGCGTATTGTACAGCTCGGTTGTGAATATGTACTGGTGACGGGCACACACGAGCATACGCCCAAGGTAATTAACACTCTTTACGGAGAAAACGGCGTAGTACGTAGCGATAGCTGGACGCGCCTACCAGGCATTTATCATGGCTCCGGCTGCACATTGGCGTCGGCTATTGCCTCTTTGTTGGCCAATGGCTTACCGGTGAATGAAGCGGTGAAAGAGGCCCAGGAGTTCACTTGGAAGGCATTGCAATATGCTTTCCGGCCTGGCATGGGGCAACACATTCCAGATCGGTTATTTTGGGCTCGTGATGACGAAGAGGATGAATCCAACGTACGCCATTAAAGGCGTTTACGCCATTACGCCAGACTGTGCTAATACCACAGATTTGCTGCATCGCGTTCGACTGGCACTGGCAGGCAAGATACGGATTTTGCAGTATCGCAATAAATCAGCAAATAGTGTACAGCGGTTGGAACAAGCTCACGCCTTACGCAAACTGACGCGCGAGTTTGCCATACCGTTTATTGTAAATGACGATGTGCAACTGGCGGCACAAGTGGATGCAGATGGGGTGCATTTAGGCGTAGCGGATGATAGCGTTGATACGGCACGTGCCGCACTGGGAATACATAAAATCATCGGCGTTTCTTGCTATAACCGTCTGCCACTGGCTCAAAATGCAGTTCATGCAGGTGCCGATTATGTGGCATTCGGAGCATTTTTTCCCTCAACCATAAAGCCCAACGCTGAAGTGGCTGATATTGAATTGTTGCGGCAGGCGCGTGCCGAACTTACCGTGCCATTGGTAGCAATAGGGGGCATCACCCTACACAATGCCGCATCGTTGGTACATGCCGGTGCAGATGCGCTAGCGGTGATTTCGACTATATTTGATGCGGAAGACATAATGGCGACAGCAAAAAAAATGGCCACGTTGTTTAATTCAAATCGATTGCCTACTGGAAGGCTCGCTAGCCAGGGCTATTCTTAGCGCTGATTTTTCCTAGCGCTGTGGCAATAACAGGGTTGGCATAGTCTGCGCTCTGCCGCTTCATCCAGGCTGCACCTGCTTATTTACCCGGTTGTACTAACGCCATTGCTTTCTGAAAATATTTAAATGCCTCATCCGGTTGCTGCAATTTTTCAGACAAATGACCGAGCGTAGTATACGCAGCGCTGCTGGGTACAATGCTGTTGCTGGCATCCAGATAATTTTGGGCTTTACTCCACAACCCTTGATGCAAACACAGCTTCCCCAACACCAGCAATAATCCGGCGTCGTCAGGATGCTGCTTGAGCCAGCGCTCTGCCTGTTCAATATGGCTTCCTGCTTCGCCCGTCAGGCATTCCCCATACAGCATTACCAAATCGCTATCCCATGCCGCGTTCAGTCTGTCAGTGATAATCTGCCTTGCGTTACGGCAATCCCCTTGATGGATGAAAGCACGCGCAGCCGCCGCTACAACTTTAGGACGCTTTTTGAACTCGCCAGGGGTGCTTTTCCAAACGGCCAGCAACGCGGGGGCATCCAGCGTGTGTGCGCGGATTTTTTCCAGCCAAGCTTGCTGGCGTATCTGCGCGGCAGCAGCGGCATCCATTGCACTGCGCTTTTCCAATTGATCTACAACATCCAGTATCGCATCCCAATTTCGCGCCTGTTGCTGTGCCCTAAGCTCAAGATGAAGCGCGCCAACATGTCCTTTTACCCCACTCTCGCGTAACTCTTTCAGCGATTGAAGCGCGGCTTGAGGCTGATGTTGATCGAGATTAAATTTTGCTTGCGCCATCAAGCGCATGGTGGATACACCTGCCGATTTATTATCGGCTGTAGCCAGGTAAGCATCTCGCCTCTCGAATTCACGTAGCTCATGCGCTGCACGTGCCGCAATAACAGGGTTGAGGCTGGAACTTTCGCCTAATTCCATCGCGTCTACCGCAGCTTTTTCCGCTACCGCATAGCGTCCTTCGAAGAAAGCGACAAGCGCTTCCATCATGGCTGAGCGCCCTTTGCTGTGAGCACGTTCCATGCGGAACTGGCGCACATAAGCGGGGAGGCGGATGGCGGACAATGCCAAGCGCACGGCGAAATATCCCAGCACGAACAGGGTTAGCAGCATCAGCAAAAACAGGGTGAGTGAGATCTCAATACGGTAGGGTGGATACATTAGCAGTAAGTAGCCAGGATTGTGGGCTGCCAACTTTAACGCCACGGCTAGCGAGAATAATCCCAGTAGCCACATCAGGAACTTCATCGTGCCCCCTTGCCGAGCGAAGAACGATAGTTGCGGGCGGCTTCCAGGCTTGCACTAACATCTGGCAATTCAATGTTTATGCTGGCCTCCCGCAGCTTTTGCAAGTTAGTTATAGCTAGCGCACCACTGGTGGATTTGACATCAAAATAACGTACTATCCATTCTTGCACTGATTGCAGATCATGTTTAAAGCTCTTTTCATCGCGCGACAACAAGCCAAGACGTGCTGACAACAAGCGCAACTTCAAATTTTCACGTAAAAAGAAAGTTTGTGTAGGCGGCAGTAGCGGCAACTCTTGCTTTTGTATATTTTCGATGCGCACCAAACGTTTCATGTCTTCCCAAATTTCGCGCATTAATCTTCGCCATGCGCTTTCATCAAGTACTGCTGGGGTTATAACGACATTTTTATTCTGCGGCACATGAGCAACGTCCTGTACCAGCGGCAAGGTGTCCACTTCAGCGATGATATTATCGAGGCGGAACTTAATACCCTGTACATCCACATCTGGCAATGTACGCAACTTATCGATGTCGCGATTGATGGCCTTACGCAGTCCATTTAAGGCGGCTCGATCCATACGCTTAAGACGATCATCGGCCTGTTGCATGGCGATTAACGCCGCCTTTACATTGGCCGAAAGTTGTAATTGCTGTCCCGCGATCAGCAGCAACTGCTCCACTTCAGCCAGCACCGTCTCATCGCGGCTGCCGGACATATCTTGATAGAGCGACTCCAGCGCAGCCCGCTGATTTTGTGCTTCGGCAGAATGGGCTTCCAGCACATTCACTTTGACAGACAGTTCGCGCATGGATTCTTGCACTTGCATTACCAATACTTGGCTGGCCTTGTTGTTGCCGTCCATTTCGGTCAAGCGGCGCGCCAATTCCTGCTGCATATTATTAATCTGAAGGTGGGTGTCAAACCACTGCCATAGAAACACTACCAGCACTACAGCCAGTACTATTTGCACAACGCTCATGCGTGAAATAATATTTTCCACACGATTATGCGCTGAAGCAGTAGGCGCTATTAGCGTCTCGGACATACCAGAATTGATTGGTTCGGCGGGGGGCGCTTGCTTGGTCATAACTTCTTTCCAATTTTGTTTGAAGCATTTTTGTTTGCCCATGCTATCAAACTTGATATCAAACCGTCATCCCCTTCCCCAGTCAGCACCACCTCACTCCAACCCAAGTTATGTGCAGTTTCGGCAATGCGTGCATGCGGTACAAATAAGGGTACAGCGGCCAGTTGTTTTTTCGCCATACTATCCAGCATATCCCACAAATACCCTAAAGCTTCGCTGCTGGTTACTGTAATGGCATCTGGATTGGCAGCAATCAACATGCTGGTATCTTGATGTGGCTTGGCACGTTGGTAGCACGTGGCGTACTCGACCTCGGCACCGCGCGCATTAAGGGTATCGCCCAATAGCTTACGTCCGCCATTGCCGCGAAAAATGACCACACGCCAGCCAGCGGTCTGTTTTAGTTCCGGTAGCGCCAGTAACGCCTCGCTATCGAAACGATCTTGTGGCGCAATGACATGTGTTACACCGTAATCACGCAGCGCTCGAACACTGCCTTGACCTACTGTTGCAATTTTTAAGGTTGCGGGCAACGCATTGTATTGTTTGGTTGAAACATTAGCGTGACCCTCCGCTTTATTGCTTATGTCTGATCCATCGGCTAGAGGAAAGAAGCCGGGAGAACTAAGCTGGCTGGAAGAAACAGCGTTGCTTGCAGTAATAATCGCTTCCATGCCATAACGCACGGCATTGGGGCTCACGAAAATAGCAAGATTGAATTCGTGCAGACGGGCGATAAGCGCGTGCAAAGATTGCGGATCAAGCACCGGACTGATTTCTAGCAGGGGAAATAGGGTAGTTTGCCCACCAGCCTGCATTATGCGTTGCGCCAAATTTTTGGCCTGCCCGCGCGGCCGGGTCACTACGATATTTAACCCGGCTAGTGGCTGCTGTTGCATCATGTCAAAATAAATTTTATTTTATCGCAGAGATGTAGCGGTGCAGGCTTAGAGAGTTTGGGCAAAAAACTTGAGCCTCCCCTTTTTTTGGTAAAGAGTGATCCCTGCCAAAAATAAATTTTATTACTTGTATTGCTGGGGCCCTACAGTAAATTGTCGTGTTGAATCTCATAAAGCCGCAAGAATATCGTCCGCGCCTTGAGCACGTAATGCTTGCGCCACGGCGTTACCCAATGCTTCGGGGTCGGTAGTTGTACCGCATAGTTTGGCATGTGCCATGTGCTTACCATCCGGACTGCCGACAAAGCCCCGCAAGTGTAGTTCGCCACCCACTATTTCTGCAAAACCACCGAGCGGTACCTGGCAGCTACCCGCCAATGCACGGCTCAAGGCACGTTCCGCCTGCACACAAGTGGCAGTATCTGCATGGTGCAGTGGACGCAACAACACTTCCAGGTCGGGGCGGGAAATAAGGCATTCAATGCCAAGCGCACCCTGCCCTACTGCCGGCAGGCTGTTCTCCGGAGAAATTAAATCGCGGATACGGTCACCCAAGCCCAAACGTTTCAAACCCGCAGCGGCAAGGATAATGGCGGCGTATTTGCCTTCGTCCAGTTTGCGCAAACGGGTCTACACATTACCCCGCAATGATTCAATTTTCAAATGGGGGAAACGTGCACGCAGCTGGCTTTCACGGCGTAAGCTCGAAGTGCCTACCACACTGCCCGGCGGTAATGATTCAAGATTGGCATGGAGGTTAGAAACAAAGGCATCGCGGGGGTCTTCACGCTTGTCAATGCAGGCCAACATAAATCCCGGTGGCAAGTGCATAGGCATATCCTTCAGCGAGTGCACCGCAATATCAGCGCGCCCATCTTCCAACGCAGTCTCAAGCTCTTTTACGAATAAACCCTTGCCACCGATTTTAGACAGCGTTACATCAAGAATTTGATCGCCTTGTGTGGTCATGCCCAATATGCTGATTTCGGTTTGTTGGTATAATGCACGTAGCCGATCACGGATAAATTCTGCCTGCCACATTGCCAACGCGCTTTCACGCGATACGATGACCAGTTTTGCGGGGGCGGCTTGCGCCTGAGATACCTGATTCATTGGTTTTCCTGAATCTTTAGTTGTAAATTCGATTGCGCCGCATTCTAACATGAGCCTATTGCGCGCGCGTTATACCGTATGTTGTAGAAGACACCTGTTTTAGAAGATAAATACCATGAACTTGCTCGCCACGCCTGCCGACATATCCTTTAAAGACATGCCATTACGAGAAGACATTCGCCTACTCGGACGTATCCTTGGTGACACATTACGCGAACAAGAAGGCGAAAAAACCTTCGACTTGGTTGAGAACGTGCGGCGCTGTGCAGTGCATTTCCGCAAGACTCAAGATGAACGCGATCGCGATCAATTGGAACAAATCTTGGATGCATTATCACCACGCGATACCTTGTCCGTAGTTCGTGCTTTCAGTTATTTCTCGCAATTATCCAACATTGCTGAAGACCTGCACCATAACCGTCGTCGCCGCGCGCATCTCAATGCCGGTTCACCGCCACAAGAGGGAAGTGTGCAACTTGCTCTTGACCGTATACAAGAAAAGCATATTTCTGCTGAGGCTATGCAGGCTTTTCTCAATAAGGCGCTAATTTCACCGGTGCTCACCGCACACCCTACCGAGGTGCAACGAAAAAGCATCCTCGACTGCCAGCTCATCATTGCCAGTTTGCTATCAGACCGCGATCGGATCGATATGACGCCGGATGAACTTGCCGACAATGAGGAAGCACTGCGCCGCTTCGTGCTGATCCTGTGGCACACGCGCATGTTGCGCACATCAAAACTAACAGTGCCGGATGAAGTAAAGAATGGCCTAGCCTATTATCGCTATACTTTCTTCAGTGAAATCCCCAAGATTTATGCCAGCCTGGAAAAGCAAATAGAAGTGCGTTTCGGCAAGCGCCTGCGCGTTCCGCCATTTTTGCGTGTTGGCAGCTGGATCGGAGGTGACCGTGATGGAAACCCATTTGTCACGCATCAAGTCATGCTAGATGCCGCTATGCGGCATTCGGCTACGACACTGGAATACTATTTGACGGAAACCCATCTGCTCGGTACGCGACTTAGTCTATCTACCCGGCTAGTAAAAGTCAGCCAGGAATTAGCGGAGTTTTCCGCGCTGTCGCCAGACAAAGCGGTAAGCCGCGAAGATGAACCCTATCGTCGCGCGCTGATTGCCATCTACTCGCGTTTGGTGGCTACGACAGAACAACTCGGGCACCACGTCAAGCACTTGCGTGCCGTTGGCCGGGATACAAAACCTTACGCTAATGCGCAAGAATATATTGCCGATCTTGACATTATCATTCACTCGCTGGAACAACATGGCGCATTGTATTTGGCGCGCGGACGGGTGGCTTACCTGCGCCGCGCCGTCGAGGTATTCGGCTTCCATCTCGCGCCATTGGATATGCGCCAGCACAGTGGCGTGCATGAACAAGTAGTGAGTGAATTACTCGCCAAGACGGGTGACACCGATTACCCCAAATTAGATGAAGAAAATCGCCGTAGTGTCCTAATTAAGGCATTGCAGGCAGGTAATACATTGGCCAGTGATTTGGACACATTTTCTGATATTGCTCAAAGTGAGTTGCGTTTGATGCAAGTAGCCGCAAAAATTCACCACCGTTTCGGTCACGTCGCATTGCCTAACTACATCATTTCCAAAACTGATGCGGTAAGCGACTTACTCGAAGTGGCTTTAATGTTGCAACAGGTCGGCTTGCTGGGCAGTGGTTATGAGCTGCACCTCAATATCATTCCGTTGTTTGAGACTATCGCCGATTTACGTGCTTGCGGCGTGATCATGAATGAATTATTTTCTATTCCGCTTTACCGTGAATTATTAAAGAGCCGCGGTGATACGCAGGAAGTCATGCTGGGTTATTCCGATAGCAACAAAGATGGCGGTTACCTTACTGCCAATTGGGAACTCTATAAGGCTGAACTCGAGCTGGTTAAGGTGTTTGAGAATCATGGCGTTGAACTGCGTCTTTTCCATGGCCGAGGCGGCACAGTGGGGCGTGGCGGCGGCCCAAGTTACGAGGCTATCTTAGCGCAGCCGCCGGGCAGCGTAAACGCCCAAATTCGCATTACCGAGCAGGGCGAAGTTATCGCCAGTAAATACTCTGACCCTGACATCGGGCGGCGTAATCTGGAAATTCTTATCGCCGCCACTATGGAGGCTACATTATTGCACCATCATGGTGATCATAGTGACAACAGCCCTATGCCGGAATACCTCCGCATTGCGGAAGCGCTTAGCCTGGATGCTTTCGCCGCCTACCGCAAGCTGGTATATGAGACTCCCGGTTTTACCGATTATTTTTTTGCCGCGACCCCAATTCGGGAAATTGCTGAACTTAATATCGGCAGCCGTCCTTCCTCGCGCAAGGCATCCAACAACATCGAAGACTTGCGGGCTATTCCTTGGGTGTTTAGTTGGAGCTTGAATCGTGTACTGTTGCCTGGCTGGTATGGTTTTGGCAGTGCAATACAACAATTTATTGAACGTGAAGGTGAAGCGGGACTTCAGCAATTACAAGCCATGTATCGAAACTGGGCATTTTTTCGCGGCCTGCTCTCCAACATGGACATGGTTTTGTCCAAAACCGACATGGGTATCGCCTCACGTTATGCCGAACTGGTGCCGGATGAAGCCCTGCGTCACACTATTTTCAACATGATAGAGACTGAATGGCAGCTGACTGTGGATATGCTATTTGCCATCACTGGCGCAACCACCTTACTGCAAAGTAATCCGACTTTGGCGCGCAGCCTTACCACACGCACTCCCTATATCGACCCGCTTAACCACCTGCAAGTGGGGTTATTACACCGCCACCGCTCGGGAGACACCCACTATCTAGTGAAACGTGCGATACACCTGACCATTAACGGAATTGCGGCGGGACTGCGGAATAGTGGATAGCTGGGCAATTGATTGTCATTCTGATATGTAGCCCCTAAAGGGTTGTTTGATGCATTTTGTATATAAATCAACCCGATAAAATTTTTAGTATTTTATTGGATCTACTTTAAGGCGTTATGGCAAAGAATCATGAATAGACAGAATCCGATCACAGAAACGGAAACACGCGTAAGTGTCTCCAAATATTCAAAAGATGAATGGATAATTGTGGAATGCTCTGAAACAGGGATCGTTTATCTACAAAATCCACCTGATTATTCCCGGCTTGTTGATGAATTGGCGTGGGAAAAGCAATTTTCAGAAGAAAGGGCGCGACGAAAAGCCAGGGAGCCCGTCGCATTTTTTATCAGCTCAGCAATCAAAAAGTTACGCGGCAAATTGAGGAAAAAAGAAAGGATTGAAACTGTCTCTGAAAAAATCCTGAAGCAACTTCTGGCAAATGGCAAAACTTCGCTGAATGTTTTGGATGTCGGTTGCGGTATTGGGGAAAAACTGGCGAAGATAGCCAGCCACATGAACAGCAAACAGCCGGCATCAATAAAAGGCATCGGTATTGAAATATCACAAGCCCAAGCCGCAGAGGCGAACACCCATTTGAAAAAATTGGGGGATATTGCATCCATAACTCGGCTATAGGGGGGCTAAAGGAAATCTCTGACAACTCCATTGACTTTATTATTCTCTGTTCGTTTTTGGAACATGAAACCAGCCCGCTCCAGTTACTCAAGATTTGTAAGGAAAAACTTGATAGTCATGGCAAAATTGTCATCAAAGTACCCAATTTTGCTTCATTCAACCGAATCGTCAGACAAGATAGGTGGTGTGGGTTTAGGTATCCTGACCATGTAAATTATTTCACCCCAAACGCTGCGTTTAATCGTCGAACGTTCCGGTTTGAAAGTGGACAGCTTGAATGCCCTGCCCACTAACGACAATATGTGGGCTATTGTCAGCAAATAGCTTGTTAGGCAGCGTGACAATACCTTTGAATCATCACAAGTTAAAAAGAGAGTAATCGCCATGTTTAAAAAAATCATTACGGCAATTTTTGTTGCGATGGCATTCATTTCTTTATCTGGCTGCGCAAGTTTAAATGATGTTGTACGGGCAAAAGAAACTGGTGCCGAAGGTATAACCAAAACCTATGCCGTAACGCCAGAGCAGGCATGGGAAATTGCCAAAACAGTTTTTCGTTGGGAGGGTTCGGACGCTATTGAAGAGCACAAGAATGAAGGCTACATGCTCACAAGCAGTGGATTAAACGGTTACTCTTATGGCGCTGTCATGGGTGCTTGGATTAAGCCTGTCAACAAAGACAGTACTGAAGTTACCGTTATTACGAAGCGTAGAATTAAGACTGATCTATTTACGACTTTAACGGAAGAAACTTATCACAAACGATTTGCACAAGCGGTTGAAATTACAAAGGGCGGGAACCCTCTTCCGCGTGTAGCACCCTGAAAAAAGGCAGCCCGGTGGGTTGTGCTGAATGAGCGGTGAAATATTAGGCTTCATTCATTCAACCTAACCTACCGGGCTAATTAACCGAGGAGAGTAATCATGATATACAAGGGTCGTTGCCATTGCGGCAAAGTAGCATTCGAGGTGGAGGGTGAAAATAACGGAGCAATAGCATGCAATTGCTCAATTTGCTCACGTAAAGGCACGCTCATGTGGTTTGTGCCCCGTGAAAAACTTAGGCTACTCACCCCAGAAAGTGAGATGAGTACCTATACTTTTAACAAGCATATTATTAAGCACCGTTTTTGCCCAACATGCGGCATCCATCCATATGGCGAAGGCGTTGGCCCAAATGGTAATAACATGGCGGCTATCAATATCCGTTGCATTGAAGGCATTGACCTCGCATCAGTGCCGGTACAAAACTATGATGGTTTATCGTTATAAGATTATGTCGCTCACCCCATGTATGGCGCATTGGCACGAAGGAAATGAAGATCGATGAAACTACATGCGTTTACAACCGCTTTACTTGTTGGCATATCGGTTGCAGCCTGTTCTTCAGAGCAGCTTTACGCTATGGGCCGTAATGCCCAAAGGTCAGAGTGCATCAAGCACCCCGACGCGCAAGTGCGGGATCGTTGCCTTAAAGATGCGGGGCTTTCCAGTGACGCGTACAAACGTGAAGTTGAAGACGTGAGCAAATGAGCGATAAAACGAGGTCACTGTCGATCTAACATTGTGTCACCGAACGGTGGGCAGTTCTTCCAAGAATGCCAGCCCACCGTTCGCCCGAGCTGGAATGTACTTCAGGGCACCTCTAAAAATTCAATTTTGCGAGCAGCCGCTTTACCTTTTGCCTGCTTACCCCGTTTCGTCACAATACAGCAGCACTCAAAAAAATTATCGCTTACATATCAACTATATGCGGCGCTCAAATTTTTTACTCGTGCGTTGTTTTGTTTAGCAACTTGAATTTTTAGAGGCGTCCTATAGTCCATCCATCGAGAGCAGACGTTATCGCTCAAACATAGCAAGATTCGGGTTGCAGATAAGCGCTTAAACCTTCATATTCCTTCCGTACTGGAGCAAGTTTTTGTTAGTACAACAGTAAAGGGCACCTCTAAAAATTCAGATTTCGTCACAATACGTTGTTGCTCACAAAAAATGTTTCCTTACATATCAATCATATGCTGCGTCAACATTTTTTATTCGTGCCTAGTCTTGTTTAGAACTCTTAATTTTTAGAAGTGCCCTAAATTATGAAAGGTTTCGTACAACATGCCACGGAAGGCCTAGATGTCTGACTATGACCGCATAGCTGAAGCAATTTCTTTCATTATTAACCGGGTAAACAACCAGCCCACATTAGAAGAAATTGCGCGGCATTTACACCTGAGTCCTTTCCATTTTCACCGCCTATTTAGCCACTGGGCTGGTGTAACCCCCAAAAGATTTTTGCAGGTACTTACGCTGGAGCGCGCTAAACAATTACTCAGCGAATCAAGACCACTCCTTGAAATCTCTGACTCTCTGGGGTTGAGCAGCAGTTCCCGATTACATGACCATTTCATTCATCTGGAAGCGGTTACACCCGGAGAGTACAAGATGGGCGGTGCGGGTTTAACGATTGAATATGCCGTACATGACACTCCTTTTGGAAAAGCGTTTATTGCCATCACACCTAGAGGTGTATGTAGCTTTTCGTTTCTGGATAACGCGGAAGCCGATGGGCATCTAACTAATTTACTTAAAAAATGGCCACATGCCACAGTGCATAAAAATCATCAACGGACGTTTGCGATTATTAAAACCATGTTCGGCAAAAAACAAATATTAGACCGCCCAGTCTCTTTACATGTTTCTGGAACAAATTTTCAGATCAGCGTGTGGAAAGCATTGTTACAGATACCTCCGGCAAAAGTAGCCAGCTATTCCCAAGTGGCAACCGCGACTGGCCGTCCAAGTTCTGCGAGAGCGGTGGGGCTGGCGGTAGGCGCTAACCCCGTCGCGCTCCTGATACCCTGCCACCGCGTCATACAACAAAGCGGCAGGTTGGGTGGGTATTATTGGGGTGAAACCCGGAAACAGGCGATCCACGCATGGGAATCGGCAAGGTATGAGTAACCCTGTCCATACCATACTTGGGGAAATGTTGATTGATGCAGTCCATTCGGATGGAGCTTGCTGAAGCCTTTGCCAACATACTGGTTTATATGGGCAGCATTTTGACGAGTTCTCAAAAAAATAGCTTTGTATGACCATACATATGTCGATCTTTAGGCTAAGCTTGATGATATATACTTGGCACAGCCAACAGCCGAACATTTATTATTTGAGGTTTATCATGCCGCGATCAAAGCACCCTACTTCCCGATTATCTACGTGCGTGGCTATGCCATGACGCGCGACGAAATTAACCAGACCACGGCCGACCCATTTTGTGGCTTCAACCTCGGCTCCACTGTTTATCGGGCAGTGCCAGATAAAAATCAGCAGCCCCGAAAATATGTTTTCGAATCGCCGGTAGTACGTCTTGGTTCCGAGTTTGGTTATAGCGACGTGTATGAAGATGGTTATGACATCGTGGATCCAGAATGGGAGGTAGCCGCTGACGGTAAACCGACCGACAATTCGCTCACAGGCCGCTCGATCGTGATTTATCGCTATTACGATCCGGCTTCGACTTTGTTGGGGGACGGCCATACACCCAGCATTGAAGGTTTCGCCAAAGGCCTGGGCACCCTCGTGGCCTGAGTGCGCGAATTAGTGTGCAAAACCCCGCCAATGGTATGGCACCGAAGGATTTTCGTTGTTACTTGGTAGCGCATTCGATGGGTGGCTTGGTGTGCCGGGCTTTCTTGCAGAACCCTGCCCTTGATCCTGGAAACATGCGCGCCCATGTCGATAAATTTTTTACCTACGCTACGCCGCATAATGGTATCGATTTGCTGGGAATCAACACGCCATCATGGTTGACTGCCTTTGACATCGACAATTTCAACCGCCAAGAGCGTATGCCTGAGTATCTAAATTTGAAGAAAGCCTACGCTAAACATTCACGGGTCGATTTGATACCGGAGGAGAGCTTTTCATCACGCAAGGTGTTTTGCATGGTCGGTACAAATCGCCTGGACTACGACACAGCGGCAGGGTTGTCACGCACCTTTGTAGGCAATGGCAGTGACGGCTTGGTGCGTATTGCCAACGCCACTTTAATGGGTCTTAATGCCAATGGCTCAATTGGCGAGCCCTGTGCAAAAGCCTTCACCTTCCGCTCCCATTCCGGCTATTTTGGCATCGTTAATAGCGAAGAGGCGTTCCAGAATCTGACGCGCTTTTTGTTCGGAGACGTGCGTGTCGACTTGTGGCTCGACATAGAGGATATTCGCTTACCGACAGCGGTGCAGGTGGAGGCTGACGCCGGGCGCAGTGTCAATGCCCTGTATCAAATTGAGGTGTTAGCCTCGCCCCGAGGCAAGTTATGGTATCTATCGCGGCGTACCGCCGAGGAAGATTCGGTAGCCTGCGTGCCACATGCCAGCTGGAAGGAGGTAAAGGCGCAATATCTTTCCAGCGTATTTCTGGCAAACCGTGCCAAAGTGAATCCGAAACGCCGCTCGTTAGCTTACAGCCTGACACTTGGCATTCGTGCCCCTGATTACGAGATTGAACGGCGTCTATGGGTTAACGAGCATTACGAAGGCGGCTATCTGTTCCGCGATGCGCTCATTCTCGAAATGGTGCCTCCGCGCAATGAGAATGAGATGTGGAAGGTGAAATACTCATGGCAAGGCTCGGGGATGTTGGCGGCGGAAACGGTGCTTGACGTAAAACCGCTAGACAAGGAGCGGGTGGAGGTAGTGGTACCGTTTGATAGCCATACCATCGAGGCGGATGGTACACACAAACCAGCATTTCCTGGTGTCAAGGGAAGCCTGCGCTTTGTGATTTCGGCGTGGAATGCGGATTTAGAGATGGATGGCTAACTGGTTTTTACCGCAACGCATCCAAATTCGGCGGGCTTTACAAAAAGTAAGCGCTTAAATTCCACATACCACGTGGAAGTTAAATTAAATCGACGGCTGTTGCTATATGGATATTAATTTGTTGTGGTTGTTTTTTGAATCCATCCTCAATATAAATTGCTGTGGTCGGATTCTGTAGTTTGTACCAGAATTATTTATGATTTATCGGATTTCAGTCCCTCTGTCAGATGCGGAGCGATGACTTGCAGCATTTGCGCAAATATCTTGGCGTTGCCTGCACAAAGGTTGCCGCTTTTGAGGTAGGCGTCGTTACCTTGCATATCCCCCACCAAGCCGCCCGCTTCTGTAATAAGCAAGCATCCTGCGGCGATGTCCCAAGGTTTAAGTCCAATTTCAAAAAAACCATCATAGCGCCCCGCCGCAGTGTAGGCGAGATCAAGTGCGGCAGAGCCAGGCCGGCGCAGGCCGGAGGTCTTTTGCATCATGTCGCGCAAGATGTTCATGTAGGGATCCAAGTGTTCAAATTTGGTGTAAGGAAATCCGGTGCCGATCAGGCAATCGGCCAGTTCGATGCGTTTGCTTACACGCAGACGGCGGTCATTGATATAAGCGCCGCTGCCGCGCGTGGCGGTGAATAGATCATTCTTGGTGGGGTCATATATTACTGCCTGGGTCAAGACGCCATTGTGCTGCAATGCAATAGACACGGCGTATTGCTGAAAACCATGCAAGAAGTTTGTGGTGCCATCAAGCGGATCGATGATCCAGAGATATTCCGAGTCGCCTTGGGCGCCACTCTCTTCTGCTAGAATTGCGTGTTTTGGATAGGCGTCCAGCAAGGTGTTGATGATGGCTTGCTCGGCTGCGCGATCCACTTCACTGACATAATCGGAGTGGGATTTTTTGGTGACGGTGAGATGGTCAAGATTATCGGCGGCACGGTGGATCAAGTTGCCGGCGCGACGCGCGGCTTTCACCGCGATGGTGAGCATGGGATGCATAACGAACCTTTTTAATGAGCAGTCGGATTGTTCCGGTAGCGTATTTTAGTGTGAATTGCACTTTGGATAAACCAGAGATTTTAAATAATGTACGTGTGGTACTGAGCCATACCACCCATCCAGGCAATATTGGCGCGGCTGCACGCGCGATGAAGACCATGGGACTGCAGAGCCTGTTTGATTAATCCCCAGCATTTTCCTGACCGACAAGCAGATGCGATGGCCGCCAGCGCGGCAGATGTGCTGCAAAACGCAGTTGTGTGTGGCTCGCTGGACGAAGCGTTGCAAGGCGTGGTTTTGGTGGCGGGAATGTCGGCACGTGCACGTTATATTTCGCAAGAGGTGCTCGCTCCGCGCGCGGCGATGCCACTCATGGCGCAGCAGGCGGTACAGCAACCTGTGGCGCTTCTGTTTGGTACAGAAATGTCCGGCTTGACTAATGATGAGTTGGCACGCTGTCATTTTATGGTACGCATTCCTGCCAGCCCGTCGTACACGTCACTTAATTTGGCGGCTGCGGTGCAATTGATATGCTATGAGCTGCGCCTGGCTGCAGGACAGGGAGAATATGCCCCGCCCGAACTTAACCCGGCATCGGCGGAGCAGGTGGAAAGATTTTTCCGGCATTTGGAAGACACACTTACCGAAATTGGTTTTTTACGGGATAAGCAATCAACCAAGCTGATGCAAAAATTGCGCCGTTTATATGCACGTGCACGGCTGGAGCCTGAGGAAGTGAATATTTTGCGTGGTATTTTGACAGTCACGGCTGAATACAATACGCAGCAAAAATTCGACGATCAAAACAAAAAAATTGAGTGAGTAAAGTTAGGTGCCCTGATGTTCCAATCTGTTAAAGAAGATATAGACAGCGTATTTGCGCGCGACCCAGCGGCGCGCAGTGTATTTGAAGTAATAACCTGCTACCCGGGATTTCATGCGCGCCTGGTGCATCGCATGGCACATTGGCTTTGGTATGCAAAGCTGAAATGGCTGGCGCGCTTTTTGTCGCACTTAGGCCGTTTTTTGACCGGTATTGAGATTCATCCGGGGGCAACGATTGGGCGGCGGTTTTTCATTGATCACGGCATGGGTGTGGTGATCGGTGAAACCGCTGAGATCGGTGATGATTGCACTTTGTATCACGGCGTAACGCTGGGCGGGACTTCATGGAAAGAAGGCAAACGCCATCCCACGCTAGGTAATGGTGTCGTGGTTGGGGCCGGCGCTAAAATCTTGGGTCCTATTACCATCGGCGATAGCGCCAAAATAGGCTCTAATGCCGTGGTAGTGAAGAATGTACCGGCGGGAGCAACGGCTGCCGGGATACCGGCGCGCATCCTTGATGAGGCTTCAAAAAGGCCAGGTTTTAATGCTTATGGCATCAGTAATGACCAGAATGATCCGCTGGCTCAAGCTATCCACGGCTTGTTAGGGCATGGTATGGTGGTGGACAAACGCATCGATCTTATTCTGGAACAATTAGAAAAAATGGGCGTAAACATCGACGAAGAACGCGCCACTGCCGATAAGTTTGATCCCAATTACCTGAATAGAATTGTTGACTAAAGTTATTAGTTGACTAAATCGGTTGGGTATTTTATTATTCTTCCCAAATTAAGGGTTTTCATAGATTCAGTTCGCGTGATGATCGCGCAGGATCAAATGGTAGCTGATCTTCTTAAAGTAGTTCTACATAAATTGTTCATGGGCCAGGCTGAAAAAAGTCTTTGCGTAATTGCCCTGAAGAAGACAAATTAGGGTAGTGCGGCTATTTATAAACATTAAGAGCTGGTTCATGTTGGCATGTCTATCACAGATAAAAATGCTGATCTTGTGCGATGTAAATTCAGGGAGAAATCATGCGGCTTACCACTAAAGGGCGTTTTGCCGTAATGGCAATGGCTGATCTGGCGTTGCATGGCGGATGTGGCCCGGTAACACTGTCCAGCATTAGTGAGCGCCAAAAAATTTCGCAATCTTACCTTGAGCAGCTGTTCGGTAAGTTGCGTAAGCGCAATATCGTGGTTGCAGTACGTGGCCCGGGTGGTGGTTATTATTTGGCACGTCCAAGCGCGCAAATCTCAGTCGCTGACATTGTCGTGGCGGTGGATGAGTCAGTGGATGCTACCCGGTGTGGTGGAAAAGCTAATTGCCAAGACGAGAAACAATGCATTACACATGATTTATGGATGGGGCTGAACGAAGCGTTATACGGTTATATGGCGGGGGTAAGCTTGCAGCAATTAGTCGATAATGCCGCCAAACCCAAGTCCGAAATTAAAACAGTAAGCGTCAGTAAAAATATCACTAAGTCGGTGCTTGTTTCGGCGTAGTTTAGATTTAATGCTTTGCTAGATGAATACTTAGATCATTTAGTTTCGTGGGATAAATGGAGGTAAGGCACGATTAATCGCGCCTTACCTCCTCAACCTTAATAAGGATTGATTCTGGGATTGATCCGGGCCTTTCGCGATACTTTTTATTGTCTACTATCAGGAGGTTAAATAATGGCGATTACATTAACTGAAAATGCGGCAAAACAGATTCAAAAGCAACTCGCAAAGCGTGGAAAAGGCCTTGCCCTGCGCGTTGGCGTCAAAAAAGTTGGCTGCTCCGGTTACGCTTATACCTATGACTATGCCGATGAGGTGCTTGCAGGAGACCATATGTTCGAAGCGCATAGCGCCAAGGTTGTGTTTAATGATTCGACCTTGGCTTATATTAATGGCTCGCGTTTAGATTTTGTGACTGAAGGGCTTAAGCAGATGTTTAAATTTGACAATCCCAATGTCGGCAGTATGTGCGGTTGTGGCGAGAGCTTCAATCTGACAGGTGAAGCGGCAAAGTCCATAGTTCAAAATTCATAGTGTAAGGTGCGACTGTTTAATTGCCCCATGTAACCCCTTAGGCAACCCGTGAATAAGCTTTTTCTTCGACCTTGATGATTTTTCGGAGGTAACATTAATGAGTGCAACGCTGCAAAACCTCGTCAACCAGCCGTATAAACATGGCTTCGTCACTAGCATCGAGTCTGATGTCGCGCCGAAAGGTTTGAATGCAGATACTATCCGGATGATTTCGACCAAGAAAAAAGAGCCGGAGTGGCTGCTTGAATTTCGGCTTAAATCTTATGAAGCCTGGCTTAAGATGGAAGAGCCTGTATGGCCTAATGTCCATTATCCGAAGATCGATTTTCAGGCTATCAGCTATTATTCTGCGCCCAAGCAAAAGCCGAAATTAAAAAGCATGGATGAGGTTGATCCTGAATTGCTGCGTACTTTTGAAAAGCTGGGTGTGCCGTTACATGAGCGTATGGCGCTTGCTGGCGTTGCGGTAGATGTTATTTTTGATAGCGTATCCGTGGCGACCACTTATAAAGATAAACTTGCCGAGGTTGGCATTATTTTCTGTTCCATGTCGGAAGCGGTGCATGATCATCCTGAGCTGGTGCAGAAATATCTTGGTACCGTAATTCCGCCCAGTGATAATTTTTATGCCGCGCTCAACTCAGCCGTGTTTACCGATGGTTCGTTCTGTTATATCCCCAAAGGGGTTAAATGCCCGATGGATTTATCGACCTATTTCCGCATCAATACCGAGGAATCAGGCCAATTTGAACGTACATTGATTGTTGCTGAAGAAGGGGCTTCGGTCTCTTACCTTGAAGGCTGTACCGCACCTGCGTTCAGCAGCAATCAGCTGCATGCTGCGGTAGTAGAGCTTGTAGCGCTCGATAACGCCGACATCAAATACTCAACAGTGCAGAACTGGTATGCAGGTGATGAGAAAGGCGTTGGGGGCATTTATAATTTTGTAACCAAGCGTGGTTTGGCTAAAGGGGTGAATTCACGTATTTCCTGGACCCAGGTAGAAACCGGTTCGGCGATTACCTGGAAATATCCTTCCTGTGTGCTGCTTGGTGATAATTCGGTTGGAGAATTCTATTCCGTTGCGGTCACCAACCATTATCAACAGGCCGACACAGGCACCAAAATGATACATGTCGGCAAAAACACGCGTAGCACGATAGTCAGCAAAGGAATCTCGGCCGGCCATTCCAATAATAGCTACCGTGGATTGGTCAAGGTTGCACCAGGCGCCACGGGTGCGCGCAATTATTCACAATGTGATTCGATGCTGGTTGGACAGAATTCCGGCGCCCATACCTTTCCCTATATACAGGTGGCGAACAATAGCTCCCAAATAGAGCATGAAGCATCGACTTCAAAGATCGGTGAGGATCAATTGTTTTATTTCGCACAACGCGGAATTGACGCGGAAGCTGCGGTGTCCATGATCATCAATGGATTCTGTAAAGACGTATTTCAGCAATTACCAATGGAGTTTGCGGTCGAAGCGACCGCATTGCTCAGTTTCAAACTAGAAGGGAGTGTTGGATGATTTACCCAGACAGCAAGATCGTGCTCGAAGTACGCGGGTTATGTGCGACCGTGAATGGTACAGAAATTCTAAAAGGATTGGATCTAACGGTAAGGCGCGGCGAAGTGCATGCCATTATGGGGCCCAATGGCTCGGGCAAGAGCACCTTTTCCAAGATACTCGCGGGTCATTCAGCTTATGAAGTCACGGGAGGTTCCGTGATGTTCGAAGGGCAAAACTTGTTTGATCTGGCTCCTGAAGAACGTGCACGTGCCGGCGTGTTCCTTGCTTTCCAATATCCGATTGAAATACCCGGTGTTATCAACAGCCAGTTTCTGCGTCTTACCTACAATACCGTACAGACCCATCGTGGCAAAGAAGAGCTCGACCCGCTTGAGTTTGATGACTATGTGCGCGAAAAGATGAAGTTACTCGAAATGAGTCCTGATTTTCTTGAACGTAGCGTAAACGAAGGCTTTTCCGGGGGCGAAAAAAAGCGCAATGAAATATTGCAAATGGCAATGTTGGATCCACGCTTGGCGATTTTAGATGAGACCGATTCCGGCCTCGACATTGACGCACTCAGGATCGTCGCCAACGGCGTCAACCAACTTGCCAACAAAGATAATGCGATCGTGCTGGTAACGCACTACCAGCGTTTGCTGAACTATATCGTGCCTGACTACGTACATGTGATGGAAGCAGGCCGCATCATCAAGACTGGTGGCAAAGAGCTTGCGTTAGAACTCGAATCCCGTGGCTACGACTGGGTCGGAGTCGAACATAAGGCTGTAGCGGGGGCGGTGGCATGAGTGCAACCGGCACCATTAATGCGGGTTACCTGGAAACCCTGCTGGCAGGGCAGCCGCAATTGCCTACAAGTCCGTTGGCATGGCTTAATGCGCTGCGCGCGGAGGCAGTCGACCGCGTTGGTGTTCTGACGGTACCCACTCTGCGCGACGAAGAATGGCGTTTTACCGATATTTCGCAGCTCACCAAGATGCCATTCCATCCGGTGCGCACAACCATCAGCCTCCAGGCCGCCGACATAGAGCGCTTTTATATCGAGGAAGCGACTACCCGACTGGTATTCATCGATGGTGTCTATGCTCCCCAGTTGTCAAGTGGCATTGCAGACAGTGATGTAACGGTTGTCAATCTGGAAGCTGGATTTGCTGCGCACGCAGCAAAAATCGAGCCATATCTGGGGCGTCTTACAGAATTTCGCGACAATGTATTTGCGGCCCTTAATACTGCATTTCTGCATGATGCGGCATTGGTCGTTGTGCCACGTGACATCGCAGTTACGGTACCGGTACACCTGCTATTCATTGCGATGCAAAAGGATGTCGTAAGTTATCCGCGTTGCCTGTTGCTGGCCGAGTCCGGTAGCGCAGTGACAGTGATTGAGGATTATGTTTCATTGCAAGAAGACGCTTATTTCACCAATGCGGTGGCCGAAATCGCATTGCTCGATAATGCGCGCGTCAACCATATACGGGTGCAGCGTGAAGGCGCGAAAGCATTTCATATTGCAAACTGCGCGGTATCACTTGCACGTGCCAGTAATTATCAGTCGGTGAGTGTTGCGTTCGGTGCGCGTATTTCGCGTTATAACCTGAATGTACAGTTAGCTGAGGAGGCCGAATGTGCGGTTGACGGATTGGCGTTAATCTCGGGGCGTCAGTTAGCCGATACACATACCTGCATCGACCATGCGAAGCCGCACGCAGTCAGTCATCAGATGCACAAATGTATCGTCGGCGGCGGTGCACATGCGGTATTCAACGGCAAAATTATGGTACGTCAAGGTGCGCAGCGTACCGATTCCAGGCAGTCTAGCCGCAACCTGCTATTAACCAATAAAGCCCACGTTGACACCAAGCCGCAACTTGAAATTTTCGCGGATGACGTGAAGTGCACACATGGCGCGACCATCGGCCAGCTCGACAGCGAGGAAGTGTTTTATTTGCAGAGTCGCGGCTTGTCCGATACGGCGGCGCGGAACATGCTGACTTACGCGTTTGGGGCTGAAATCATCGAGCGCATACCGATTTCGTCACTTAAATGCCAGCTTGAACAAACCGTACTCGAACAGACCGCGACCCAGCTATGAGCGCAAATCAGACTACACAAAAAATTCGATCGACGTCCGCCTTCGATGTTGAGCGTATTCGCGCTGATTTTCCAATCCTGAAATTGAAGGTCAACGACAAACCGTTGGTATATCTTGATAACGCCGCCTCGAGCCAGATGCCCCAGCAGGTGATTGATCGCCTTGTGTACTACCAGACGAAACAGCATGCCAATATTCATCGTGGCGTGCATTATTTGTCAGAAGTTGCGACTTCCGAGTTTGAAGAGGCGCGGCGTAAGTTACAGCGCTTCATTAATGCAAATGAAGACCGCGAAGTCATTTTTACCAGTGGCACTACCGAGGCGATCAATCTGGTGATGCATGGCTATGGCCGTAAATTTATCGGGGCTGGAGACGAAATCATTCTGACCACGCTTGAACATCACGCAAACATTGTGCCGTGGCAAATGCTGGCTGAAGAAAAGGGCGCAAAGATTCGTGTGGTACCGATTAACGATGCGGGTGAATTGCTGATAGATGAATATGAGAAATTATTTAACGACCGCACCAAATTTGTCGGAGTAACACATGTCTCCAACGCGCTTGGCTCCATTAACCCTATCAAAGAAATGATTGCGTTTGCACACGCGCGTGGAGTGCCGGTGCTGGTTGATGGTGCGCAGGCGGCACCGCATACCAAGATCGATGTGCAAGATTTGAATTGTGATTTTTACGCATTCTCAGGCCACAAGCTGTGCGGGCCAACCGGCATCGGCATTCTTTATGGCCGCGCCGAACTTTTGGAAAGCATGCAGCCATTCAAGGGTGGTGGCGATATGATTTTATCGGTGACATTCGAAAAAACCACTTACAACACCATTCCGCATAAATTCGAAGCCGGTACTCCGCCAATTTCTGCGGCAATCGGGCTTGGCGCGGCAGTCGATTACCTGTCGGCAATTGGCATGGATGCAATAGCGGCACATGAGCTCGATCTTCTAAAGTATGCAACCGGGCAAATAAGTTCCATAGCGGGTGTGCGCGTTATGGGCACCGCCGAACATAAAGCGGCAGTATTGTCTTTTGCCGTGGATGGTGTGCATCCGCATGATATTGGCACACTGCTCAACCAGGAAGGTATCGCTGTGCGTACCGGGCATCATTGCGCACAGCCAGTTATGCAACGTTTGCACGTCCCTGCCACTTCGCGCGCATCGTTTGCGTTCTACAACACCATGGATGAAGTCGATGCGCTAATCGCCGGCATCCGTACCGTACAGAAAATATTTACATAATGGCTGACTATAAATCTCTCTATCAGGAGGTGATCCTCGATCACAATAAAAAGCCGCGTAACTACGGCACGATTGAACACCCCAGCCATCATGCTGTGGGGCACAATCCGCTGTGTGGTGATCACATCACCGTGGATGTTGTCGTTGATGAGGGCCGTATCAACAACATTGCATTTCAGGGTGAATCTTGCGCAATCTGCAAAGCATCTGCGTCGATGATGACCACTTCAGTCAAGGGCAAAACACGCGAGGAGGCGGAAACGCTGATCCAGGAGTTTCTTGCCATGGCTACGGGTAAACTTTCCCATGAAAATTGCCCCCACATTGGCAGGCTTGCCGTATTCGCTGGAGTGAGCGATTTACCTACGCGTGTCAAATGCGCAATTCTGCCGTGGCATACGCTAAATGGCGCATTTAACGCAGTAGCGTCCACCTCGACCGAAGCGGAAGAAGATCCAATGCATGCCCCGATCGGTGATGCCTGAGAATAATTAAAAACGAGTTTTTATCGGGAACGAGTTTGTCGGCGGTTCCAGTGTGCCCAAAATTCTCAAGCAAGGTGACCTGTAAAACTTGCTGCAAGCAATACAGTCATAAGAGGGGAGACTTGGCCAAGCGGTTATTTATAGCAACCTATTGCTTACAGGATTGCCAAAGGCGTTAAAAATAAGGCCTTAATTTTTAAGGGATAGAAATGCCAAAAATTGCTGAAATAGAAGACACGCCTAATCCAAACGCAGTGAAATTTATGCTCAAGGAGCCACTAACATGGGGAATATCACACTCCTACGATAATGCCGAAGAGGCCAAGTCCGATACCCTTGCTTCTGCGTTATTTGATATCGAGCATGTAACCAATGTGTTTTACGTTGATAGCTGCCTAACGGTCACGCAGGACGGTGAAGCCCACTGGCCCCAGTTGGCGCGCTTAATTGCTGTGCCACTCCGCGAGGCGCCCGCAGCGGATGCATCTTCGGAAGCCTTGGTTGCGGCGGCGGCCGTCGCAATCGCTGGCCTCAGTCCAGAGGATCAGGTGCGCTTTGACAAGATCAATGCGATGCTTGATGAAAAGATCCGTCCCTACCTGCGAAGCGACGGCGGAGACCTGCATGTAATCGGCTTTTCCGGTAACTTCCTCAGTGTGCATCTTCAAGGCGCGTGCGGTTCATGCCCAAGTTCGACATCGGCTACGCTCATCAGCATCACAAGCCTACTTCGAACGATTGAACCGGATATAGAAGTCCTGTCTGTGTAGTTGTAATGATTGTTCTCGTTTTGGCTTATGCTTAAATCTGAGGTTGGTATAAAGCCGATAAGCGGACACGATAATTTTAAAAACATATTTAAATAGAATCGGATGATGATATTTCATCCGCGAATGAATGGTCGCCACTATTATGCAAACTTTAACTGCCCCGGATTTAGCCGCATGGCTTTCGGATAAAACGCAAAATCCACCAGTATTGCTCGACGTGCGTGAGCCATGGGAATTTCAAACCTGTCATATTGACGGAGCGTTGACGATGCCGATGAATACCATTCCTGACAGGCTGTCGGAGTTGGATGCAGAGCAATCAATTGTCTGTATTTGCCATCACGGTATGCGCAGTATGCAGATTGCGGTTTTTTTAGAACAGAATGGTTTTACGCATGTTAGCAACTTGACAGGTGGCATCCATGCTTGGGCTCAGCAAGTCGATAGCGCAATGCCAACCTATTAAACAATATTGGCTGTTTTTGGAAAATAAGTTGCGGCAACAGCTTTATCCATTCAAAACTCGCCACATAAATTTGTATCAAGCGCGAGATTAACGCATAGGAACGATTAAAATGGAATTGAAATGAGTGACTGGGTGACGGTTGCGCGAGTCGGTGAACTCGCGCTAGGCGAGTGGCGAGTGGTGGATGTGGATGGCGCGCAGGCCGTGGTATTCAATCTCGAGGGTCAATATTATGCTATCGAAGACGTCTGCACTCATGATTCTGGCCGGCTTACTGGCGGCACGGTCGAAGGTGACCAGATCATTTGCCCGCGCCACGGCGCACGTTTCTGCATACGCACTGGTGAGGCATTGACTGCACCTGCTTATGAACCGACTGCTACTTTCCCCGTACGCATTGAAAGCGACGAGATTCAAGTACGCGACAACCGCTGGGATTGATTTAAGTTTTATAGAGGCCAACATTGACAGGTAAAGCACAGATGTCAGAACAACAGTTTACCGAGCAAGATTGGCGTCGGCTTCTGGTAAGTTTGGGGGAAGACCCCGATAGAGCCGGCCTGGTTGAAACACCGTCGCGCCTGGTCACTGCCTGGAAGCACTGGACTTCCGGATATACCCAAGACCCGGCAGCGCTTCTGAAGGTGTTTGAGGATGGAGCGGAGGATTACAACGAGCTCATCGTGATACGAGGCATTCCCGTTTATAGTCATTGCGAGCATCATCTGGCACCTTTCTTTGGCAAAGCCACGATCGGCTACGTTCCTAATGGGAAAATAGTGGGTTTATCTAAGCTGACGCGCTTGGTTAATTGTTTTTCCCGGCGGTTACAGGTACAAGAACGGCTCACCATTCAAATTGCCAACGCCTTGATGACGCATCTGGAACCGAAAGCGGCGGGCGTGGTGATTCGCTGTCGGCACATGTGCATGGAAAGCCGTGGCATTAGCACCGAGGGAGAAGAAACTGTCACGTCAGCCATGCTCGGCGAACTTCAACCCAATCTGGCATTGCGCACGGAATTTCTTGCTTTAGCGCGTGAGGCATAATTTTGAGTCCAAAATTAAAATGAGTCTGCATCTCCCAATTTACCTGGACTATTCAGCCACTACGCCCATTGATCCGCGTGTTGCTGAGGCGATGATTCCCTATTTAACCGAAAAATTCGGTAACCCGGCAAGCCCCCATATCTATGGCCAGGTGGCGGAAGAAGCGGTGGAACGGGCGCGTGAACAAGTGGCGGCACTGGTGAACGCCGACCCCAAAGAAATCATCTGGACTTCGGGTGCGACCGAGTCCAACAATCTGGCACTGAAGGGCGCGGCACATTTCTACCAGAATAAAGGTAAGCACATTGTCACGATGAAAATCGAGCATAAGGCGGTACTTGATACCGTGTGCGAACTGGAGCGACAAGGATTTTCTGCGACGTACCTCGATTCTGAACCGGATGGCTTACTCGATCTGGATAAATTAAAGGCGGCATTACGTCCTGATACCATCATCGTTTCGGTAATGTATGTCAACAACGAAATTGGAGTGATTCAGGACATCGCCGCGATCGGTGAAATATGCCGCGAGCGCGGCATCCTGTTCCATGTTGATGCGGCGCAGGCCACCGGAAAAATAGTGATCGATCTGTTGCGCTTGAAAGTTGACCTGATGTCATTTTCCGCACATAAAACTTATGGTCCAAAAGGTATAGGTGCGTTGTATGTGCGGCGTAAACCACGGGTGCGTCTGGAAGCGCAGATGCATGGTGGCGGGCATGAACGCGGTATGCGTTCAGGAACCCTGGCGACACACCAGATTGTTGGCATGGGCGAAGCGTTTCGCATAGCGCAAAAAGAAATGGCAACAGAAAACGAACGCATCCGCACGCTACGTGACAGCTTGTGGCACGGCCTATTCAGCATAGGCGGCGTGTACCTGAACGGCGACCTTGAACAGCGTGTATCGCATACTTTGAATGTTAGTTTCGACAATGTAGATGGTGACTCGCTGACCAAGGCGATTGCCGATATTGCGGTATCCAGCGGGTCTGCCTGTACTTCGGCAAGCCTGGAGCCGTCTTATGTGCTACGTGGTTTGGGACGCAGCGATGCATTGGCACGCAGCTCGATTCGCTTCACTGTGGGGCGCTTTACCACAGAGGAGGAAGTAAATTTCACGATAGGGCTGTTGAAAAATACAATCAGTAAGTTGCGCGATGAAAATTTATAATCTGTGGCGCACCCTTTCAAACCGCTGGCTATATCTGGCCGGGACGTTGGTCATCGCCGGGGCGTTTGGTACAGCGCTCTACCTGCAATATGTCCTGCATCAGGAGCCTTGTCCTTTATGCATGATCCAGCGCGTCATCTTCATTGCTATGTTAGTTCTGTTTGCTATTGCCACGCTGCATAACCCTAAACGCAGTGGTACGAAAGTGTATGGCGCATTGATAGTTTTATTGGCGGTGAGTGGTGTGAGTACGGCTAGTCGCCATATATGGCTTCAGCATTTGCCCAAAGACCAAGTACCTGCCTGCGGCCCAGGCCTGGAGTACATGCTGGGAAACTTCCCTATGGCAGAAGTGTGGCAGGAGCTTATGCACGGTTCCGGTGAATGTGCCGCTAAAGGCTGGACATTTCTTAGTCTGGGTATCCCGGAATGGTCTCTATTTTTGTATGTGCTCTTGGGTGCGTGGGCGGTGATGATCACACTTAGAAAGCCTATCTAACGCCTTCTGCCAATAATACTGATGCTAAGTATCTGCTAGTGTTTTTTAAATTTTTAACTTTTTTCAAGACAAACCAAAGGAACCAAAAATGTCAAAACAATGGGCAACACCCCCGGCAATACTGATTGACCCTAATAAAAAATACACAGCTACCGTGGCAACTGAGCGCGGGAACATTGTGATCGAACTTTACCCGCAACATGCCCCCAAGACCGTGAACAACTTTGTTTTTCTGGCGCGTGAGGGTTTCTACGATGGCCTCAACTTCCACCGCGTGATCAGGGATTTTATGATTCAGGGCGGCGACCCCACGGGTAGCGGACGAGGCGGGCCAGGCTACAAATTTGAAGATGAAACCAGTGGCAATCCGCTCAAACATGGCACCGGATATCTCTCCATGGCCAACTCCGGTCCCAACAGCAATGGTAGCCAATTCTTTATTACCCACAGTCCCCAGAACCATTTGGATGGCAAGCACACGGTTTTTGGCAAAGTTACCGAAGGCATGGATGTGGTCAATGCCATTAGTCAAGGCGATGTGATGACCAAGGTGGAGATTAGCGAAGCGTAAAGTGCGGGAGGAGCCGACGGGGAATTGAAACTTGGTTACTTGATGCCAATTCAATTCTTATCGTGGGAATGGACGAAATGCAGAATCTGTCACGGTTTTGACGATAACAATCGGATTGCCGAGGGAATGTGGGACGAAGTGTGTTCGACTTGTACGGTTAAACTTCCCTATCAACAGCAGCAATGCACACGCAGCCAATACCAGATCAAGGTACCACAACGCATTACGTCAGCTCTCCATGACTGAGCATCCCAAGTGAAGACCGACACTTGCTGCGGCAATTGGCGCAACATCCCATCCGCACACGAGCCCGTCACCAACAGATCGATGTCGTAGTCGGGCACAAGTCGCTGTATATGCCGCAGCGCCAAAAACGCCGCACCACCGGCCACAAACTCTTGCGCCAGGAATAAAATTCAATGCCGAATTAGCGTATTAACCACCATTTTCATAATCCACAGCGCATCTTGAAGCGCCGTTCATTGAATAGATCGCGCAGGCTGGCGCGCTAGCATGGCGGATACCAGACCGACTGCTTTGTCCGGCCGACCTGGTTAAGAATTCGATCCCACATCACGTACAAACCATGTTCGAGCAAAAACCTGCTGTTAATTTGCTTCGGCGCACAGGTTGCCCGCGCCATCGCGCCTGATAAAATGACCATTATGTTCCAGTTTCACGAACCTGGCGAAATCGCTCATTTCAATTCGCTTGAGGGTGGCTAACGCACAGATGAACGGTACTGAACTGTGCAGCACGATGGCGTCAGAGCCTGTGAAAAAATCAAAAGCACACCCTAAGTCTGATAGCGATTTTGCTGGCAGTAGTTCCCTTTAGGATGCGCCGAAGAAAAATTTGATTATTTCTCAGCCTCTCAGTGCGTGAACAAAATAGCTTGTTGCCAGCCGATGCCCAGAAAAATTCAGTGAGTCGACACCGGGTAATGCCGACAACCGACTAACCGGGGATGAAACCGTTTATCACAGTAAGCCTTAATATTATTGCTTTGCTAAATTGACAGTTCAACGAGTAAGGTTAGATTGTGATCGCGAAGCGAGCCACAATCTGGACCGTTTGTTGGGCCGCTCATACACGGACTTCCGGTTAAAATAAAACCTGTACGGCAGTCGGGGGCGCCGCTCCATCCGTGCGGGGAGCAACTACGTTAGCGCGATCATCGGGCGCGCCAGGCGCGCTATCATCGCCAATGAAAACGCAACTATAGTGTTCCCAGCCGTAGGAGCCGCGCCAGAATGTGATCGTGGAATGGTTGAAGGTACTGGCAGTCAGGTCACGTTGAGTTTTTACCGGCTTGATCGCAGCGGAGGCAGGCTGACATATCTGTATCTTATCGGCAATCGAGGCTGCTGTGCCCACATCCGTTAACAACACAACGCGCGTATAACTCCGCACCGGTAAAGCGCTCACTGTATACAGTGGTATAGCGCTACCACCAGCGATCCATTCTTGGTTAAGCGTAATCGGCTGAAAACAATCCGGGGCCAACGTCGGGGGCGAGCTTGCAATGACGCAGTCAGTTGGTTTTACCAGTGCCAGCAAACTCGGATTAGCGTTAACTTGTGGGCGGGTATAGACATGGCCGGCGATCTGAATGTAATCACTGTCGTTGTGATAGGAAAAGTAAGTGGGCTCGGAAATATCCTTGGTGGCCACCACCACCGCGTCAACCTCGCTCCCCAGCTTACCCCGGTAAACCACCTGGATATAAAGATCGGTCGCATTTTTTGGAATAGAATTCGCGCTAAAATTGAACGTGAATTGAGTCGGGCTGTTGCCGAGCGTGACATCTGCTATCGGTTCGGACACGACGATTTCTTCATCCTTGTTGCGGCAATTTAGATCGCCGTTCAAGTTCAATGCATCGGAAAGGTCATTTAGATAACACGTGTTACGATGAAATTTGGCGACGGCTACCAACGTCCCACCGGCCATGTTTTCACCTGGAGGGCTAGCATTGGTTAATCCTAGCTTGACCTTCGAGAACCCGGTTGCCGTGCCATCGATGAGGCTATACACGCCATCGGGTGGTAAGCTGATTTGCATCTTGCCACGGAAGAAATAGTTGATCAGGCCGGCGGAATAGCCTACAGCGCGGGGAATCAGCAAACTTTGCGCGGTATGAAAATTGAAACGGTTGAGCGAAAAAATCTCCTTGCTCCGCATCGTTTCAAATCTTGGTCGAAAATCGATTGGGTGCTGGTGCGTGAATTGACCCGGGTTCCAGCAGTAGTGCGGTAGTTGTCAGTCACGGTACTGCTGTACATGGTCATCACCCCACCTGCCGGAGGGCATGCTGCGTATCCCAGGGTTGCATCTTCTCCGCACAGCGTGGCAATGTCGGTATTGAGCGCCGTGGAACCGCCGAGAGCAGGCTGCGTAAATACTGTTTTGTCGAAATTCGTACCCTTGCTCACGAATCCTCTATTTGTGTACTCAGCAATACCTTTCCCCGCATTGTCGTTTACGGTAGTGGTCCAGAAGTTGCGCACCGTGTTAAAAGATGCTGTGTCGGCGCTTGAATATACGGGGTCATAACCCCCAAAAGGGAGGGTGGCTTCTTCCTTGGCGGTAAAACTCTCATAAAGACTCGGGCTATACGCCCCGAACACCTTACACAGATCAATATCGCAATGCTGATCGTCGCGCACATGTTGCGGCTGAGCCATATCTTCCAAATGATGAATCACATGTCCCAGAGACTCGAACATCATGCCAAATTGCTTCTGCCGGAACGCATAGCTATTGAGGGGGTTGGCCGTGGCCTGCCATAGATATTCCCGTGCCTGCTGGAAAGAAAACTTCACTGAACTCGAATCGTCGGGAGCGCTATCCGCCCAGTCCGGCGAATCCGACCAAATAGATAGTTGAGTATGCCCGCATTTGTTAGCGGATTAAAAAAATGATGCAATGAGCGGGTGTTATCATCTTCATCGATGGCACCTTTTTCAAACAGCTCCAAAATTGTCGCCGGTGGTGCGAATAAGGCGGAGGTGGAGAACGTGGGATCAGTTGCGTACGGCGATAAGCCCAGCTGGCTCATTACCGTGGGATCCTTGTTGATATCCGAAACTTCAACCGCATTTTTTGACATTTCCTTGTGCGTACTTTGTTGGTACGCAACGGCCGGAGGTGCACTAATCAGCGACGCGACTAAAAGTAACAAGCGTAGTTTCATTTCAGATAGTCCTTTAACCATTCTTCTGCCGAACCGCATTCGACTTGCTGAATGCTACCCAGGTTTGGTAGGGCGCTGTAAATAAGCTTTTCGCGGAACGACCTTTTTATTTTTATGACCGTCCCCAACATCCGCGGAATGCGCTTCCAGTCGCAAGTGTCATTGCGCCAATTCCTGGCAAAATCCAAAGGCACGCTCAACTTACCGACCTGATCCGCATATGCTTTCAGATCACCCTCAAACTTCTTAAGTTTGATCGTCGTGCCGTTGACTTCTGAACTACGGGTGGAACTAGCTGAGTAATCGAAGGTACTCGGGTGGCCATTCGAAATACTCCAGGACGTAGCCTTCCTGAAGAAGATGAGATGCGGATCACGATCTCCTAGCGCCGCCAACGGCGGTACCGGCAACGGCCACCACGCGGGAAAGTGGAAACGTCCATTCGCATCGGTCACCGTTTCCATGATCTGTAATTGAAATGGTCCGCGCGGGTCATTTCCAAAAGGCATGATCGGAACAAAGGTTGGCACCACACGCCCCACCTCCCAATGCGCGACGATGATCACTCCTTCCAGGGGTTGATTGGTTTTAGCATCCACGACCTGCGCGTCGATCGCCTCGGCTGAGTAAACCGTGGCGTGGACTGGCACACAGGCAGTAAGACAGACGCCAAGCAAACAGAAGAAGTTATGTTGTGTCATTGTCATCCCTTCATGGTATCGATGCGCACACCGTCGTTGTCAAGCAGGAAGTAGATGAGGTATATATCCGGTTCACGCCGTGGATGGTCCGGTTGACCGCATATTCACCAATATTTGGGTAAACCTGCAATCGTTGCAGTGGCGAATAAGACGCGATGATCAGTGGCATGGACGGCAGCAACGCATCGAACACAGGCCCATACTTGGCTTGCGCATTGGCATTCAGGTAGGTCAACGCTTTCGCCTTGTCGCCGGCGATCAAGGCATTATTCATCCCCGTCCACACCGCGTTAAAGAGATTATCCATCTGCACCGGATCCCACACCGTAATCGCCACTGTTTGACTGTGGCTTTCCAGCGCATCGGTAGCCATCACATTAACGATATAAGTGCCGGGCACAGGATAGCTGCTTAACGCTCCCATTCAGGCGTTTGCGGTAATCGAATCTCGACACCGCCATTGCCACCCGGGCCGACGTCGATGGTTTCAATGGGACTACCGTTTGGCCTGTCACGGCAAGATTGACGCTGAGCGGTGCCGCACCCGTATAAGCATCGGCCGTGACCTGAAGCGGATTGATGCCCGTACTATTCACGCTACGCTTTTGCGTCGCCGCCGTTCCATCCGCCAAAGTGTAAATCACCGTCAAGGTATTCGCCCCCGGCTGCAAAGACACGTTGTTGGCGTAGAACTTTCCATTATCGACATTGGCCACCACGCCATTGACGGTCACCCCGGTATTGATTGGGTCCAGGAGCGTGCCGCTGACCAGGATGCTATCGCCGTTGATACTGGCACCATCGGCGGGGCTGGCGATGGTCAGCGTGGGTGTGGTGCTCGTGACCGTCACCGCTGCGCTCGCGGTCGAGTTGTCCGGCGCGGTGACGGTCACTGTTAGTGTGTTGCTGCCATAGATAAGCGGCACATTCACCGCGGTGTGGTGTTACCGGTTATTGTTGCCGCCACGCCGTTGACCGAGACCGTCGCACCGGTCGAAGGGAACGTGCCGCTCACGGTGACCGAACTGGCCGCAATCGTCGCGTTGGCCACAGGAGCGGTAATATTGATGCTCTGCAGTGTGCCAATCACCGCCACGGCGGTACTCACCGTCGTCGCGCCGGTATCGAGAGTGGCCGTCAGCGTATTTGCGCCATAGCGTACTGGAACCGTGGC
Source organism: Nitrosomonadales bacterium (assembly GCA_016721605.1). Classification (GTDB taxonomy): domain Bacteria; phylum Pseudomonadota; class Gammaproteobacteria; order Burkholderiales; family Gallionellaceae; genus Nitrotoga. Next base: position 69,085 of record JADKHS010000004.1, read on the forward strand.
GCTAAAGGTGTGTTGGCGTTTTGCCGCCACGCCATTGACCGTAATGCTCGTATTCGATGGCCCATTGAACGTACCGCTCACCGTGACAGTCGCGGTGTTGAGCGTTGCATTGGCCGTTGGGCTGGCAATGGCAATCGAGGGGGCCGAGCTAGTGACATTCACCGTTTGCGTGGCACTGAGGCGAATGACTGTGACGGCGGCGGCTGTGGTGGCGGTGGCTACCAGCGTATTATTGCCGAAGACTAACGGTACCGATGCGGAGAAATTGTTGCCGCTAAGCGTGGCCGTGACACCATTCACCGTGACCGCCGCCACCAAGCCGGTAAACGTGCCCGTGACCAGCGCGCTATTACCTGTAAACGTTGCGCCATTAAGCGGTGCGGTGATCGCGATACTCGGGGCGTAACTGAAGACGTTGAGTTGCTGGGTTTGAACTTTGCCATCGTCCGCGCGGGTACCTGTCACCAGCAGGGTATTGGTACCGGAGACCAGCGGTACGTTAGCCGCCGTGAAATTGACGCCGTTCATACTGGCCGCTATGCCATTGACGCTCACACCCGCATTGCTCGCGCCGCTAAAATGCCCCGACACCGTCACCTGATTACCATAGATCGGATCATTGTTTTGAGGGGAGCTGACATGAAGGGTAAAAGGGGTATAGGTAAGGCTCAGACTGGTATTTGTGTTATTTCCGGCCAAGTCTGCGGCGCTGAGATTTATGTTATTGAGTCCCGGCTCCAGGGTGGTCGGAAAAGTGAAATTCGGTCCCCTCTGGTTACTAAAAAAAATCCCAACTGCACACTAGAAAATAGATGTTAGCGGTGGGATCGTCGATGCTACCGCCCACTGTGACGGCGGGATTCAGATAAACGCCGCCGCTCGCCGGCGTAAGCGTCAGAAAATTTGGCGCGATGGTGTCGACGGTGAAGGCCGCTGTCAGCGGTGCAGTGAAGCGGCCAAACCGGTCTTGAACCTGTGCGTTGAGGCTGTTGGCGCCCTCCGGTAAACGGCTAGCCGGGGTGTAGCTTGCCGAACCCCCGGATTGCCCTCTAACCGAGGACGTCGGACTGAAGGTGGTTAAGCTGCCAATCGGCTGGTTGTTGAGCTGGGCATTCAGGCCGAAGGTGCTGAAGTAATTGTTCGACACTTGGCAAGGGTTGCCATTGCATTGCGTACCATAACTAAAAATGAAAGTCGGTACCGGGTTGTTGAGGAAGCCGCTCCCCGGCGCGTCTAAAGAAAGCGTCGGCTGCGGCAGGCTGATGAAACTGCCAAACGCATAGGGGCGGGTGCCGACCGTGACTGTATTAGTGATGGTATTGCTGGCCGCATCGATGACGAATACGACACCGGTGGAGTAGGACGCAACATACACCCAATTGCCATCGGGATGTACCGAAACGCCGCTCGGAGCAACCCCGCTTGGCAAAGGAATGTTGGTGAGCACCGTATTGCTGGCCGCATCGATCACCGATACCGAGGTGATCGATGTACTGCCGTTGTAGTTGGAGACATACACCCGGCTAGCGTCCGGGGTCACCGCCGCACTTACCGGCCGCACGCCCACGGGAATCGTCGCTGTTACGGCCTTACGCGCGGTATCTACAACGTACACGGCGTTACTGCTCCAGCCCGTGACATAGAGTTTGCTGCTATCCAAGGTCTGCGCCAACCCGAAGGGATTGCTGTTGGCGGGCAGTGGAATGGTCGCGGCCACGCTATTCAGGGTGGCGTCGATCACGGTGATGTCGTTGGTCGCATAGTTCGCGACATACACCTGCTTGTTGTCCCGGCTGACCACGACGCCATGCGGACGCTGGCCCACCGGAATCGTCGCCGTCACGGTATTGCTTGCGGTGTCGATCACCGAGACATTGTTGCTGTAATAGGCCACGACATATACATGTCGGCCATCGGGAGAAATCGCCAAACCGTAGGGGCGGGTCGCGATCGGTACGGTAGCCAGTACGCTATTGGTGGCAGCGTCGATCACCGAGACGCTGCTGCCCACGTAGTTGGCCACATACACCCGGGTGGCGTCGGGCGAGACGGTTACGCCATAGGGGCCATAGCCGACGGCGATGATCGCCAGCACAGTACCATTCGCGGTGTCGATGACCGAGACGTTGTTGCTACCGTAATTGGTGATGTAGGGCGTAGGGCCGCTGGTGTTCGATTTGGAATGGTGCGAACCGCTTGCGCTTGCTCGGCGCAGGCAATAACCCCGCGCAGCCAAGTAACATGATCCAAATAAAACGCTTGATAATGCCCATGGATACCCCGACGGAGAAATTTAAGGGGAGTGGGCGGAACACGGAGGCCGATAACAAACCATCAGTCGCTACGCTCAGCGTCGCGCCCTCTCCCCTGGACGAACACGCGCTGGTTATTCAGGAGACTGTCATTAACAGTAATGACCTCAAGGATAATAACCCGTAATTATTATATTAGAAATATATATAATAATATTATTATATATATTGTTATACGATTATGGTGGGGCGAATGTTCAAAATATTGTTTGCGGCGCTGCTTTTGAGCGGTGCTGCGCTCTCCAGCGCCGCACCGCTAAATGCATGGAATCTTAATCTTGGCGCTGTCGGCGGCACAAATGCGACCCAAATCGGGATAGTTACGCTCAACGGCTACTCCGAATTAGATCAAACCATTTCCGGAAATTCCGCATTTAGCCAAGACTTACGTTCAGTGGTTCCCTGCAATGGGTGCAATATCAGCAAAGCGGCGCATTTAACCCGCTCGGCCTGGGACTTCCCTCCGCTTACACGGATTTGTATTTTCGTTTTGATGGGCTGAGCGGCAATTTAGACAATAATGGCAATGCCGCCTTCAACCCTGGCATTAGGTAATTAAGTTGTATTTGGGCAATGGTGGCAGCTTGATTCCGGGTGCTCAAGCTTTGGAGCTCGCTTCATATAAATTGGCCAGCGCTTCGACTGCCAGCGACATAGCCAATTACGATGGGTTCGGGCTCAGCCCAATGTTCAATCTTTCGTTCCAGCTCGTATCAGCTTTGACAGGATTATTCACCGACAACAATGGCGCGCCAATTCTGCCACTCGCCACTTTTGACGTGGGTATTGACGGATTGCTCGACCTATCGGTTTTAATCAATCCTACCCCGGTGCCGGGCGGCGTCGGAACCTCAACCAATATCCTGGTCAATGCGGGCCAGATCCGTGCGGTTAATGTGGATCCAACCGCTATTCCAGGACTTACGGTTCCCGAACCCGCCACAGTAATGCTTATTGCCGATGGACTGGTTGGCATTTTGCGGTTCCGGCGCAGAATCGCTGTTTAAGTCTTGATTTGGTCTTGTGACAGAAAGGCACCTTGCCGCCGCGCCTGTTAAACGGTCTTGCACATAAAGGGAATTGCAATTAAACCCGAAAACACCACCCCACGCCGCGCCGCCATGCTTCTACCGAGTGTTTCCAGTTGCATATGATCCAGCAGCCTTGCCGCTTGCGGCAATAGCTGCGCATTCTCCAGGGAGATGTGGCGCTCATGCACTTGGATGAAATGCTCCGCCGATTTAGTGTCCAACTCCGTCGCCTGGCCTTCTGCAATACCAAATAACAAAGGGCGCAATTGCTGCCATGCCGTATCCAGTACTTTGTGCTCGTCCAGTAAGTGCCATTAATTTGTGTATTTCTGCGTTTGGGGTAGCGAGCAGGCACGGGAATAAATCTTGCTCCTCGTCGTCATGGTGATTCTGCCCGGCGGTATCGAAATAGCGCAGGATGGCCTGCGCTGCCTGTTGTGCCTGCGCATCGCAGCCATAAGAGGGCAGGTGTTGCAGCAATTTGTGCAGCGTGGCGCACTGTGCCTGTATCTTGCCATGGCACGCTAACAGCATTTCCAGCGGGTTATCAAAGCTGGGAATGTGTACATCGCCCAATAAGTCACTCATCGCTGTTCCTTTGCATTACAAGCAATTACAAATTCGTCAGTGCAATGGATTAAGGGTTAATTTACCGCCACGATTACGCGCATGCTTAATGGCCAGTTCGTAGATATCGACCAGGTCTTCTTCGCTAACGTCGATCACGCCATCCATTTGAGTGAGTGCCCATTCGATATCAGCCTGCTCCAGTTGGACGTGCTTGGGTCGAGTATCTGTTGGTACTATGGGTGGGGGAGTGTGCCGCACCGGGTAACTTCTGCCAGGCAAAAAGTTGTTGATCAGTAGCGCCAGTACCAAAGAGATGCTGATGTTCGCCAGCACGATGCACACTACCCATGGCCAACCCATAGGGTGGAATTGCGCACTGAATAGCACTAACGTGAGCGCCGTGGATGCACCCGGTGGGTGCAGGCAATTCAGGTAATGCATCAGGAAAATTGCCAGGCCTACGGCACAGCCTGCGGCTAGTAATGGGTCAGTGATGTATTGGCTGCATAACCAACCCGCTAATGTCGAAATCAAATGGCCGCCGAGTAACGGCCACGGCTGTGCCATAGGACTATGGGGGCAGCAAAGAGAAGCACAGCGGAGGCTGCTATCGAACCCAGCATGACCAATGGATAATTGGGCTGTGGCAGATATTTAAGCGCTAATCCCAAAAGCAGGATGGCGATTCCAGCGATCAAGCCGTTGCGTATTTTTTCGGTGACCGGAATGGGTGCAGTATGTGTCTTAAAAGACAGAATAAACTCTTTAAAATCCATGGCGTCTGATTTTTCTTCTAGCTAATTATAAAGCATGATTTGTCATGCACTGAACTCAATAGGAATGCTGAACCTAGTTGTCAAACAAATTTACCAAGCCATCCAGCCCTACAAAATTAAACGCATAACTGGCCTGCGCGAGCACTACCGGTTTAGCGTGATAGGCGATACTGACACCGGCTTGCGCCATCATCTTGAGATCGTTGGCGCCGTCGCCCAGAGCAATAACCTGCTCCGCCTTAAGTTTCAATTCATCGCGGATAGCGCACTAACCAATCAGCTTTGCCTTGTGCGTCGAGGAGGCGCCCGAGTACTTTACCCAGTAAGTTTGCCGTTTATGATTTCCAGCGTATTGGCATGCGCGTAATCGAGACCTAGGCGTTGTTTTAAGCGTTCGGCAAAAAGATAAAGCCACCGGACACGAGCATGGTCTTGATACCGTATTTTTTCAGTGTGGACAACATGATTTCGGCACCCTGATTGAGCCGCAAGCGTTCGTCATACACGCGCTGCAATGCACTTTCTTCCAGTCCATCCAGCAACGCCACACGGCGACGCAGGCTCTCACTGAAATCAATCTCGCCGCGCATGGCGGCTTCGGTGATGGCCGCTACCTGGGGTTTAATATGGATCATGTCGGCGATCTCATCGATACATTCTATGGAGATGAGGGTGGAATCCATGTCCATCACGACCAGACCAAAATCTGATAAATGCTGGCTTGGACGGACAAAGCCATAGTCGAGGTGGTGTTCGTAACAATAGGCAGCAACTCCATCATGCGGCTTTGCATCATACAGTCGGTAGGCGTGTGCTGAAATCTGTTCAATATGGGATGCGGTGGTCAATCCGGCAAGGCGCTTCAGGTGAACAGGGGCGATGTCTTGGACGCTTTGAATAATGCAGTTCATGTGTTGTGTAGAGTTTTATTTAGGCGCGATGAGAAATGGCGGCCTGTCATTCCCTCAAAGGCGGGAATGACAATGGTTGCAACGAAGTTTAACGATTCACGATAGCTCATTAAAAAAATTCTTGATCGCCAACACACGCTGGCCGACATCACCGTATTTTAATTCAATTTTCAGTTTGTCCTGACCACTCAGTTTGTACTGGCGCTTGCTCTGGATGAGCGTGATGATGCGCATCGGATCGATGGGTGGATTTGGCATGAACTGAATTTGAATTACCTCGCTGGAAGCATCGACCTTGATGATGCCGTACTGCTTGGCGGCAATGCGCAAACGGTGGCAATCAAGTAATGTTTGGGCAGGTGGCGGCAGCAGGCCGAAGCGGTCTATCAGCTCCTGATGCATGTCGTCCAGCTCCCCTGATGTGGTGCAGTTAGCCAGACGTTTGTACAGCACCAGTCGCTGGTGTATGTCGCCGCAGTAATCGTTGGGCAGCAAGGCGGGGGTATGCAGGTTAATCTCGGTGGCGACCCCAAGCGGGTGGGCCATATCCGGTTCATGGCCCAGTCTTAGCGAGGTAATAGCCGCGTTGAGCATGTCCGTGTAGAGCGAAAAACCAATTTCGTGCATCTCTCCGCTTTGTGATTCGCCCAGTACCTCGCCCGCGCCGCGAATTTCCAGATCATGCATTGCAAGATAGAAACCGCTTCCCAGTTGCTCCATGGCCTGGATTGCTTCCAACCTTTTCTTCGCTTGTGCGGTAAGCCCTTCCATATTGTCTACCAATAAATAAGCATACGCTTGGTGGTGCGAGCGCCCAACCCGGCCGCGCAACTGATGTAGTTGCGCTAACCCAAAACGGTCCGCGCGGTTCATGATGATGGTATTGGCACTGGGTACGTCGATGCCGGTTTCAATGATAGTGGTGCACAGCAGCACATTGAAGCGTTGTTGGTAAAAATCACGCATGACCGCTTCCAAGTCGCGTTCTCCCATTTGGCCGTGCGCTATGCGAATACGTGCTTCGGGCAATAAAGCCTCCAGTTTTTCCGCCATATTGGCGATGGTATCTACCTCGTTATGCAGGAAATAGACTTGTCCGCCGCGTTTTAGTTCGCGCAGCACCGCTTCACGGATAACACCCGGGCTGTAGTTGCTGACGAAGGTCTTAATCGACAAACGGCGCTGCGGCGCAGTGGCAATTACCGAAAAATCGCGTAGTCCTTCCAAAGACATTGCCAACGTGCGAGGGATAGGCGTGGCGGTCAGGGTGAGCACGTCAACTTCGGCGCGGAGCGCCTTGAGGCGCTCCTTTTGCTGCACGCCAAAACGGTGTTCTTCGTCGATGATGATTAATCCAAGATTATTGAATTTAATACCCTTCTGGATTAGCTTGTGCGTACCGATGATGATGTCAAGTTTGCCCTCTTCCATGTCTTTTAACGCTTGAGTCTGTTCCTTGGCAGAGCGGAAGCGCGATAGCTCCCCAATTTTGACGGGCCAGTCGGCAAAACGATTGCTGAAGTTCTGGAAATGCTGTTCTGTTAGCAGCGTAGTGGGTACCAACACTGCTACTTGTTTACCATCCATCGCCGCAATAAAGGCTGCGCGTAGAGCGACTTCCGTTTTACCAAAACCCACATCGCCACAAATTAACCGATCCATAGGCTTGTTGCTTTGCAAATCATTAACCACGGCCTTGATGGCGGCGGCCTGGTCCGGAGTTTCTTCAAAGCCAAAACCGGCGGCGAACGCTTCATAATCGTGTTGCGACAGTTTGAATTGGTGGCCTTTGCGCGTGGCGCGCTGGGCATACAAATTGAGTAATTCGGCAGCAGTATCGCGCACCTGCTGCATGGCGCGGCGTTTGGCCTTGTCCCAAGTGCCGCTACCTAGTTTATGCAACGGTGCGGTTTCTGGGGCTCCGCCACTGTAACGGCTGATTACATGTAGCTGCGCCACTGGAACATACAATTTATCCCCACCGGCATACTCCAGCAATAAAAATTCGTTCTCGCCTTCGCCGAGATCAAGGTTTATTAGGCCATGATACCGCGCGATGCCATGCTGTTCATGCACCACAGGATCGCCCGGCTTGAGCTCGGACAGGTCGCGCAGCATCCCTTCCACATTGCTTTTCTTTGTGGTGCGCGCAATTCGGCTGCGTGGCTGCGCGGCATACAACTCACTTTCTGTGATAATTGCCAATTGTTCATCTTGCAGCATGAAACCATTCTGTAGCGCCCCTACGGCAAGCATGAAGTGATCGTTACCGGTGAGAAATTGCGCATAGTTCTCACACAGTGCAGGTGTCAGGGCGTATTCGCGCAAATACTCGGCCATTATTTCGCGCCGTCCCAAACTGTCGGCGAGCAGCAATACCCGGCCAGCATAATCGTGCAGAAAGCTCTGGAGTGCATATGTCGGAATGTCGGCGCGCCGATTTACCGCGATGTCGGGCAATTTTTTGGTAGCGCAAGAAGTAAGAGTTTTATGAGTCCTTTCTTCTTGAAAGAGCGTAGAGGGAGCCTCTTCTACGCATTCTTTCTGCCCGGAATTATCAATTCGTGAAGAAGAGTGGATATCTGCGATGAGGTCGAACCGTTTAAAATTTTTCGCAGCAATAAAGAAGCTTTCTGCGTTCAGAAACAGTTCGTGCGGTTCCAGCAAGGGGCGTTGCGGGTCACCGCGAAGCAGGTTGTAGCGCGACTGCGCATCCTTCGCAAAAGTGGCAATGGCAGCATCCACATTGTGATGCATGCACAGCGTGGCACGCGCAGGCAAATAATCAAACAATGTGGCAGTACGTTCGAAAAATAATGGCAGGTAATATTCGATCCCTGCGGGCGCGATGCCACGGCTCACGCCTTTGTAAACACTTGCTTTGGATGGATCGCCTTCGAAACGATCGCGGAAATTTTGACGAAAACGTGCCTGCCCGGCCTCATCCAGCGGAAACTCCCGCGCCGGTAACAGGCGAATTTCCCGCACCGGATAGATGGTGCGCTGGGTATCCACATCGAAGGTTGCGATAGTATCAATTTCGTCATCAAACAGGTCGATGCGGTAAGGCACACTACTGCCCATCGGAAAAGGTCAATCAAACCACCCCGCACGCAGTATTCGCCCGGTGTCAGCACCTGCTGAACATGGGTATAACCGGCCAATGTCATTTGTTCACGCAACTTGGCAATGTCCAGTTTCTCGCCGCACTTAAGAAAGAAGGTGAACGCAGCCAGATATTCCACTGGTGACAACGGATATAGCGCAGTGGTTATCGGGACGACGATCACATCACATGACTGGCTGCGAATGTGATGTAGCGTAGCAAGTCGCTCAGAGATGAGATCCTGATGCGGCGAGAAGTGGTCATAAGGCAGTGTCTCCCAATCCGGCAGTAGATGTACACGCAGCTCCGGGGAAAAAAACGGAATTTCTTCCACCAGCCGTTGCGCTTCCAGCGCGCTGGCGGCAATTACCACCAGCGGTATATGTAGTTTGGCATATTGCGCTAGTGCCAAGGCATCAGACGAACCATACAGATGGGTGTAACGTGGACGGGGGTGTGAAGAAGAAAACAGCATGGGGAAATAAGGTACAGCTAAGTTTCAGGGTGTGACATTATATAAGGGAAGCCCCACATTTGTTTCATTGCCATCCACCATGTTTTTCTACTATGGCTATAACGCGCAACCTGTGAGATCGGTGGATCTTTATCAGCTTAGCCTTAAGCATAATTTGACCAAATCAATAGTCAAGTACGATGCCGGCACGATTACAAATAATGGCTGAACTTCCCACCCCTGTTCAACGTTTCATGGAGTCAAAGAGACTTAGGCAGGCAATTGTTTGTTTCCTTCAAAACTCCAAATATGCTGTTCTAATCACAGCTTGTGTAATTGTTTTTTTTGCAATCGTGTGCCAGTTTTTGCGCTTCAGCGATTTGGGCTGGTGTCATGCGTTGAGCTACTTTATCGCGATTTTCTTGTGCGTCTTTTTGACGACTTGCCGCAAGACTGAACCACATGTGCGCGCGCACATAATCTTGCGTCACGCCTTGACCGAGGTCATACCTTAAACCAAGACTATTTTGTGCGGCGGCGTCGCCTCGCTTGGCGGCCAAGCGAAACCATTTGACCGCTTCCTGATCGTCCTGCGTGGCACCCTGTTTATTGGCATAGTTTAAGCCGAGGTAGTATTGCGCTTTTGTATGCCCCTGTTCGGCCGCCAAGCGAAACCATTTAATCGCCTCTTGATCGTTTTGTGTAACGCCTTGGCCGTTGCCGTAGCTTACACCAAGATTAAATTGGGCTTGTGCATACCCTTGTTTAGCCGCCAAGTGAAACCATTTCACGGCTTCCGGGTAGTTTTGCGCTACAATTTTTCCATCAAGATAAATTACGCCAAGGTTGTATTGTGCGATTACATCACCTTGTTCGGCAGCCAGCCGAAACCACTTTATCGCTTCCTCAAAGTTTTGCATGGTGCCCTGCCCGTTGGCATAGCTTATGCCAAGGCTAAACTGTGCTTTTGCATGTCCCTGTTCGGCAGCTGAACGAAACCATTTAACCGCTTCCTGATAGTCCTGCGTAACGCCTTGGCCATTGCCAAAACTTAAGCCAAGGTTAAATTGTGCATTTGCATACCCTTGCTTAGCAGCCAGGCGAAACCACTTTACGGCTTCTTGAGTGTCTTGTGTAACGCCATCCCCTTGGAGAAACATTTCACCAAGGCTGTATTGTGCCGTTGCATCACCTTGCTCGGCAGCCAAGCGCACAGCCTCTTTAACTTGCACATATTTTCCTTCCACCTTCACCTCATCTGAATGTGCTCGGGCCAGGCTACTACTCGTTGCCAAGATTACTGCTAAATAAAAAAACCATTTTTTCATTCATTTCTCCAGGAAAACAACTACTTTATATTTTGTATGAAAACCATGCCCTACTGTCTATACCGCACAACGTCAGGCAGTTAAGCAGCCTCATCACGTCTGAATATCGCTTATTTCAATCATTATAATGGCATTCAACACGCGCCTGCACTCGCAGGTGCAGACCGCTTAAGGCAAAGCTGAACACCGTTGCTTTCTTCAAAATCAAAAACGGTACTTCACTGATGTCAGCAAACAATTGTTTACCTGTTTCTTCTTCGCCGGAATATGACAGAATTTCAGTAGCGTGGCGTCGTCAGATATGGCTCCGCATCCAAGATTTGCTGTTTTATTGCGGCCTACCATGTTTGTCATCTATTATGTTTAACGTGCTTCATAACGGCATTGTGTTTGCTAAATCAGCGTTACCTTTAGCGCAGATCAATTTGGCTGGGTGACGAATGTTTTGTTGCGTCCCTGAAATTGAATTCGCGTCAGAAGCTATGCGCGCTGGTTAACTATTTTTCACAATCTGTAGCGTGCTTAGAAAGAATGGCCATAATGACAACTTTCAAGAACAACTTGCCCCGATTTTCACGCCATCTTTGGCTAACGTTGGGCACGTTCGTTGTTTTCGCTGCAACCTTTGCCGTTTATGTTTGGGCAGAAAAGGAGGTCGATCGCATTAACGAATTGCGGCAGCATTCGTTAATGCTGGCTGACGAATTACGCCAGTCGTCTGATGACCTTACACGCATGGTTCGCACCTATGTGGTGACCGGAGACCCCATCTACAAGCAGCATTATCAGGAAATTCTCGACATCCAAGATGGCAGGAAACCCCGTCCGGTCGGCTATCAGAACATCTACTGGGATATTGTGCTAGGCGACGACCTACGTCCACAGTCGCCGGGATTGGCGGTTCCCCTGCTGGAGTTGATGCGGGGGGCGGGTTTTACTAAAGAAGAATTCGCCAAACTGGCGGAAGCAAAAACTAACTCGGATACGCTCACGCGCACCGAATTTGCCGCAATGGAACTGATCGAATCAACCAGCCCGCTGATTGAAACCAACCGTGCCGAAGCAATTTTTAAATTGCATGACGCGGCTTACCATCAAGCCAAGGCCAGCGTTATGCGGCCGATCAGCCAGTTTCAAAGAATGGCGGATCAGCGAACGTTGGGGGCTGTCCATACAGCTGAAGTCCGCGCCACATTAATTCGTGCAGCCTTCATTCTGTTAGGCTTGCTGTTAGCATTTTTACTATGGAAATCGCAACGGAATTTGTATGCGACGCTGGGGGGCTCCGTAAGCGAGCTGCATACGCGCATCGCCCATCTTGGCAGTGGCAATTTTTCATCCGTCATTTCAGTCGCCAAAGGCATGGAAAATAGTGTGCTAGATTGGTTATCGGAAACACAGATGAATCTGGCCAGAATCGACGCCCAGCGCAAGGAAGCCGAAGCAACAAATCAACGCTTGACCAAGCTTTACGCTGCGTTGAGCAAATGTAACCAAGCCATCGTGCGTTGCACTAGCGAGGCGGAATTGTTCGAGCAAGTCTGCCGCGCTGTAGTAAATTTCGGCGGTATGGATATGGCATGGATAGGTGCGCTTGAAGAGCATGGCAAAGAGATAAAGCCGATCGCATCCTTTGGCAGTGGTGTGGAATATCTGAAAGGGCTGCAGATTCCTGTGGCCGCCAATGAACCATACGGACGTGGACCGACCAGCTCGGCATTCCGTGAGAACTTGCCATTTTGGTGTCAAAATTTTCAGCATGACCCCGTCACCACGCTGTGGCATAAGCACGGCGCACGGTTTGGGTGGGCGTCATCCGCCGCACTTCCGCTACATCGTAATGGAGCAGTCAGCGGGGTTTTAACCCTCTATACCGATGTGGACAACGCCTTCGATGAAAATGTGCGTAATTTGCTGGTGGGAATGGCGATGGACATAGACTATGCGCTAAAAAGCTTTGAGCACGAGGCGCAGCGTAAGCGGGCAGAAGAAGCATTGCGGAAGAGCGAACAACGCTTGCGCACCATCATCGAGACAGAACCGGAATGCATAATGGTCATAGGCGATGGCGGTGGAATTATGGAAATGAACGCTACCGGTCTTGCTATGCTCGAGGCAGACTCCCTAGAGGAGGTGCAACAGCATAATCTCGTAGACTTTATTCTTTCCGAATATAAAGATTCCTTTATTGCCACACACAAGCGCGTAATGAGTGGAGAAAGTTGTATTTTTGAGTTCGAAATCAAAGGGATTAAGGGGGCTCAGCACTGGCTTGAAACCCATGCCGCACCGCTCAGTGATGCGGCCGAAAAATCACGATGTTGCTTGGTATTACCAGGGACATTACCGCGCGCAAGGAAGCCGAGAAACGTATTCAATACCTGGCACATTTCGACGCACTCACAGGACTTCCAAACCGTGTCCAACTGAACAACCACGCCAAATACGTCATTAGTTTGGCGCAGCGGAGTCGAGTGCCAGTGACATTAATGTTCCTCGATCTCGACCACTTCAAGGATATTAACTATACGCTCGGCCACAGTGTCGGTGATGCGTTGCTAGTCGAATTGGCTAAACGGCTACGCTTGGTGCTACGCGAGGAAGATATGGTGTCGCGCCTTGGTGGGGACGAATTTATTTTCTTGTTGTATGGCGTCGATGCACAGGAAGCGCCTCATGTAGCGCAGAAACTGCTGGACGTCATCGCCGAACCCTGCCAGATAGAACAGTATGATCTGAACGTAACCGGCTCGATCGGTATTGCACTTTATCCGGGTGACGGCGTAGATCTGGAGACGCTTTCCAAGAGTGCCGACTCCGCCATGTATCGCGCCAAGCACGAAGGCCGTCATGGTTACAGTTTCTTTACGGCAGAAATGCAAATTCGTTCGGCACGTCACCTGACATTGGTCAACGCATTGCGTCAAGCGATTGAACGCGATCAAATGCAGATTTACTATCAGCCGCAGGTATCCGTGCGTGATGGTCGCATCGTCGGGGCAGAAGCTTTGCTACACTGGTCACATCCCGTGTTAGGTTCAGTTTCACCAACAGAATTTATCCCCTCCGCAGAGGAAAGTGGGCTGATCCTACCAATTGGAGAGTGGGTGCTGAGGCATGCCATACGGCAAGCAAAATCCTGGATGCAAAATGGCCTTGCCCCACTGGTTATGGCGGTGAATCTTTCCGTAGTTCAGTTCCGCCATCCTGACCTGCCCAATCTGATCACGCGCATCCTCGACGAAGAGGGCTTACTGCCGGAATATCTGGAGCTGGAGCTGACCGAGGGTGTAGCGATGCACGATCCGCAGAAGGCAATCGCCGTAATGAACAAACTGCACGAGCGCGGCGTGCGTATGTCGATCGATGATTTTGGTACCGGTTTTTCATCGCTAAGCCACCTGAAGAAATTTAAGGTATACAAACTCAAAATTGACCAATCTTTTGTGCGTGACATCAGTAGCGATCCAGAAGACAGGGCTATCGTTGGAGCCATTATCAACATGGCGAAAAGCCTTGGACTACAAACCATCGCTGAAGGAGTAGAAACAGTGGGGCAGCTGACATTCCTACGGGAACAGGGTTGCGATGAGTTGCAGGGTTATTATTATTGCAAGCCACTGTTGGCCGACCAGTTCGAGGAGTTTGCTCGGTCAAAGGTCTGATAGCCTTAAACTTAGCTTACGTTTATTACCTTTATGATCTTCTTCTATAGACTTATGAACTCGTCTATAAGGGAACGACGTTGAAGTAGTTGAATCGTGCGTGTTCCACACGACTCTTTGATTTAAATTTGGGTTGCGATCGCAATTACCCAATAACGCGCGAATTTGCCGATTACCATAAATAATGCAGCCTGCCATGGATTAAGCCTTAGCCATCCGGCAGCAAGACATAGCGCATCACCCAGTAATGGAACCCAGGCAAACAATAATGCGGTGTGCCGTAGTGTTGTATTTTTTCATGTTTGAGCTTATGGGTTTGCGGTAGCAACCAACCCATACCGAATGACACCATGCCACCCAGCGTATTACCGAGAGTCCCGAGCAAAAGTGCAGGCCAAAATAATTCCGGGTACAGTTTCAACACACTGACCAGCACGATTTCAGAGCCACCGGGAAGCAAGGTGGCGGCAAGGAAGCTGCTAATGAAAAGTGATACCAGACTGGTAGATTCCGTCATGCTCAAAAAGTCGGTGGATTCTCCAAACCCATCCTTCCCATTAAATAGTGAATGGCCGACCGGTTAAAATTTGATCGCCGAAAAAATCTTCTTTGCCAAATTGCCTGTTGCTTCAAGCGGATTTGCGCGGATCGCTTTTTCTTGTTCGGCGATCATTAGAAACAAGCCATCCATTGCCTTGCGGGTAATGTAGTCATCCATTTTGGTATCGCGTTTGTCTATCAAGCCAAACTTCCCGCCCTTTTCAGCGAACTGATCATAGGCTTCAGCGAGCTTCACTTTTTGCATTGAAGTTGCCACGATAGGTTTAAATTTTCCAGCCAGTGCCGTTTCAGTATTTTTGCGGAAATATTGCGTAGCAGCATCGCTCCCGCCCGTGAGTATGCCTTTGGCGTCTTCCACAGTCATTTTATTGACCGCGCCGACTAATAGATCTTTTGCTTCAGGCGCTGCCGTTTCGGCGGCCCGGTTTATGGAAGTAGTCAAATCGTCGGCATATTTTCCCATGCCAAATTTACGTAATAAGCCATCCGCTTTTTGTAAATTTTCCGGCAATGGAATGCGCACCTTGTTATTGCCGAGGTAACCGTTCTCTTTGGAAAGGTTAGCAACGGCAGTTTCTGCACCCTGAACAAGGGCTTGCTTCAAGCTGTCAACCTGATCGTTGTTGCTAAAATTAGCCAGGCCTGTTGTAGGTTTTGCAGTTCCAGTTATTGCTGATGTGTTGCTAGTGGCTGCAGGTTCTGATTTTTGTGGAGCAGATTTGTCCAGCTTGCCAAGCTCTTTGTTGATTAAATCACCAAAATCAATAGCGTGGGCATGGCTAGCGGCAAGTGTAACAAGAGCAAATAGAATGCTTTGGGTTTTATGTTGAGGCATGATGATATTTATCCTGTAAAAGTTTGTTTAGAAAATTTATATATCAGTATTACAAAGTCTTTGGGAAGCACGCAGATTAGGTATCGAGTATATTATGGCAATGTGGTAAAAAACGTGTTGGTAAGGATACATAATCTTCCTGCATTGTGAAACTGAACCCACGTTATCATTTTTCGTTTAATTAATCTAAATTAGTGCATCCATACAACCATGCCTGCTACGTTTTGTGCAAGGCTACCAAATTAACTCGGAGCCAATATGAGCGAACCGCTACTGATCGCTAAGAATAATAAGCAAGAACTTTTTCTACTGCCGCAAATGGCCAATCGCCACGGGCTGATAACGGGTGCGACAGGAACGGGTAAGACTGTCACCTTGCAAACACTGGCGGAGTCCTTCAGCCGCATTGGTGTGCCAGTATTTCTTTCTGATATAAAGGGAGATCTATCCGGTTTGAGCAAGGCCGGTGGCAACAATCAAAAAGTTACCGAAAGAGTTACGCAACTCAACCTGGAAGATTTTGTACATCGTGCTTATCCAGTAACGTTTTGGGATGTATTCGGAACTATGGGCCATCCGTTGCGTGCCACTATTTCTGACATGGGGCCGCTGCTCATCGGGCGTATGTTGAATTTGAACGAAGTGCAGCAGGGCGTGCTGGCGCTAGTGTTCAAGGTCGCCGATGACAATGAATTATTATTGCTTGATTTAAAAGATCTACGCGCGATGCTGCAATACGTCGGTGAAAATGCCGCAGATTTCACGACGGAATATGGCAACATCTCCAGCGCCAGCATCGGTGCGATTCAGCGCGGCCTACTGCAAATTGAAACACAAGGCGGCGAAAGTTTTTTGGTGAACCGATGCTCAATATTGCCGACCTAATGCAGACCGACGCTAACGGCTACGGCATGATTAACATTCTGGCCGCCGATAAACTGATGTCTTCGCCAAAAGTGTATTCCACCATGCTGTTGTGGTTACTGTCCGAATTATTCGAGAATCTACCGGAAGCCGGTGATCTTGTTAAACCCAGGTTGGTGTTCTTCTTCGACGAAGCACATTTACTGTTCAACGATGCCCCTGAAGCGCTGCTCGATAAAATCGAACAAGTGGTGCGCCTAATTCGTTCCAAAGGCGTAGGTGTATATTTTGTCACCCAAAATCCCGCAGATGTACCGGACAAGGTGCTGGGCCAGCTTGGCAACCGCGTACAACATGCGTTACGCGCCTTTAGTCCACGTGACCAAAAGGCTGTGAAAGCAGCGGCTGAAACCATGCATGACAATCCTGGCCTGGATGAAGAGGCTGTTATAACCGCGCTGGGTGTAGGCGAAGCACTTGTTTCATGTCTGGATGAAAAAGGTCGCCCGAGTATTGTTGAACGTGCACTGATTATTCCGCCACAGGCTCAAATCGGCCCCATTAATGAAGCGGAACGCAAAGCCATTATTCAAGATTCACTGCTTGTTGGCCACTATGAAAAGGCAGTGGATCGTGAATCAGCTTACGAACGCATCAAGGAGCGCGCCAGCAATAAATCCGTAGAAGGTACCGCAGCAGAAGCTGTTAATTCCACGCAAGAGGAGGCAAGTGGCGGTGGTGGGTTGGGCGGAATATTAGGAAGCATCTTTGGTGGCAGCACATCAAGAAGCCGTGAAGGTGTCGGTGAAGCGTTTGCCAAGAGTGCCGCCCGTGCCATTGGCTCAACAGTTGGGCGGCAAATTATTCGTGGTGTACTTGGTTCGATTTTGGGCGGTAGACGGTAAACTTCTTTGTATCGTGGTTCCGCATTGTGCGATTAGCCGAGGCACTGGCAACAAGCGTAGTAGTGATTCTAACGGGCGTTTCTAAATTTTTTAGATGCGCCCTGGTTTTTTCCGGGGCATGTATAGGTCGGTAATGCTGCCTTCGGCAATTTCCGCTGCGAAACCGACAGTTTCCGACAGTGTGGGGTGTGGGTGGATAGTCAGACCGATATCCCCCATGTCGGCACCCATTTCCAGCGCAAGTACTGTTTCGGCGATCAATTCACCCGCATTGCTGCCCACAATGCCTGCACCGAGAATACGCTTGGTTTGCGGGTCATATAGCAGCTTGGTGAATCCTTCTTCGCGCCCCATTGACAGTGCACGGCCACTTGCCGCCCACGGGAAAGCTGCCTTCTCATAGGTGATGCCCTGTGCTTTAGCCTGTGTTTCGGTTAAACCCATCCAGGAAATTTCCGGATCGGTATAAGCCAAAGACGGAATGGTGAGCGCATCGAGGCTGGCTTTATGTCCGGCAATAACTTCCGCAGCCACTTTGCCTTCATGCGTTGCCTTGTGTGCCAGCATAGGGTCACCAACAATATCGCCGATAGCATAGATATGCGGCACATTGCTGCGCTGTTGTTTATCAACAGGGATAAAACCGCGTTCATTGACCGCCACACCTGCCGCTTCTGCATTAATTTCGTACCCGTTTGGACGACGCCCTACGGCGAGTAGCACACGGTCGTATAGTTGTGGCTGGGGTGCATTGTCACCCTCAAAGGTTATATGCAACCCTTCCGTCCTTGCCTCAATTTTAGTGACCCTGGTCTTTAAATAAATTGCTTCATAACGTTTTGCGATACGCTTGTGCAACGGACGTACAAGATCGCGGTCAGCACCAGGAATTAGGCTATCGGCCAATTCGACCACAGAAATTTTGGAGCCCAGCGCGTCATATACCGTGCCCATCTCCAAGCCGATGATGCCTCCGCCAATAATCAACATACGCTCAGGGATATCCTGCAACTGCAATGCACCGGTGGAATCAATCAAACGTGGATCATCGTACGGAAAGCCGGGAATACGCGCCACACTAGAGCCTGCAGCAATGATGGCATTATCAAAGGTGATGGTTTTACTACCGTCGCTGGTTTCCACCGTGATGCTGTTAGGCGAATTAAATTTCGCCACACCGTAAACTACGTTCACTTTGCGCTGCTTGGATAATACGACTAAGCCGCCGGTTAGTTTGGCGATAATGCTTTCTTTCCAGCTGCGGATTTTATTAATGTCGATCGTCGGTTTACTAAATGTGACGCCATGATGCGAAATTTCATCTGCCTCGGTGATAGTCTTGGCGACATGTAACAGCGCCTTCGATGGAATGCAGCCTACATTAAGGCACACCCCCCCGAGTTTGGAGTGACGTTCAATTAGTATGGGCCGGCGCCCAAAACGACTACTTCGGCATGAAGGTCACCTTTTTCAAATGAGGGGGTGGCTGGGATGGCAAATTCAGGCGTAGAAGATGAAGCCGAGGTGCCTTGTGGCGTAGATGAACTTTCTCCTACCTCCATTCTTTCTTCCTTTTTTTCTTTGTCAGATGAGGGGGTTGGCTTTTCCTCTGAAAAAGGGGCGATGGAAGCGACGGGAGTGGGTTGAACAGACGAGGGGATGGATCCTTCCGCTGCCGATTCTGTTTCCAACATTAAAATCAAGTCACCTTGGTTGACCTTGTCACCAATCTTGATCTTTAAGTCCGTCACCACCCCCGCAACGGGGGAAGGCACATCCACAGTCGCCTTATCGGTTTCCAATGTAATCACCGATTGCTCTGCAGTTACGGTCTCGCCTATTTTTACTAGCGCCTCGATAACAGTTACATCCTTAAAGTCACCAATATCCGGCACGTTAACTGCGATGGTTTGTTTCATAATTTTCTTTCGTGATCATTCCGGCAAGTATATTTACAAGTAAACTCTTGGCGAAAAATATTCCTGCTAATTCCTTATCTGTCCGCTGCCCAACACAATAAACTTCTGCGAGGTTAATCCTTCCAATCCTACGGGGCCGCGCGCGTGAATTTTGTCCGTAGAAATCCCGATTTCCGCGCCTAATCCATATTCGAAGCCATCAGCAAAGCGTGTTGAAACATTCACCATGACCGAGCTGGAATCCACTTCGCGTAAAAAGCGCATCGCTTTGGTGTAATTTTCAGTCACGATGCTGTCAGTGTGCTGTGATCCGTAGGTGTTGATATGCGTAATAGCATCATCCAGCCCAGCCACCACACGCACGCTCAAAATCGGCGCAAGATATTCGGTGCGCCAATCTTCTTCTGTAGCAATTGCCATTGGTGTAACGAGTTTACATGCGGCCTCGTCACCACGCAGCTCCACGCCTTTATCCAGATATATTTTACATAATTGAGGCAGCACATTCGGCGCCACACTGGCAGCCACCAACAAGGTTTCCATGGTATTACACACACCGTAACGCTGAGTTTTGGCGTTGTCGGCGATGCGGATGGCTTTTTCTAAATCAGCTTCGTCGTCGATGTATACATGGCAGATACCATCCAAGTGCTTTATAACCGGCACACGGGCTTCTTCCGCGATGCGCGCGATTAGACTTTTTCCACCACGCGGCACGATCACGTCCACATATTCCCGCATGGTAATGAGTTCGCCCACTGCGGCACGATCGGTGGTGTTGATCACCTGCACCGCAGTCTCCGGCAAGCCGGCTTCGCGCAGTCCCTGATGGACACATGCCGCAATCGCCTGGTTGGAATGAATCGCCTCGGAGCCACCGCGTAAAATGGCAGCATTGCCAGATTTCAGGCACAGCCCTGCTGCATCAGCCGTCACATTTGGGCGGGATTCATAAATGATGCCGATAACGCCAAGCGGTACACGCATCTTACCGACCTGGATGCCGGAAGGACGATATTTCAGGTCGCTAATTTCACCGATGGGGTCCGGCAGGGCCGCTATCTGCAATAGCCCTTCTGCTATGCTGCGCACGGATTTTTCAGTTAGGGTGAGACGGTCGATGGAGGCAGCATCCAACCCATTAACACGGGCAGTAGCGATATCCTTGGCGTTCGCCGTAATGAGTTGTGCGGTGCCGCTCAGGATAGCGGCAGCAATATTTTCCAGGGCACGATTTTTTTTCGCTGTGCCAGCTTGCGCCATAATGCGCGAAGCGGCGCGGGCATCCTGTCCAACCTGTTGCATGTATGTTTTTATATCATCCATTTCTACCTCATAATTCAAGTGGAGCCAGTCAATAGGCAAAGCCCAACGATTCCATCATTGTCAATACAGTCATCTCATCGATGACAGATATCGCTGCATTTTGTTCATCTATTAAGTGCGCATTTTACCATTGCACTTAAGTTAAAATGCATACCTTGTATATTAGGGTTCGCCATGTCTGACATTCTGCAAAAAATTCTTACTGTTAAGGCGCAAGAAATTGCTGCCGAAAAAGCCAATTGCTCATGGGAAACCATGCGCGTCAAGGCGGAACAAACCTTACCCACTCGTGATTTTGTTGGAGCAATTCGCAGAAAAATTACAGCAGGTCAGCCTGCAGTGATAGCCGAAATTAAAAAAGCTAGCCCAAGCAAAGGCGTATTGCGCGCGGATTTCCACCCGGCGGAAATTGCCGCCAGCTATGCAAGTCACGGCGCGGCCTGCCTGTCCGTGTTAACCGATGCGCAATTCTTTCAGGGCAGTGCCGAGTATTTGCAAGAAGCGCGGGCCGCTTGTTCAATCCCGGTGTTGCGCAAGGATTTTATGGTGGATACCTACCAAATTTATCAGGCTCGTGCGTTAGGAGCGGACTGTATCCTATTGATTGCGGCAGCATTAAGTTTGGCGCAGATGCAAGAATTTGAGGCTTTAGCACATAGCTTGGGTTTAAGCGTGCTGGTAGAAGTGCATAATAAAGCAGAATTGGACGAGGCCTTGCAACTCTCCACTCCGCTTATTGGTATTAATAATCGTAATTTGCGTACTTTTGAGGTAACACTGCAAACTACGTTGGATTTATTACCGCACATTCCACAAGAACGTATTGTGGTAACCGAAAGTGGCATCCTCCAAGCAGAAGATGTACAGCTGATGCGCAATAATCACGTCAATGCTTTTTAGTAGGCGAGGCATTTATGCGTGCCACTGAGCCAGGCGTTGCATTAGCACGATTGTTTGGGCTGTAATATACGTGCGTATAACTGTAGTGGATATTTTCTAATACTGCATACTGCTTCCAGTTTTATTGGATAGCCAGTGAATAGCTCATTTTTGAGTCAGCAAACCAGTAACTATGGGTCAGAGGAGCTAAAAGTAAGAGATTGCTCGGAAAATAATTAATATTGGTAATTTTCAGACATTGCATCAATATAAAAAAACGGACACCCGAAAGTGTCCGCTTATGATCAAACTATTAGTTTTCTCGCGAGAAAGATAGCTTAGAACGAATGTTTCATACCTGCTGAGAAAGCAGAAGGTGATTGACCAATTCCTGCATTGCTAACAGAAGTGCTGGCGCTGTTCCAGCCAAGCAGGTAATTACCATTTTGGTCATTATCCAACTTGGTGTACAAAGCATACAGCGTAGTACGATTGCTCATTTTATGATCGTAACCAACAGAATATTGCTTAGCTCCTGAATTCGCAGCTTCGTTAACGTGGTTGTTAACGTCTGTATATGCCAGTTTAAGCGCATCAGCTGAAGTCAAGTTGTATTTACCGGACAGATACCAAGCACTAGCGTCACCAGAACCATTTCTGTTGCTGATTCTTTCATAAACACCGTTCAGCGCGAAGGCGTCTACCGAGTAGCCCCCAATTTTCCAAGCATCTGTGCTTATGTTTGTATTTGATAGACCATTACTGATAGTTTGATAAGCTGCAGTAGCGTGATATGGGCCTGCGTCGTACATACCTGCAATTGAGAAACCTTCATTCGTGTTGAACAAAGTGTTGGCTGTACCAATTGTTGGCGTATTAAAGCCAGGTGCGGTGCCGCCCTGGTCACCAAAATAAGAAGCTGCCGCACTGAAACCAGAGTAATTCAAGCTATTGAAACCAACAGAGTTGCTTGCGCGAACATCATGACCAAGCCCCATCAAGGAACGGTTATCCGCGAGGGTATTATGGAACATGTCCATGCCGCGTGTTGCTAGCTTGTAAGGTGTATCAAAACGGCCCAATCTTACAGTACCTGCCGTGTCACTTTTCAGGCCAGCGAAGGTATCACGGAAGGCAATGCTTGTATTAGAACCTGGGTTTTCTGTGCCGCCCAAACCTGCGCCAATCGCAATTTGGTTTTCAATTTGCCAGATTGCGGATAAACCACCACCTAGATCTTCTGAGCCTTTCAAACCAAAACGTGATCCATTACTGGCGACCCCTTGGCTATCCCTGTTTGAATCATTGTTAACAATATCGTACGATACGTTAGCTTGACCGTAAACGTCTACAGCGGCCGTTGCAGCCGAGGACGCAAATACCCCCGCAACAGCGAGAGCAATTAAAGTCTTGTTCATGTTCATAAAATGTTCTCCTTGATTTACTAAATTGGTTTTCCGGGAAAACCTCTCAAATTTAAACCACTTATGAGAAGTCAGAGTGTATTCTGACAGAGTGCTTAGCGGATAAGCAAGGCGCATGTTGTATTATTACGACACAATGTAATCAGAAATTTTTTCTGATTACAGTCTCACTTTAATTTTAATTAGATTAAGATGATCGCGTTGATGCTATGGATCAGCACCATTTTACTAATGTGCTACTAATCTAATTGGGATGTATTTGAACATAATTACGGTTAAATACACAGCGATGGCACTTTTTGCTTCAAATTTTACTTGGACGTATTGATCATCAATTGCGGTGACGCATCTCTAAAAATGAATGTTCATTATTTACCTAAGCAATTAACGCAATTGGCCATGAAAAAAATTTCGCTTCGCCGTAGCATGTCAAATACGTAAACACAATTTTTGTTGTGGATCGCGTAATTTAGAGTAAAACCTTAACTTTTCAGAAGAAACCCTCACTGTCGGAATTGATATGAACGTGTACAAGGAGATACCTGTGTTGAATTTCGACAGTTTGATCATTGAATTCGACAAAAGCTTGCGCACCCTATTTAGCGAAGCGCGTAGTACACGACCTTTTCCTGATGCTGGCTTGCCGGATACAACATTAGACGAGAATGAAAAAAAGCACGCAGCAGCGCTGATGCGAATAAATCATAGCGGTGAGATTTGCGCTCAAGCCTTATATCAAGGACAAGCGCTGACGGCGCGCGATCCTGCGGTACAGCAAGACTTGCAACAGGCAGCGAATGAAGAGACCGAACATTTGGCATGGACATCGCGACGTGTACGTGAGCTAGGCAGCCATCTAAGCGTGTTCAATCCAATTTGGTATGGGAGTTCTTTGGTTGTCGGCGCGCTTGCTGGATTGCTAGGAGATAAATGGAATCTTGGATTTATGGCGGAAACAGAACGACAAGTAGGTGCGCATCTGCAAAGTCATTTGGAAAAATTGCCAGAGCGGGATATAAAAAGCCGTGCAGTTATTTGGCAAATGCTCACAGATGAGGCTCGGCACAGGGATATTGCAGTGCAGCTGGGCGGTGCAGAATTGCCACTGCCTATAAAGGTAGCGATGCAAATGAGCGCAAGGGTAATGACACAGACTGCATATTGGGTATAATTTGGCATCCCACCAATATTTTCAATAGGGGTGGGATCTTCGTTCCGCTTCCTCTAAGCCGTAATTATATTTTTCCTCAGGCTGGCCTTCTCTTAGTCCCTCTGTTTTTACTATCATACACAATAATGTCGGACTTTATTTTCAGCCTACCCCATACGCCACCATGCAAAAAATTGGAGGGGAAACTAAGAAACCTTAGGTGTCCCTTACTTATTTTTGGCGCTTCCATTCAGCTCACGGAAGCGCATCTTGTCAGCTTCATAACTCGCTTTAACCGAGGCTGCTTTTTCTTGAGCCTTGACCAAGTCTAGTTGCAACTTAGCTAATTTATTCTCACCCTCAATAATATCGGCTTGCAATGAAACAGGAAGCTTTCTGCCAGCGCGCTTTATTCCCTCCGCTTCCTGCTGATAACTCTTCAAGCTTTCTCGGGCTGCTCTTTGCAGTGATTGTATGCTGCTGATAAGTGACTCTACTTGATGCAGGTTGCGATCGCGAGCCAGGTCAATTTCCTTCTCGTTACTGAAAGTGTTCTGCAACGCCTTGTCTTTGCGGCTTTGTTCAAGCTTGGCTTCATTGTCAATACGTTTTTTGGCCTCATCCTCCTCATTGGTGCTCCGCTCTTTGTTATTTATTTCCTCGGTTCGTTTGATCACACGGCCCTTATCGCTTAATTGCGCATTACTTTTGTTGGTATATTCTGGAGGAATGACTTCGCCGTAATGGGTCACGCCCTTATCGTCCACCCACTTATATAGTTTTGCTTCGACTGTTGTACTAAAGGCCACAACAATCAGCACCAGACATGCACTAAAAATTTTCATTTTATTTACGTTCTATCCCATAGCGATCACGGTAGGATTGTACTGCTTGCAGATTTTGCACCATCGCGGGATTAGCCTGCAAATAACCAAGCAAATCGTTCAGTGTGGCAATTGCCACCACCGGAATACCATAGTTGCGCTCTACTTCCTGTGCTGCGGAAAGCTTATCGTCATTCCGCTCTGTTTGTTGTCCCAGTTCCATGCGATCCAAGGCAATGACCACGCCACAGGGCGTCGCGCCCGCGGCACGGATCAAGGCTATGGATTCCCGTACCGAGGTACCAGCGGAAATCACATCATCGATAATCAGCACACGTCCCTGCAGTTTTGCCCCCACCGTGCTACCACCTTCACCATGGTCTTTGGCCTCCTTACGGTTAAAGCAGTACGGCACATTGCGGCCTTTTTCTGCTAGAGCAATGGCCGTTCCTGCGGCGAGTGGAATACCTTTATAAGCAGGGCCGTATAACATATCGAAGGGAATTTTTGAAAACAGGATAGCTTGCGCATAAAACTGTGTAAGCTGTTTCAACGATTCCCCGTCGTTGAACAGGCCAGCATTAAAAAAATAGGGCGATAAGCGGCCAGCCTTGGTTTTGAATTCACCGAAACACAATACCTCTTGCTTGATGGCGAAGCGGATGAAATCCTGGCGAAAATTAGGCATGAGAGATCAATCAAAAATTTACGTGCCATTATAATTACAAGCTTTGCCTATGGAGAATTTTAGTGCGCGTTATCAGCATTAACCTCAACGGAATTCGTTCTGCTTGTAGCAAAGGATTGTTGCCATGGCTGGCGCAGCAAGATGCTGACATTGTCTGCATGCAGGAACTCAAAGCACAAGCCGCTGACATGACGCCGGAAATGTTAGCGCCGTCCGGTTACCACGGCTATTTCCACTATGCCGAAAAAAAGGGCTATAGCGGCGTGGGTGTCTATTGCAGGCACCAGCCGCAAACAGTAATAGAAGGATTGGGCATACCTGAATTCGACAACGAAGGGCGTTATATTGAAACGCGGTTCGGCAACTTAAGTGTCGTGTCACTTTACCTTCCCTCCGGTTCCAGCGGCGACGAACGCCAAGCGGTAAAATTTAAGTTTATGGCTGCCTTTATGCCGCATCTGCGTGAACTTCACGCCAGTGGACGTGAGGTATTATTATGCGGCGACTGGAATGTAGCCCACACCGAAAAGGACTTGAAAAATTGGCGCGGCAACCGCAAGAACTCCGGCTTCTTGCCAGAAGAGCGTGCCTGGCTTACTGAACTATTTAATGAAGTTGGGTTCGTAGATGTGTTCCGTCACCCGCCTCCAGAATTGGAAGCCTACACATGGTGGTCAGATCGCGGCCAAGCTTGGGCAAAAAACGTGGGCTGGCGTATTGACTACCACATTGCCACGCCGGGTATTGCACGATCCGCTCGATCAGCCAACATCTACATGGAACAACGTTTTAGTGACCACGCTCCGTTGACGGTGGATTACGATATTAATCTTAAGGATAACGTGTCTCCTTAAATATTTCGAAGGCGATGGCACAGAGAGACATTTACACCTTTGGCACGAACAACGGTCTTACTCGAAGTTGTTTTAAAGAAACTAGGATGTCCATGTTAAAATTAAAGGCTGTGTCCCTAATCATATAAGAAATATATGATGCGGAACTCTAAGGACGTATCAATGTTATTTAAAGTTATTAAATTAAATTTTTTAAAATTTGGAAATTAATGAACAAACTGACAACACTGAGCAAGACCGAATCAAATACATGGATAGCGGTTGGTTGCTTTTATAGCGGACAAAGGGGAGGACAGTGATACCCGAGATCGGTAATTTTTCCCTCATGCTGGCGCTCGTGCTGGCGCTAATACTGGGCATACTACCTATAACGGGCAGCTTGCGCGGTAATCGGCAGCTGATGGCACTCGCTCGCCCGGTAGCTCGCGGACAACTAGCCTTCATCGTTACCGCCTTCGGCTGCCTTGTTTATACCTTTGTTACCAACGACTTCTCGGTTAAGTACGTTGCCGCACACTCAAACTCACTGTTGCCGGTTCAGTACCGCATCGCTGCGGTGTGGGGTGGGCATGAAGGCTCGCTACTTTTATGGATGCTGATGCTCGGCGGGTGGATGCTGGCGGTGACGCTGTTCAGCAAGCGTTTGCCGGAAGAGATGCTGGCACGCGTATTAGGCGTAATGGGGCTAATCAGTGTTGGCTTTCTTTCTTTCACATTATTCACCTCCAACCCCTTTGAACGCCTGCTACCAGCCGCAATGGATGGCCGCGACCTGAATCCGCTATTACAAGACCCCGGCATGATATTCCACCCGCCTTTGCTGTATATGGGTTATGTAGGCTTTTCTCAGTAACAGAAAAACGCGGTGCGTTCAAAAACTGGACCGTATTGCTGGCCATTATCGCTTTCTCTTTAAGCCTTCTCGGGACCTTCCTTGTGCGTTCTGGAGTGCTGACCTCCGTACATTCTTTTGCTTCAGATCCAGCGCGCGGACTTTTATTTTGGCATTCCTGAGTATCGTAGTTGGCAGTTCGCTAGTGCTATTTGCATGGCGTGCGCCAAAAGTGGGGCTGGGCAGCGGATTCGGATTAATTTCACGCGAATCGATGCTACTTTTGAACAATGTGCTACTGGTCGCCGCCGCTGGCGCAGTATTCCTTGGCACGCTCTATCCTTTATTTTTGGATGCATTAAATATGGGTAAAATTTCAGTCGGCCCCCCTTATTTTGAAGCTGTATTTGCGCCTATCATGGCGATTGCCGTTTTCTTGATGGGCATCGGGCCACGCACACCATGGCAACAAGCCAGCCTGGCAAAAGTATTTAAACATCTGCTGCCGTGGTTTATCGTGAGTGTGGCATTAGGCATGCTTGTGCCATCCTGGTTCGGACGCTGGACGGCACCGGTGGTAGCCGGGACATCCCTGGGAATGTGGGCATTACTCACAAGCATGGCCTACTTGGTCACTCGGGTGCGAGGATCCACTAGCGGGAGCGCTTGGACAACGCTGCGCGGCACGTCCCGCTCCACTTACGGCATGCTGCTCGCCCATGCTGGAATTGGCGTGTTTATTCTCGGCGTAACTTTGGTCAAAGGCTATGAAACCAGCAGTGAAATGCGTCTGCGTGTGGGTGATGTGACCACGCTGGATGGATACGCCTTTCGCTTGCTAGCCATGGAGAAAATGAAAGGGCCGAATTACAGCGGAATTCGTGGCACGCTGGAAGTAACACAGAATGGAGCGAAGATAGACACGCTCTACCCTGAAAAGCGCCTTTATACCATGCAGGATTCAGCTATGACTGAAGGAGCTATTTACACGAGTCTGTTCCGCGACCTTTATGTTGCGCTTGGAGAGCAAATCAGCAGGGACGAGTGGGTTATGCGCATCCAGCATAAACCTATGGTTAACTGGATTTGGGGCGGATGTTTAATCATGGCCTTTGGCGGTCTGCTGGCAGTAAGTGACCGTCGCTATCGCCTGCCATTAAAATCACCCACACAGCGCTGAAAGGCAAGCCAATGAACCGTTTTCTTCTTCCTCTGGGGGCTTTTATTGTTCTCGTTATTTTCTTGTGGATCGGACTCACACTCAATCCCAGGGAAGTGCCATCGCCCTTGATCAACAAGGTAGCACCGACTTTTCGGCTGCCGCAACTTCACGATGCCGCTAAAACTATTGGGCCAGAGGACTTGCGCGGCAAAGTTTGGTTACTTAACGTTTGGGCCTCATGGTGTGTGACTTGCCGCCAAGAGCATCCTCTATTGGTAGAGTTGGGCCGGCAAAAACTGGTGCCGATTTATGGGCTTAATTACAAGGACAATCGCGATGATGGTTTAGCTTTGTTAAGAAACTCAGGTGACCCCTATACCCTGTCAGCTTATGACCGAGAAGGCAATGTTGGCATCGACTGGGGTGTCTATGGTGTCCCGGAAACTTTCGTTATCGATAAATCAGGTCTTATCCGTCACAAATTTATTGGAGCGCTCACGCCTGAACTCATACAAAACAAACTCATTCCTCTCGTTAAGGAGTTGAACGGTGCATAGCAGATTTCTCTTTCTTGTACTGTTGCTTTTAATGCCACTGGCTCATGCTGATCAGGCAGTGATTAAGAAGGACGATCCTGTATTGGAAAAACGCGTTAGGGATCTGTCTGCACATCTTCGCTGCCTGGTCTGTCAGAACCAAACGATTGCCGATTCCAATGCTGAACTCGCGGTTGACCTTAAAAATCAAGTGCGCGAGAAACTACGGCAAGGACAATCAGAGCAAGAAATATTGGATTACATGGTCAAGCGCTATGGTGAATTCGTTCTGTTCAGCCCACTGGTAAAATCAACCACCTGGCTGCTCTGGTTTGGTCCTCTTTTACTACTATTAGTGGGGATGGGCGTGCTCTTTGTTATTCTGCGCCAGCGCCGCAAAATGATGCAGCAAGCGCCCGCCCTGAACGCAGATGAGCATGCCCGCGCGGCATCGCT
This sequence comes from Nitrosomonadales bacterium, assembly GCA_016721605.1. Taxonomy (GTDB): domain Bacteria; phylum Pseudomonadota; class Gammaproteobacteria; order Burkholderiales; family Gallionellaceae; genus Nitrotoga. The sequence goes on from JADKHS010000004.1 coordinate 98,453, forward strand.
GTTGTCTGGAAAAGAAGGTAAGGGGCATTCATGCTAACGTTTTGGCTTATAGTGGGAGCCCTGATTGTTGTTACGTTACTAGTTCTGCTGCCACCATTGCTCAGACGAGGTAATAGCTCGATATCCACCACGCCTTCAGAGGTGAATCTGTCTGTTTTTCGTGATCAGTTACGCGAATTAGACGCAGATCTGGCAGCCGGGACACTAAATGAGGTTCAATATCAAAACGCGCGGAGCGATCTAGAGAGTCGCGTGCTGGAAGATTCAGGCACCGCTGAAATCGCCACTGCGCCATCGACTGATAGCCGTTGGGGTAACGCTTCGATCGCGGCGTTGGTAATTGCAGTACCGTTGTTGGCGATTTCTCTATATTTCATACTGGGTACGCCAGCCGGATTGAAACCGCAAATCCCGACAGCAGCCGTTGACGAAGCGCATCCGGCCACACCTGAACAATTTGAGGCAATGGTGACATGGCTAGCGGAACGGCTTAAGGCAGAACCGGACAACGCCGATGGCTGGGTGATGCTTGCCCGCTCCTACACCGCCCTCAACCGCTATCAGGATGCCAGTGCCGCATACTCCCGCGCTGTAGCATTGCAACCGGACAACGCCTCTGTGCTGGCCGATCACGCCGATATACTAGCCATGCTCAAACAGACCTTACAGGGAGAGCCAGAAAAAATAATCCAGCAGGCATTGAAAATCGATCCGAACAATCTAAAAGCGTTGTCTCTGGCGGGCTCTGCGGCTTTCGAACGCAGGGACTATCAAAGCGCTATTAAATTGTGGCAAAAGATTCTCGATGTTTTGCCACCCAATTCTCCTATAGTGGATTCAGTTAGCGCCAGTCTCAGTGAAGCACGTAGGCTAGCCGGATTGCCTCCGGCAGCAGCTTCAGCCGGTAATAAAGATGCGACGCAATCAAAAATTGCAAATGGATCAGTGAGTGGGACAGTACGCCTTGATCCTGCCTTTAAAGCGCGAGTCGCAGATACCGATACAGTTTTTATTTTTGCTCGGGCTGTGGAAAGTGGACGTAAACCGCCGCTGGCTGTTATGCGCACAACAGTGAAGGAACTGCCGTTTAATTTCACACTGGATGACAGTATGTCAATGATGCCAGGCTTGAACTTATCTACTGTAGCTAATGTAATTGTCGGTGCGCGAATATCAAAATCGGGAAAGATAACTTCTAGCTCAAAAGATCTGGAGGGGTTTTCCAAAACCAGTAAAATTGGTCAAAAAGGCATAGACATTACCGTTAATTTAGAAGTTGAATAGAGGGTATAACTGATCCAGTCTGTTGAAGTTTCGTGCCGCATAATTTATGCGAGAATTTTGACAGTATTTCTTTGACTCGCTTAGCTGGTTTTCAATGTTTGTCTGTACGTTAAGTTGTTGCGATCGTCATATCGCTGCATGAATGCGGCAGATGACAACGGGTGACGAAAGCGAGCCTGATTTCTTTGCAAGTTGTAAAACACCCCAATGTACTCGGTAATTTCCTGCGTTACCTGTGCTCGAGTACGGTAGCGCTGATGGTGAATCAGCCCATTGGCTGGGTGCTTTGTGAAATGGTCAGCTTCCTTGCCGTTCCAGCGCCCAAGCTACATGCTCACGCACTAACGGGGACGCATCTTGGGCACGGGCTTGCAGCGCGGCCAGCACTTCAATACTGTGGGGCGCATTACCTAATGCCACAGCGATGTTACGCAGCCATTGCTCATGGCCGATGCGGTAGACGGCACTGCCCGCAAATCTCTGATTGAACGTTTCCTCGTCCCATCCAAATAATTCGGTTAATACGACATCATCCAGCCCGTGCCTTGCAGCGAAATCCGGTTCAAGACTTTTGTGCGCAAAACGGTTCCATGGACACACCATCTGACAATCGTCGCAGCCGTAGATGCGATTTCCGATAAGTGGACGTAACTCTACAGGGAATACTACTTTTAAGTTCGATAGTCAGATAGAAATGCAGCGTCGTGCATCCAGCTTGTATGGCGCGATGATGGCCTGCGTCGGGCACACTTGAATACACGCCATACAGGTACCGCAATGTTCCGATTCCGGCTCATCAATAGGAAGCGGCAGATCGGTGTACAGCTCGCCCAGGAAAAACCACGAACCATGGTCACGCGACAACAGCAACGTGTGTTTTCCACGCCAGCCCAACCGAGCTTTATATGCCAGCTCTACTTCCATTACTGGCGCACTGTCAGTGAATACACGATAACTGAAACCACCCACCTCAATGCGAATTTTTTGGGCCAATTTTTCCAGGCGCTTGCGTAAAACTTTGTGGTAATCACGTCCCAAGGCATAGCGGGAAATGAAAGCACGACTACCATCCTCTATCACTTTCCAACCATCTTTCACAGTGGGTGGATAGTAGTCCATGCGTACCGAGATGACGCGCAGTGTACCCGGGATTAATTCCGCCGGACGGCTGCGTTTAACGCCATGTTTTGCCATATAATCCATCTCGCCATGGAAGTCCCGCGCGAGCCAGTCTAGCAAACGTTCCTCGGCATCATGAAGATTGATATCCGCGATACCTACTGCCTGAAAGCCAAGCTCCCTACCCCATTCTTTTATTTTGGTAGCCAGTGCGGTGTAATCCACAATTTGAGGTGTCTCGATTTGCATAATCAGAATAATAGCCGAATAAGCCTACCGCTGGCCGATGAAGTCGCTACCGTTGCTTTTGCGGCACGACTAGCCCCAGGAATAAAGCCTGGCATGGTGATTTATCTGCGCGGTAACTTAGGTGCCGGCAAAACTACTTTGGTGCGTGCTCTGCTACATGCAATGGGCTATATTGGACGGGTCAAAAGCCCAACCTACACTTTGCTTGAGCTGTATCAAGCTGGTGGGTTACACTTGCGTCACTTTGATCTCTATCGCTTCCACGACGCGGACGAATGGGACGCCGCCGGCTTCCGCGACGAGTTTGATGGACGGAACGTATGCCTGGTGGAATGGCCAGAAAAAGCGCAAGGTCTTGTGCCACAAGCAGACATGGAAATCACACTCGAAATATTATCTACTGAAACAGTAGGCAATGGTCGCAATATTGAAGTTCTTGCAATTTCACAGGCTGGCAGGGAATGCTTAAAAGTATTGCAAAGCTAGTTATATTTGGCCTTTTGCTGTGGCTCCCCCACGCACAGGCAGCTATTGCCATCAGTTCTGCCCGCGTTTGGCCGGCGCTTGAATACACTCGCCTAACGCTGGAATCAGCCAAGCCGATCCACTATGAACTGTTTTCCATTAGAAATCCCGATCGACTAGTGATTGATCTGAAAGATGTCGAAACAAACGGTCCCCTTAATGAGCTCGTTGGTAAAATCCGCAGCGACGACCCTTACATCAAGAGTGTACGCGTGGCCCGCTTCAAACCCGGCATAACACGCTTGGTGTTCGATCTTAAGTCCCAAGTCAAGCCGCAGTTATTCAACCTTCTGCCAGTGGCAAAATACAACCACCGCTTGGTTCTTGATATCTATCCCGCCATTCCATTCGATCCGATGATGGCGCTGTTGCAAGAGGAACCAACAACGCACACCCTAGGATCTACCTCAACCATGGTAAACCAGTTACCTCAAGAGAGTGAATCAAACAAAAAATAAAATAGCAGGCGCACAGACAATTTCACCGCCTTCAATTACACAAAAAAAATCTGCATCGCGCCGCCGACCTGAGATGAGCGCACGTACGCTCATCATTGCTATTGATGCTGGGCATGGCGGCGAAGATTCGGGCGCGAAAGGATACAATGACACCTACGAAAAAAACGTCACGCTGGCGATCGCACGCAAATTGAAGGAGCTGATGGATGAAACCCCGGACATGCGTGGCGTATTAATTCGAGACGGCGATTATTTCATTTCACTGAACGGGCGTGTACAAAAAGCGCGCCAAGTACGCGCCGACTTATTTATTTCTATCCATGCTGATGCTTTCATTAAACCCCATGCACGCGGCTCCTCAGTGTTCGCCCTATCCGAACGCGGTGCGACTAGCGCCAGCGCACGTTGGCTAGCCAAAAAAGAAAACGAAGCTGATTTAATTGGCGGCGTGAATCTCGCAGTAAAAGACCCCTATCTCGCGCGCACATTGCTTGATCTTTCGCAAACAGCCACTATCAACGACAGCATGAAGCTGGCCAAACATGTACTGGGTGAGATGGGCAACATCAATACACTACATGGCAGCTCTGTTCAGCAAGCTGGTTTCGCCGTGCTGAAGTCACCGGACATCCCTTCGATATTGATTGAAACCGCTTTCATCAGCAATCCCAGCGAAGAACTTCGCCTAAACGACAAGGACTACCAGGAAAAAATGGCGCGCGCCATTCTCAGTGGCATTAAAGGCTATTTCGCGAAAAATCCCGCACTTTCAAAGCCTCTTTTAGTACAAAATAAGTTAACTTCCACCTAACCAAAATTTTCCATAAATTCGCGTGCTACGAAACACAGCATTTGCATGTTGGACGAAAATCGCCGATTTATATAATCCCTATTTATCTACATAGACAAAACAATAGCGAGCAACGTGACAATTTACGATATATTTAATGGCGATGCGGACGGTATTTGTGCCCTACATCAATTGCGTCTCGCTCATCCAGCTAACAGCATTCTCGTCACAGGTGTAAAACGGGACATTTCATTACTGGCGCAAGTCCAAGCTAAAGTCGGTGACCAAATTACTGTTTTAGACATTGCCATGAGCAAAAACCGGGAGGCTCTACTGTCAGCATTGGATCGCGGAGCGCATGTGCAATATTTTGATCATCATATCCCTGGCGACATTCCCGCTCATCCTCAACTAACCACTTATATCGACACCTGCCCAAACACCTGTACCAGTTTGCTGGTTAACAATCACCTTAACGGTCAATTTTTAATCTGGGCAGTAGTCGCCGCCTTTGGAGACAATATGCATGAATCCGCCATTCACGCATCAAAGACTCTGCAACTTACCACTATCCAGTTAAATGCATTGCAACAACTGGGAGAGTGCATCAACTACAATGCTTATGGGGAATCATTACAAGATTTGTATTTTCATCCAGCCGAGCTTTATCAAATAATGCATCATCATCGCGACCCATTTACCTTTATCCATGAAGAACCAGCCTTTAAAACTTTGAAAAATGGCTATATTGCAGATATTGCACTAGCCCAAAAACTAAAACCAGAAGTGGAAAATACTACCGGGGCGATTTACCTTCTTCCCGATGCACCATGGAGTCGGCGCGTCTCCGGTGTATTCGGGAATCTCCTGGCCACCGCATCCCCTTTTAAAGCCCATGCCATATTGACCAAACGCACTAATGGAGGATTCGTGGTTAGTGTGCGCGCGCCATTAACCACAAAAAATGGTGCCGATAAAGTATGCGAGCAATTTGAAACAGGCGGAGGAAGAAAAGGTGCAGCTGGCATTAATTGCCTTCCGGAAAATCAATTCGACCGATTCAATCAAATATTCAACACAACATTCAGTCACAATGCCTAACGTAATAGACAAACTTATAACACCTTATGGTGGCGACTTGGTCAATCTGAATGTCGACCAAAAACGTGCGGAAGCACTATGCCGCGAAGCCATACACTTTCCATCTGTAGATCTAAACCAGCGACAATTATCAGACTTGGAATTGCTACTTAACGGGGGGTTCTCTCCATTACGTGGCTTCATGAACCAAGCCGACTACAATAGCGTTCTGAATGACATGTGCCTCGCCGATGGCACGTTTTGGCCTATGCCCATTACTCTGGATATTCCAGATTCAGTTGCCCAACAACTTGTGCCCGGAAGCTGTCTTGCGTTGCGTGACCCAGAAGGCTTCATGCTGGCCGTGATCACAGTGGAAGAACTTTGGCAACCTGACAGAACAGTGGAGGCACAAGCCCTATTCAATTCCGATGATCCCGCTCACCCCCGTGTCGCCCATCTTTTACAGCAAAAAGGCCAGTATGTTTCTGGGCGTCTTGAAGGGTTATCCTTACCCTTACGCCACGATTTTCCGACACTCCATCTTACCCCGGAAGAATTACGCAAATCTTTCGCACGGCGCGGGTGGCGCCATATCATTGCTTTTCAAGCACACCAACCATTACATCGTGTTCAATATGAATTTACCTTGCGTTCCGCCATGGCCCATGAAGCCAATTTGCTGATCCACCCTGTCATAGGCAACGCAGAATCTGACCATCCCGATTACTTCACATTGATACGCTGCTATCAAGCCATCATGCCGCGTTTTTCTTCTACGACCACGACCCTATCCTTACTTCCTCTATACCCTCGCGGATCCGGCTTACGTGAAGTTTTTTGGAAAGGTATTGTGCAACGCAATTATGGCTGCTCCCATTTAATTGTGGGCGGAGAGTATAACGACGATGAGGGTACCCGACGCGGAATAGATTTGTTTCAGGAATACTGTTTACCCGCCAATACAGCAAAGCGTAATGCTGTAGGCATAGAACTGATCCCATTCCCACGCATGGTTTACGTAGAAGAACGGGCACAGTATTTACCTCTGGAAGAAGTACCTGAAGGTACACTTAGCGCTAGTTTGAGCGATACGGAATTAAAGCGTCGCCTAACGGAAGGGCTAAAAATCCTGAGTGGTTTTCTTACCCGGAAGTACTGAATGAATTACGTATAGCCTATCCAGCCCGCGACAAACAGGGTCTTACGATATTTTTTACAGGTTTATCTGGCGCCGGAAAATCGACTTTGGCCAAAGTGCTAATGACGAAACTGTTGGAAATGGGCGGTAGGCAAGTTACTTTGTTGGATGGCGATCTCGTACGCAAGCATCTTTCCAGCGAACTAGGCTTCTCGCGTGAGCATCGCGATATCAACGTACGAAGAATCGGTTACGTAGCTTCTGAAATTACCAAAAACCACGGCATTGCCATTTGCGCACCGATTGCACCCTATCACGCCACGCGCCGAGATGTACGGCTTATGATCGAACCACTGGGCGGATTTTTTGAAATCCATGTGGCCACGCCACTATACGTATGCGAAGGCCGTGACCGAAAAGGGCTTTACGCTAAAGCCCGTGCTGGCATAGTTAAGGAATTCACCGGCATCAGTGATCCCTATGAAATCCCGGAAAAACCCGAACTAGTCATTGATACTACAAATATTAGCGTGGAAGAGGCGGTGCAAAAAATTTTACTCAAATTAGAGCGCGAGGGATATGTGCGTCAAACCCGATTTTGACACGACCAAAGCGCAATTTTTACAGTAACCATAAGAATAAATGCACTATTTTAGCCAATCCCTACCGATGGCACCCAGACCGGACATGCGTTTTGTTGATATTGGTTTTATTGACAGCGGCTCCATCTGGGATGGGAATGCCTAAAACGACTGTATAATTTCAAGAGTGTAGAGGCGATCGAAACGGGATATATAACTTTACGATGAGCTCTGAAATATTAGTCATAAAAAATGATACTTTCAAAAAGCTAGATTTGAACGTTCGGGCAGAACAAGAAATTAGTGTAATTGGCAAACCGTCAAATTTGAAATTATGTAGCTGCATAATTATTGTTTTTAATGGATAAATTAATTTTCTTGAATAACTATTATATAGAAATAATCAATTAATTACATAATATGCCCTGACAGGCCACTAGGTTATTTTAATAAACGTTATTTGTTAAAATGTACAATTACAAAATGAATATTTATACTTCGATTACCGTGAATAAATTTATTTGAACAAACCTATTTAAAAAAGGTATTTTTATGAAAAAAACAATTCTATTTCTAACAACATTACTATTCATGGCTACTGCAAGTGCAGATGACGCCAGGAAAACAGTTGATGAACTTAAGGCAAAATTTGTAAAAATGGGCGAGCCTAGAATAGAAGGAGTGGAAAAGTCTGGCAATATTATCGCTCCCGTTATTTATTTCGGTAAACAAAAAATAAATAACAATTTTAGTGTTGTGGATGAAATTAAAAAAACATCTGGCGCGTATTCTACGGTCTTCGTTAAAGATGGTATTGAGTTTATTCGGGTTAGCACAAACGTATTAACACCTAAAGGAACGCGCGGAGTTGGAACTAAGCTTGTCCATAACAAGGCTTATGATGCAGTGATCAAGGGTGAAGTATATTGTGGTGATATCGATATATTAGGCAACTCTTACTATACTTGTTACGATCCAATTAAAGATAAAGTGGGAAAAGTTATCGGCATCTATCTCATTGGATTTAAAAAATAACTATTAACTTTAACGATGTTATTAAACTAACGCTGTACCCAGATGCAAAATATATGCACATCTGACAATTCCGCTTGAGCAAATGAGCAACATGTCTTTGCCCAAAAAAATGGTTGGGGTGGGTTCTGGTTAATCATTAAAATTTAAACTGCGGTATACGAGTCTTCAACCGAAACACAAATCAATTCATTTTAGCTGTCCTACTGTCTTGTGCAGCCGTGTTGCGCTGATCAATTTTGTTAAATCGCTGCGGGTTTAACCCGCTTACCGGGGCAAAAGTCGATTAAAAACCAGAAAATTGAAGAGCACAGTTAATACCCATTGCTTGTGGCAGAATGCTTCACTTTATAAGTAAACTCCAACGGGTTATTAGAAATTAAATAACCAGAGCTATAAACAAACTTAAAAAACAATCTTAAAGAGAGAGATACATGAGCAAACCACTGGTTGCCATCTTGATGGGCAGTTCAAATGATTGGGAAATCATGCAGCAGGCCGCGCGCCCTTTACATGATTTCGGCGTAGCCTACGATGCGCGCGTGATCTCCGCACACCGCTCACCTGAATTGTTATTAACCTATGTTCAGGAGATGAGTGAGCAAGGCGTACAGTGTTTCATTGCTGGCGCGGGTGGTGCGGCGCATTTGGCTGGCGTAATTGCTGGTCAAACGACGCTGCCCGTGCTGGGCGTTCCCATTCCGTCCAAATACCTCAAGGGAATCGACTCGCTATTATCCATCGTACAAATGCCTAAAGGTATTCCGGTGGCCACGTTTGCTATCGGCGAAGCTGGCGCGGCAAATGCTGGCCTGTTCGCAATAGCCATGCTGGCACTTAACGATACACAGTTGGCCAAGCGCCTCATCGCATTCCGCAAACAGCAGGCCGAAGCAATTGCCGCGACCAAGCTGCCATCACTAAGCTAAAAAGGGAACCCTATGTCTGTATTACTTGAATCCAACTTAACCAGCTTGCCATTACTGCACCGCGGCAAAGTGCGTGACATTTATGAAGTGGATGATGATCGCCTGCTCATTGTGCAAACTGATCGTTTGTCTGCCTTTGATGTCATTTTGCCGAATCCAGTGCCAGGAAAGGGTCAAGTACTCACCACCCTGTCCAATTTCTGGTTTAGTAAGCTTAATCACGTTCTCCCTAATCACCTTACCGGCATCAAGCCAGAATCGCTGGTCAAAACTGATGAAGAACGCGCGCAACTGGCTGGCCGGGCCTTCGTAGTAAAACGCTTAAGACCCGTGCCCATCGAAGCCATCGTGCGCGGCTATTTGGCTGGTTCCGCTTGGAAGGAGTATCAAAAAACTGGCATGGTGTGTGGCATTAAATTACCTGCCGATTTACAGGAAGCGCAAAAACTGCCGCAACCATTATTTACACCTTCAACCAAGGCACCCGCAGGTGAACACGATGAAAATATCTCCTTCGACCAAGCTGTAAAATTGCTGGGTGTGCCGCGTGCTAATGCAGTGCGTCATGCCGCCTTGTCGCTGTATACCCAGGCAGCGGAATATGCCGCTACCAGGGGAATTATCATTGCTGATACCAAATTTGAATTTGGTGTGGATTCATCAGGAAAAATGTATTTAATTGATGAGGCGCTAACGCCGGATTCCTCACGGTTCTGGCCAGCGGATCAATACAATGTAGGTAGCAATCCGCCTAGCTTTGATAAACAGTTCGTGCGTGACTGGATGGAAAATTCTGGTTGGAACAAACAACTCCCCGCACCGAAAGTTCCTACCGACATAATCGAAAAAACTGCGGAAAAATATCGTGAAGCCGTGCGACTATTGATGGACGTGTGATACATCATCAACAATTAGCATCAAAGCGACGCTAGGGTTCAGTGAACGCACCAAACCTCAAGAAGGGTGCCGAAGCAAATTGCGAGTATTACACATGCCTCCATTGCAAATGGCCAGGGCATTAAAAATTTCACTTTAAAATCAAATTGTTATGTGATTTTCCACTTATTTTTTAAGTGCATGTTTTATATTATTGAGGTGCTAGCGGATTGAAAAGCAGAACCATTAAAAGATTCAACCAACGTCTTCTTTCTCTGGTCGAACATATCGGCTTGCTGGTCATTGCCATTGCCACAGTCTTCGCAATGGCAAGCGAGACCATGATTATGGTACGGGCAGTACAAGTGACCCTAACCGACTTGTTACTGCTTTTCCTCTACCTAGAGGTACTTGCCATGGTCGGGCTATATTACAACTCAGGCAAACTACCAGTGCGCTTCCCGCTTTACATCGGCATGGTGGCGCTTGCGCGCTACCTGATCTTAGATATGAAAGCTATGGATGACTGGCGCATGCTCGCGATAACTGGCTCTATCCTGATGTTAACGCTGGCGGTGTTCCTGATTCGCCTCGGCCATGTACGTTATCCCTATTCAGGCGATGAATCGTCGACGGAACTGCGACATGTCGACAAAGTGCAGGATTGAAAAGAAAACAAGACACTGCGGTGAATCCCTATACGGTTCCGGATGACGAAATACAAGCTGCCACGGCATTATTGCGGGCAGGCGAAACTGTGGTTTTTCCCACTGAAACTGTTTACGGATTGGGGGCGGATGCCTCCAATCCACTTGCCGTGCGAAAGATTTTCGAAATCAAAAACCGACCAGACTATCATCCGCTGATCGTTCATATTGCCGCAGCCTCCCAACTGTCCACTTGGGCACGGGAAATTCCCGACGCCGCATGGCGACTGGCAGAAGCATTCTGGCCGGGGCCGCTGACCTTAATCCTGCAACGGTCCAGCCAAGTGCCGAATGAGGTTACCGGCGGGCAAGATACGGTAGGCCTGCGTGTACCTGACCATCCCGTCGCAACCGCCCTGCTGCGTGTATTCGGCGGCGGAATTGCAGCACCATCGGCCAATCGTTTTGGGCAGGTAAGTCCAACCACAGCGCAACACGTGCATGACAAACTAGGATCCAAGGTAGGTATGATTCTTGATGGGGGGCCATGCCGTATCGGTGTGGAGTCCACCATCATTAGCTTAACGCACGGAGAGGCTACATTATTGCGGCCCGGCGGGCTTCCCGTCGAAGCAATTGAGCACACGCTTAATCAGAAAGTATCATTGGCCCAGTCAGTCGCCGCTAAGCTACTGCGGGCTCCCGGCATGTTGGACTCACACTACGCTCCAACAACTCCAATTGAGATCTATCCGGCAGATGAATTGTGGCATCGAGTGTATCAACTGGCCAACCTGGGCCATAAAGTAGCGGTTCTTAATCTGAGTGCAAATAACGATGTAAGCCATATTGTTGGAATCACGAGCCTTCAAATGCCACTACTGGCTGATGAATATGGACGCGAACTTTATGCGACACTGCACCGTATTGATCACGCCAGCTTCGATCATATTTTGGCAGAAGCTCCCCCAACACAGCAAGAATGGGTTGCAATCAATGACCGGATGCGGCGCGCCGCCCAGGGTACGTCTAATAAAAAATAAGTGATATGGCTCTACCAGGAACAACAAATATGTAAAATGTTTCGAAAAATCGGTAACCAGTTGGAATTTAAACTCGTTTAACTTTATTTAGAACTATTCCGTAAAATTCGTATTGAACTTGAGACGGTTTGAGTGAATAGGCTTACTTTTTCCTTCAAATAATGCCCGAAATTTTCGCACTCGTTCCCGCCGCTGGCTGTGGTTCTCGCATGGGTAGTGGGTTACCAAAACAATACCTGCCGCTGGCCGGACAGCCGATGATTTATCACGCACTTGCAACGTTGTGTGCCAGTCCGGATGTCAGTATTGTCTTTGTAGTGCTCGCGCCTGATGACGCGTACTGGCATAGTTATGACTGGTCGTTATTCGGAGATAAGTTGCAGCCGCTATTTTGTGGTGGCGCAACGCGCGCGGAAAGCGTACTGAATGGACTAATGGCCGCGGAACTTGAACTCGATGACTGGCTGCTGGTGCATGATGCTGCACGGCCTTGTTTGAGCCATAAGCAGCTTGCATGCTTGATTGAAGTATTGCGCGACGACGAGGTTGGCGGCATTCTTGCTGTACCGGTAGCAGATACTTTGAAGCGTGCCGATGCTGAATGCCGAATTGTGCATACCGAAAATCGTGCGGGAGTATGGCAGGCGCAGACACCGCAAATGTTTCGCACTGGGCTATTATTACAAGCGCTACAAACCGCCCCAAATGTAACGGATGACGCCTCCGCAGTCGAGGCGCTGGGGTTTCATCCCAAGCTCGTGACAAGTAGTTCCAGCAATTTTAAGGTAACTTATCCGCAGGATATTGAGTTAGCGGAATTGTTGTTAGCCCAAAGAAAATAAATATGAGAATTGGACAGGGTTTTGACGTTCATCAATTAGTCGAGGGGCGCAAGTTAATTATTGGTGGCGTGGAGATACTCCATGACAAGGGGCTGCTCGGCCATTCCGATGCTGACGTACTGTTACACGCCATCTGTGACGCCCTGCTGGGTGCGGCAGCGCTGGGTGATATCGGGCGTCACTTTTCAGATACCGATACCAAGTTTAAAAATATTGATAGCCGCATTTTATTGCGCGAAGTAGCGCGTATGGTGACCAATGCGGGTTTCCGCATAGGCAATTTGGACGCCACTATCATTGCACAAGCACCTAAGATGGCACCGCATATTTCGCGCATGGTAGAAAATATTGCCGCTGATTTGGGCGTAGCCGTGAATGCTGTGAATGTAAAAGCGACCACCACTGAAAGGCTAGGCTTTAGCGGGCGCGGGGAAGGTATCGCGGCGCAGGCGGTCGCGTTGTTGTTAGTCTGAACCAACATAAATTTCGACAATATTATTTCACCACTTACACATTCCCGCTTAAACGGGAATGTTTAAGTCTATATTTATTCAATAGGGCAATTTTAATAATGATGCGTATATTGGCGCTGGAAACATCCACTGAATACTGCTCCGTAGCACTATGGCAGGATGGCAATATTATCAACCATTGCGAACTGGTCGGGCAGCGCCATTCCGAATTACTGATAGGAATACTGGATAATTTATTGCATGAAGCAGGCGTTAAAATTTCGGAATTAGATGGCATTGCATTTGGCGCCGGGCCGGGTTCATTTACCGGCGTACGCATCGCTTGTGGGGTAACACAAGGATTGGCGTTGGGAGCGGATTTGCCGGTAGTGGGGGTGTGTACGCTGCAAGCATTAGCGCAAGCCGCTGGTCACGATAAAGTGATCGCCGCACTGGATGCGCGCATGGGTGAGATTTATCATGCTGTCTATGAAAAACGGGCGGGGTCATGGGTGACGGTTTGCGGGCCGAATTTGTGTTTGCCGCAACAAGCTCCGCAGGTTCAAGGCTCTGGATGGTTTGGTACAGGCAGTGGCTTTGCCATGTATGGTGCTGTATTAGGTGAGCGCTATGCCGGGCAAATTATTGGTAGCGATACGCAGGCCATACCACAGGCCAGTGCTATTGCAGAATTGGCCGCGCCATTATTTGCCGCCGGTCAAGGCATGGATGCGGCGCAAGCCATGCCGTTTTATTTACGCGACAAGGTAGCGCTAAAAACCAGCGAGCGATGAGTTTGTCCCAATTGCGTCACCACACCGTCTTGCGCGATATGAATCTAGCAGACTTGGCAAAGATAGTATGCATTGAACAACGCGTACATGCTTGTCCGTGGACTTGCGGAAATTTTACCGATGCGCTTAATAGTAATTATGTGTGCAAGGCGTGCGAAGCAGAAGGTGACATATTAGGTTATGTTGTGTTCATGCCTGCATTGGATGAAGCACACTTGCTCAATATCGGCATCGCCGCCGAATATCAACGCAAGGGCTTGGGCCGTTGGCTATTGGGCGCAACAATAAAAATTGCGCGCGCCAGTAACATGCGGCGCATGTTGCTGGAAGTGCGTCCTTCCAACGTGGCGGCGCTGGGACTATATCGTGATGTCGGGTTTTGCGAAATTGGCCTGCGCCGTGGCTATTATGCGGCAGACATTGGGCGCGAAGACGCAATCGTGATGGAATATTTACTGTGAATCGAGAAGAAGCAATATTACGTGAGCTCAATCTCTATCCGCTGTGGCAACGGCGCGGACAAGCCAAGCCTGTATTTGAGCAAGAGGCTGCGGCGGCTCAACCTATAATAGAGCAAGTGACAAGTCAGTCTGTAATGGAAAAAGCAGGCTTACAAAATTTAGCCAGTTGCAACTGGCCTGAATTAAAAGCATTGGTGAAAAATTGCACGGCTTGCAAACTGCGTGCGGGTTGTACACAGACGGTTTTTGGTATGGGTGATGTGCGGGCAGATTGGTTGTTCGTAGGCGAATGGCCGGGCGCGGACGAAGATGTTCAAGGTGAACCGTTCGTGGGGCAATCCGGCAAGTTGCTCGATAATATGCTGGCTGCAATTAAGTTGAAGCGCGGCCACAATGTCTATATTACCAATACCGTTAAATGCTACCCACTCGGCAATCGTACGCCAGAGGCCAATGAGATTGCCCAATGCGTGCCCTATCTGGAGCGCCAGATTCAACTCATCCAGCCCAAGCTGATCGTAGCTCTGGGTGAAACCGCTGCCTTATTACTGGGGTTTGATGCCACGCTGCCTGACCTGCGTGGCAAGTTGCACAACTATCGCGGTTCATCCTCTCCTGGCTTGGTGAAAGATATTCCACTCATCATTACTTACCATCCAACCGATCTGCTGCACACCCCTCTGAACAAAGCCAAAGCATGGGACGATCTGCGCCTGGCAATTACTACAATGCAAGGGTTGGTTTGAGATTATTGGTTTAAAATTAAAGAAGACTACATCTGCCCCGTATCCTGATCATGTCTGTGCTTTCTATACAACACCGCCATGATGCCTGCGAGCAACAGGCCGAACACTAAAGTAATCGTTTGAATGTTTAATTCCAGTTTTTGCATTAAGGCAAATAATGCAAGCATGGCGAAAATACTGATGTTTTCATTAAAGTTTTGCACAGCAATTGATCTGCCGGCACCCATAAGCAAGTGGCCGCGATGCTGTAACAGGGCATTCATAGGTACCAAGAGATAGCCACCCATTGCGCCAATAATAATGAGCAGCGCAATGGCAAGGGGTGAGCTAGTAACCGGGATCATGGCCAGTACCATTAACCCCATGGCGATGCCTACTGGCAACACTTTCACCGAGTGTTCCAGTTTGACGTATTTAGCCGCTAGTACGGAGCCGATAGCGATGCCAATGGCGACCCAAGCGGTGAGCTTGGCGGCTTCGCCCATATCATAGTGAAGTACGGTGACGGCCCATGCCAACACGATTAAACGTAATGTGGCGCCTGCTCCCCAGAAAAGTGTAGTGACACTCAGCGATACCTGCCCTAGCGGATCTTTCCATAGCAGTTTGAAACAATGCGCGAATTCACCTACCAAGAACCCTGGGTTGCGGCTTAACGGCTTGTGCTCGATTGGCACGCGCGGAATGTAGAGATTGAACAACGCCGCGATAAGATAAATAACAGTGATGATAGCGATAGCTAATTCTGGCGCCGAGTCAATGCCGGTTTCTATTAGCGGTACATCCCACCATTGCAGCATTTTGCCTGAAATATTTGGGCCGATGAGTATACCCCCCACTATTGCGCCAAGCACGATGGCGGCGACAGTCAGTCCTTCTATCCAACTATTTGCCAGTACTAATTTGTCGGATGGTAAATATTCGGTAAGGATACCGTATTTTGCCGGGGAATAAGCCGCCGCGCCCAGCCCTGCCACTGCGTAGGCGAGGAGCGGATTTACCCCGGCCAGCATAGCGATACAGCCGAACAACTTAATGCTGTTGCTGATGAACATGACGCGACCCTTGGGCAGCGAATCAGCGAAAGCACCTACAAAAGGTGCCAGCACAATGTAGGACACCACAAATGCTGCTTGCAATATCGGAGTATGCCATTCTGGCGCATGTACTTCGTGAAGTAAGGCGATGGCGGCAAATAGCAGGGCATTGTCTGCAAGTGCGGAAAAGAACTGCGCCGCAAGTATGATATAAAATCCGCGATTCATTGGGAGGCGCAATTTTTAAGAGCGCGTTTTATATCACGAAAATAGGATGCCTGCTATCATTAACAGCTCCCTATTTTATCCTGCAATCTTGCATTCATGCCCCGTCCGATCCAAGCCCGCATTGATCTTTCCGCGCTAGAATGGAATCTGCAAGTCGCACGTCGCGCGAGCAGCGCGCGCATCATGGCGGTGATCAAGGCCAATGCTTATGGCCATGGTTTATTGCGTGCCGCTGAAGCGTTGAATGCGGCGGAAGGCTTCGCATTGCTGGATATCCGTGATGCGATATGCCTGCGCGATGCGGGGTTCAGTCAGACTATCCTGCTACTGGAAGGATTTTTTACCCCAGACGATTTGCCGCTGGTGGCCGAATATGAGCTCGCCTGTGTGATTCACCCAGCAGCAGATCGACATGCTGGAGGCTTACCCCAGGCGTCGCAGTCTGGAGGCGTGGCTCAAGGTTAGCAGTGGGATGAACCGTCTGGGTTTTGCTCCGGACAAGTTCTCCGCTGCACTACAAATTCTTAAGAAGCATCCTGCCATACGCGATATCACGCTGATGACGCATTTTGCCCATGCGGATGAATCGACAGGGGTGGCTGCACAATTAGACGTGTTTAATGAACTGGCCGCGCCGTACCGAATGCCCCGCTCGCTGGCTAACTCTGCCGCCCTATTGCGTTATCCTGCAACCCATGCTGATTGGGTGCGCCCCGGCATCATGCTGTATGGTGCATCGCCGTTCGTGGAATACAGTTCGCAGCAACTGGGCTTGCGACCGGTGATGACACTGCAAAGCCGCATCATTGCGGTGCAAGAGTTGAGTCCGGGCGAAACTATTGGCTATGGCGGGCTCTTTCGCGCTGAGTGTCCCATGCGTGTTGGCGTGGTCGCCTGCGGTTATGCAGACGGTTACCCACGCCATGCTCCAACAGGTACCCCAGTACTGATAGACGGCCAGCGTACACGCACCTTGGGACGCATTTCGATGGACATGCTGACTGTGGATTTAAGTGCATTGCCAGCTGCAGATGTGGGCAGTAGCGTCACGTTGTGGGGAGAAGGGTTGCCGGTGGAACAGGTAGCCCATGCGGCGGATACAATCAGCTACGAGCTGTTGTGCGCGTTGGCCGAACGCGTACCGATTGTGACTAACTAGCTCTCATTGTCAGCTGATAGTAATTGAGGAAACTAGTCTTAATCACTTTAAATCAATCGAGCTGCCCGCGTGGGCACAAAGACGTGCCCACCCTTGTATCTACTTGACTACCCTTGCTTTTAACGAAAAAGCGCTTAATATTGACGCCACAAGGAGATTGATTATGCGAACAGTTAAATTTACATCTTGGCAGGACGGCGAGTTTTTTATCGGTTTCCTGAATGAATACCCCGACTACGAAACTCAGGGGAAGCATAAGGAAGAGCTTGCCGAAAACCTGAAGGATTTACTGAATGATCTGGAATCGGGGCATGTGCCATATGTCCGCAAGGTTGAAGAGCTGATGGTCGCGTAAATGAAAAGGCGTGCCTTGGTCAAGGCGCTTGAAGACATGGGATGCATCCTCGTCCGTCACGGTGGTCGGCATGACTGGTACACCAACCAGCAGACAAAACAATCCCAACCCGTTCCTTGTCACAACGAAATCAACGATAACCTTGCAAAATCCATAATCAAGAAATTAAGCTAGCCCTGACAATACAGCCGGAGCACTTCATCCTCACGCGCGGTGACGTGCTACGAATCTAGACCTGTTCCCGTGATTTAATGCACAAATAAAATAAGGTAGCTTAAATAGTGGGCACAAAGACGTGCCCACCCTACTTAACTATCAGCTATGAGTTGTTGTGTGCGTTGACCGCACGCGTACCGACTGTGACTAATTAGAGTGATTTTGGCCACAAAGCAAGAGTAGCATCCGTTCATAGAAACTAACGAAAGATAAATGGTAATAGGTCGAGTCGCCCGAGGGAACTGCCCCCTCAGGCTCTCACAGATCCGTACGTGAACCTCTCGATTCATACGGCTCTTCTTGCCTGCCGTTCTCCAAAACAGAAATCCCAGTGCGCGAACAGCTGAGGAAGATTTTCTCGACATCGCTTGAGCCACGCCCATGATTGTCGTTTATGCCCTCTCAACCGTTTGTACTTGTTTCGCGCCCATCCGCCAAGCCGCAAGTCTATTCTGATCAAGAACCGTTTCAGCGGCTCTGGATAGAAAGCACCATAGTAATTCACCCATCCCCGAACCATTGGGTTCAGACGCCGCGCTAACTCTGGCAGCGTCGATGAGGTACTTCGATTGAGACTCATGCTTCTGATGGCCTGAGACATTCGCTTCAGTGCCTTTTGACTCACCGCAGGCCCGAACCCAGTGAACAATTGTCCCTCTCGGTTTTGCATCGTCCGAGCGTGAAAGCTGAACCCCAGAAAGTCGAACTTTGTGTGAAGGTGCTCCTCTCGACGCCGTCCATCTTTACAGTAAACCAAGCGAGTCTTCTCCGGATGTAGCGTAAGGCCACAAGCCGTGAGTCGTTCTCGTAAAGCGGACAAAAACTTTTCCGCCTGTTGCTTCGTCCTGCAATGACAGACCACATCGTCGGCATACCGTTCAAACGGCACTTCCGGATACTCAGTCTGGACCCATCGATCAAACGCGTAGTGTAGAAAGAGGTTAGCCAACAGCGGGCTGATCACGCCACCTTGCGGCGTGCCTCGATCCCGTGCAACCATCTCCCCGGTTTGCTTTCGCACCGGGCTCTCCAGCCAGCGTCTAATGTAGAGTCGCGCCCATGGCTCCGCAACGTGCTTTTCTACGGCCCGTGTGAGGAGCTCGTGGTCGATGGTGTCAAAGAAGGATTTCAAATCAATGTCGACTACCCAAGCGTAACGCCAGCAGTTATTTCTCGCTTGCGTCACAGCTTGATGTGCCGATTTGTTGGGACGATAACCGAACGATGATGAATGAAATATCGCGTCGATTCTCGGCTCCACCATTAATTTCACCGCCATCTGAGCCACACGGTCTGTGACGGTCGGAATCCCGAGAGGACGAAACTGCCCGTCCCCTTTTGGAATCAGCACCTCTTTGACCGGTTGAGGAAAGTAGCTCCCCGAACTCATTCGATTCCACAGCGCGTACAAATTTCTGGCCAAACGATTTCGGAAGATTTCAATACTTTCCTTGTCCACGCCCGGTCCACCTTGATTGGCGGCGACGCGTTTCCAAGCTTCCCAGATCAACCGCTTGGGTATTTCGAACGACTTGGCGTCGACCCCGGAATCATCCCGCATCGCGGTTGTTCTGTGATCTTCGCCTGACAAGGTCATGCCTTCGCTCCAGAGGTCATTACAACCCTTTCAACACTACTACGCATGACTCCGCCCCTGTGCCTCGCATCGGTACTCTTACTCTCACGGGTTCGCCGCTTGAGCGTCTCCCTTGGCATCGAGACGACAGGTTCCCAAGTTCCGTATCCTCGCCTGCAGGAAGGTCGCGCCACCTCTATGCCGGATGCCGTCAAACCCACGTTCAGGTTGCCGTTTGACTGATCCCGAGGCGTTGTCGAGTCCTCGGTTCTGACATCATTGCAATTATCGACACTTCTTCGATGGTTCACTTGTGTTCGCCTCATTCCTGCTTACCTGACGAGATTCATCCCGCCTTTTCCCTGGACGCTCACTACAACCGCTCTTAACGACTGCAGCTCCGGGTGGTTTGGAATCACCGCCTGATCGGCGAAACCGAGGGGCCTGCCCTCATCACGGATACAGCATGTACAGCGACGTACGACTGTCGCTTTCCTTCTTGGCACACCGACAACTAGCTTGACAATTACATAGGCATCCTATATTATTTATTTGATATGATTGTTTTTATAAACAATTTCATATACCCCGATGTTTTTGTGTTTTGTTTTTAATCGATGGCTTGACTACAAACCATACATATTTCCATTGGTCTTTTCCACCAATATCAAAGAGAACTAACTAACCACTATGGATTCAGCTTGGATATTTGGTTCTGGCACTGTCCATCAAGGTTAATTTTCTTACCTTCCAAATCAGTACATATAAATTGAGGGAATTTTTTCATGAACAAAATTATTCAAGTCACAATCTGCATGTTCTGCATTGCTCTTAGCTCGGAAATATTTGCAAAGGAAATACAAAATACGAATTCATCACCTATCAAAGATGGCCAAGGCAGAATACTCTATATTGTTGATCTGATTGATAATGCAACTTTAGGATATTCGGAAGGGAGGCGGATATTATTCCAGAAAGTTTGGATGATAAAGATGGATTGCCCAAGTGGCATAAACCTGAAATGCGTCGCTTAGCGCGCGACATGTCCAAGCAATTCGATTCCATTCCAGTAAATATCGCAAGTTGGGTCGGAAACACCATTATTGCTTTTTTAACACCACATCAAGTAGCAGAATTGCAAAAGGACAGTCGGGTGGCTCTCATTACACAAGACTCAATTGTGGAAATGAGCAGTGGATGGATGGATAGTACAATAGGCAATGAAACAACGTCTTGGGGCATAATTGCTGTCGGTGGAGGAATACAAATAAATCACTCAGGGACGGGTATCACCGTCTATGTTTTAGATACTGGGGTCGGTTATCATGCGGATCTTGGCGGGTTTAATTCGTCTCAGGTTCAGCGTTTTAATCCTAATTTTTACACATCGAACCATGTTAAGTACCCTGCTAATACCGTGGGTTGTTATGCTCACGCTACTCATGTGGCGGGTATCATTGGCGCACAAGCAAATGGTATTGTTACTAAAGGAGTAAACCCTGGGGTGCCAATTGTGTCGGTAGGGACAAGAACAGCCCCCAACGGGAATCCTAATCTTTGTTCAGGTGGTGACACAATCGATAGTTAGGCGGATTCAACTCTGAAGTGCAACTTTTTGTAAGTGAATTGAGGGGGAGCTGCGTTAATATCGGAGCCACTTAAACGACCAAGTAAAAGGAGCACAGATGAAGAAATATAAGCAGCTCACCAGCGAGCAACGATATCAGATTTACGGATTGAAACAAGCGGGTTTGAATCAAACTCGGATTGCCCAAAATATGGGCGTGGACAAATCGACGATCTCACGGGAGTTCAGGCGAAACAAAGGTCAACGCGGCTGGCGGCCCAAACAGGCACAATCGTTACGTGATGGGCGCCGGCAAGCCTGCATCAATGGCAAGCAATTCTCATCGGAGTGTTGGGCGGAAGTCGAGCGGTTGATCCGGGAAGACTCAGCCCAGACAAGCCGCCAATCGGCTTTGAGCTGGAAGGTGAATTGCAGATTAGCCACGAGGCGATCTACCGGCATGTCTACGCAGACAAACGTGATGGAGGAGACCAGCATTTGCGCAGCCAGAAACCACGCCGCAAGCGATATGCAAGCGGGCAAGAGCGGCGAGGCATGATCAAGAACCGTGTCAGCATTGATGAACGTCCGGAGATTGTTGCGAAAAAATACGTATAGGTGATTGGGAAGGCGACACGGTGATCGGCAAAAACCACAAAGGCGGATTAGCGCTGGCTGAACGCAAGTCGCGTTATGTGTTGGCGGGGCACATACGCAGCAAGCATGCCGATGGTGTAACGGCTGTGACAACGAATTTACTGAGTCCCCATAAAGACAAATGCCACACCATTACATTTGATAATGGCAAAGAGTTTGCGGGACATGAAGTATCGCAGCAGAAACTACAGACTGCGATCTATTTCGCGCACCCCTACCGTTCCTGGGAGCGAGGGTTGAACGAGAACAGTAACGTCTATTGGGTACTTCCCCAAAGCATTGGAACTGACAGGCATCACCGAAGAACGAGTGCAGGAGGCGGTAGAGCGGATCAACCACCGACCTCGAATACTCCGGATTTAAACTCCGCATGAAGTATTCTTCGGGGTGGAATTACGCTACACCAAGCAACCACCGGCTGTTGCACTTCGAACTTGAATCCGCCTTATGTTATTGCTGGAATGGATTTAATTATGCAAAAAATTGCTACCTCTACTTCAGGTAAGCCCGGAATTGTAAACATTTCAATGAATAATTCGATGGGTTTATATAAATATGGCCAAACTCTTGGCAATAAGTTATTTGTCCTTTCTCAACCTGGACTAAAATATATTAATGGACAGCTCACTGCTTATCCAGGAGCTTTCGTTGCTCAGTCAGCAGGAAATGACTATAAGGATGCATGCAACTTCGCTTTCGATGGCTTTAATCATCAAGGTGCTAATATTTATGATGGCATTATGGTGGTCGGTGCCATCATGAGTAATGGGTTTCCAGTACAGAAACCCGTGAGTGGGAATGGATTCATTAATTTTCCTTATGCAGGGGACGGAGCGGGATCGAACTATGGTCGGTGCGTCGATGTGAGCTCCAGGGGAATATCATCAAGTCAACTTGGGCGAGTACTGTTTCTCCTTACACCCAGTTATCGAATGTTTCCTACAATAATTACGTTAACCTTTCAGGCACATCAATGGCGGCACCACATATTGCTGGGGTGGCAGCCTATCTTGCCGAAACTCTGAATCTCATAACTCCACAACAGATTGAAGCTGCCGTAAGAGCCCATTTTATTTGGCTAGGTAACTATGATACTGATTGGTATCCAGTAAATATGCCTGTCTTATAACATAATTTTTATTTGTTGAGCCTTTATTGTCAGTTGGTAATAATCGGAAAGTTAATCTTGGTCATTACTTCTTTTGACCTAATTTCAGGTGTACAAAATCAATCTACGAGAGGTGCCTTAATGTTGATTTCTTTGCAGGCTCGTCGCCAATCCCGGATATTGTTAGCGACCCTTTTATTGCTTTCAGGATCAGGTGCTCAAGCGGCTGTGCCTCAACTTGCAGTGGGTGATTCTCACTCCATCGTACTGAAGGACGACGGCACAGTATGGACCTGGGGGGAGCGATACCTGGGGACAACTCGGAAGCAACGCAATCCCGACTAGGAACCATCTAACCTCCTCTTCTGTGCCGGTACCGGTGACAGATTTGGGTTTCACCACATCCATTGTGGCCAGTGCTCATTACTACAGCCTTGCGCTGAAGGGGGATGGCACGGTATGGGCCTGGGGTGATGCGGGACACTTCTCGTCAGGTTGGGCTACAACTGGACTGGGTGAGGCGCCTGTACAGATGGTTGGAATCAGTGAAGTCACGGCCATTGCTGCAGGCTATTATAGTACCGTGGTACTTAAAAGTGATGGCACCGTGTGGTCATGGGGATTGACAGACTTTAACCCCACAGAAGAAGAGATTCAATTTGCGCCGCCAACCCAGGCAGCCGGCCTCGCCGGAATCAGGGCCGTCGCCGCAGGTGCCCAGTATGGTGTTGCATTAAGAAGCGACGGTACAGTGTGGTCTTGGGGGTTAATCCTTTCGGCATCCTCGGCAGCGGCACTACTACTAGCGGCTCCGACATACCAGTACGGGCGGCGGGCTTGGAAGGAATTATAGCCATCGCGGCAGGCGATCTACATACAGTAGCCCTGAAAAACGACGGCACGGTGTGGGCTTGGGGGCACAACTCGAGCGGACAACTCGGTATCGGGACGACTACTGATTCAACTATACCGGTGCAGGTGCCGGGTATTGCCGGAGTAATACGCATTGCAGCAGCAGGGGGTAATACCGTTGCTTTGAAAATGATGGCACGGTATGGGTTTGGGGATACAACGCCGATGGGCAGCTTGGAAATGGCACCCATGTCAATTCATTAGTCCCAATACAGGTAGCGGGTCTGAATGATGTTGAGGCGATTGCCGTAGGCAGCCGCAATATTGCCGCACTGAAGCGTGATGGAAGCGTATGGGAATGGGGCGACAATTCATCCGGCCAAAATGGAAATGGCACCTATATAAATTCCGCCATACCCACCCAATCTCTCATCAACCTAGGAATTGCCAACAATCCCTATAATGGACTCTGGTGGAATCCAGACGAATCCGGCTGGGGCATGAGCATCACCCAGCACAACGCAATGATTTTTGCCGCGCTCTACACGTATGACCAAACCGGCCAGCCCACCTGGTATGTCATGTCCCGTTGCCCGATTGCAGTCCACAGTTGTACAGGAAATCTACAAAGTGATGGGTGGTACACAACCCGTTGTTCCGTGGAACGGTTCCGGTAAAGTAGTCAGTAGCGTTGGTACGGGCACGCTGACGTTTGCCGATACCAATAATATGACGTTCAACTACACCCTTGAAGGTATTGCCGGAACCAAATTTATCACGCGGCGAGTTTTGCCATGGATAGCATTCCCCGGCTGTTGATTACAGTGATCTATGGTGGAACCCGGATGAGTCCGGTTGGGGTGTTGCCATCACCCAGGAATACGGGATGGTATTTGCCGCGTGGTACACCTATGACGCAAACGGCAAGGCAATCTGGTATGTGGCGTCCCGTTGTCCCATAATCGAAACAGTTGCACCAGGGATCTGTATCAAGTGACCAATGGTTCGCCATTTACTTCTCCATGGAATGGCTCGAACAGGGTTGTAACCGGGATCGGATCAATGACTTTCACATTCAGCGATGCGAACAATGGCGTTATGGCCTATTCCGTCAATGGTTCAACCGGAAGTCGGAACATCACACGGCAGGGGTTTTAAAAATAATTACCCAATTATTTCAATGATGTAGCCTGTTTTTCTGATTTTGAACTGCGAGACCTTATGAAACCCAATATTGGTTACATCGGCCTGGGCGTGATGGGACATGCCTGCGCTAATAACTTGCTCAAAGCGGATTATCCGCTATGGGTGTATGCGCGTCGCCCCGAACAAATGCAGCAACTGGTGCAAGCCGGTGCGCAGGCATGCGACACCCCGCAAGCACTGGCAAAACATTGCAACCTAATCTTTACCAATGTCTCTGATACCGAAGATGTACGGGAAGTTATCCTCGGCGAACAGGGCATCATTCACGGCGCACAAACCGGCAGCACGGTAATCGACATGAGCACCATCTCACCTTCAGTCACCCGTCAAATAGCATCAGCGCTGGCGCAGAAAAAAATCAACATGCTTGATGCACCGGTTTCAGGTGGCAGCCAGGGAGCCATCGATGGCACGCTCTCCATCATGGTGGGTGGTAAGGCCGACGTATTCCAGAAAGCATTGGATGTACTACAAGTGATGGGGAAAAACATTGTTCATATCGGCGATCATGGTGCTGGGCAAGTGAGCAAAGCGTGCAATCAGGTTGTGATAACACAAACGCTTGCTGCGATTGCCGAAGCCTTTGCGCTTGCTGTTGCATCCGGTGTGGACCCTGCAAAAGTAAGGCAAGCTTTGCTGGGAGGATCTGCAGGCAGCCGAATACTTGAAGTGCAGGGACAACGCATGCTTACGCATAATTTCACGCCTGGTTTCAAAGCCAAGCTGCATCAGAAAGATCTGTGCATCGTGCGGCAATTTGCAGATGAACTGGCTATTGAATTGCCGGGCACCAAGATGGCGACTACTTATATCAATGCCCTTGTTGAGGCGGGAATGGGTGAAGAGGATTCATCTGCCATCGTTACTCTGTTTGAACAGAGGTTGGGTAAGAGATTTTAAAATGTTTTTTTGATGGATTTTCTTACAGCTTTTTCAAAGCGCGAGTAGTGATGCGTGGGTTGGACTATGAATTTCTGCGTTATCAGCCGAAGCGCCGTTGCGCCTCTACCGCAAGACCAGCGCCAACGCTGCCGTACAAGTCGCCTTCCATGCGCCGGGCCATAGGTAAGATTGCGGCAATGCGTTCGCGCAGCATGGGCACGCCGCTGGCACCGCCGGTGAAAAATATCGTATCCACCGCCTCGCTACGCACGCCAGCCTTTGCCAGCAAGGTGCCCAGAGTGTTGCCGATCTGTTCTACCAGCTCTGCCGACGCTTTTTCAAACTCAATGCGGGTCAGCGTGTGGCGCATGCCGGGTGCGAGTCTATCCAAATGTAGGGCTGCGCTATTGCCGGTGGACAGGGCGATCTTGGCTTCCTCCACCTGCACGGCCAGCCAATGGCCGGCACGGTCGCGGATCAGCTTGAGCAGGCGGTCCATGGCTTCAGGCGCTTGGGTGTCCAGATACAGCTCCTGCAGATCGGCCCAGGTGCGGCTGGTATAGGCCTGGTTGATGGTGTGCCAGGTGGCAAGATTCATGTAGTAGCTGGAGGGCATGGTCAGGCCGCGCTTGAGCAGGCTGCCATAGCCCAGCAGGGGCATCACGCCTTCCAGGCTCAGTTGTCGGTCAAAGTTGGTGCCGCCGATGTGCACGCCGCTGTTGGCCAACAGATCGTCGCGCCTGTCGGCTGCCAGTGCGCGTTGTGGCGAGAGCCGGATCAGGGAGAAGTCGGAGGTGCCGCCGCCGATGTCGGCGATCAGCACCAGTTCCTCGTGGTTAATCTGGCGTTCGTAGTGATAGGCTGCGGCGATGGGCTCGTACTGA
>JADKHS010000005.1 GCA_016721605.1 Nitrosomonadales bacterium
CGTAGCAAATTCTGCCACTATCAAGCTGCCGGAAAAACCTGCAGCGCCGGGATCCACAGCATCCACATTTGGGAAAGGGCCTGCCAGAATTAAGCGCCCTTCATTTTGCAATGCCTGTAGCCGCGCCACGTGTGCGGGGCGTGTTGCCAAACGTTTCGTTAAACTGTCAGGTACATCATGGCCGATAATGGCGTATAACATTTAGTTGCTTTCCTTCTCTTCTGGCATGTATTTCGACAGCGCCATTGCTTGTAGCAGCACAAATACTAGCATCATTCCGGTGGCGCCAAAAAGTTTGAAATTAACCCATGCATCTGTAGAAAAATTAAATGCAACATATAAATTTACAACGCCGAGCAGGACAAAGAATAAACTCCAGCTTAGGTTGACGTGGTTCCATACTTTAGTTGGAAGCGTCATTTTTTCCTTCAGCAAAGTGCGCATCAGATTCTTTTTTAAGAGTAAATTGGAACCCAACAGTATGAGTGCAAACACCCAATATAAAATAGTGGGTTTAAATTTGATGAAGGTTTCATCGTGAAGAAGGAGTGTCGCGCCACCGAATACGGCAATGATGGCAAAGCTTACCCATAGCATGGTATCTACCTTGCCGTGCCGCCATTTAACCCATCCAATTTGGGCGATAGTGGCAACAATCGCAGTCCCTGTGGCAACATAAACATTGAACACTTTGAATGCGATAAAGAACAGGATAACGGGGAACAGGTCAAATAATAATTTCATGGCGATCGGTTATGCAGGGAAATTTATTCTCGGTCTAGCGTTAATGCGGTGGAATTGATGCAGTAGCGCAGTCCTGTGGGTTTTGGGCCATCTTCGAATACATGGCCAAGATGGGCATCACAGCGGTTACACAGAACTTCCGTGCGCTCCATACCATGACTGTCATCTTTTTTCATAGTGACGCTGTCAGGCTGGTGCGGTTGCCAGAAACTGGGCCAGCCACTGCCGGATTCAAACTTCACAGCTGAATCGAACAGTGCGTTACCACAGCACACACAGCGATACAGTCCGCTGTCATGGCAATCCCAATACATGCTAGTAAATGCGGACTCGGTGCCGCACTGGCGGCATACTTTGTATTGTTCGGGGGTAAGTTCGCCGCGCCAGATGGCGTCTGTTTTTTGGATTTTTTTGCTCATTAGGCTATCTTGAAAATAGGTAATCTGACCAACTTTTCCCAAGCTTTTCATTTGAGAGCAAGGGGGTTGGAAAAGTTGAAATTAAGATATCGGAATGATGGTTACTCATAGCACTTCTCCGGCATGGTCGGCCAGACGTGAACGTTCTCCCCGTTGCAAGGTGACATGTCCGCTGTGTTGCCAGCCCTTGAAACGATCCACCACATAAGTCAGTCCAGAGCTGCCTTCGGTCAAGTAAGGTGTATCAATCTGTGCGATATTGCCCATGCATACCACCTTGGTGCCTGGGCCAGCGCGCGTGATTAGCGTTTTCATCTGCTTGGGCGTGAGGTTCTGGGCTTCATCAATGATCAGATATTTATTCAAAAAAGTGCGTCCACGCATGAAGTTAAGGGATTTGATCTTGATGCGTGAACGGATCAGATCACGCGTGGCGGCTCGACCCCATTCTCCACTTTCGTCGTTGGGCTTGTTGAGTACATCCAAATTGTCATCTAGTGCGCCCATCAGGGCGACATTTTTTCTTCCTCAGTCCCTGGTAAAAAACCAATGTCTTCACCAACCGGCACGGTGACGCGGGTCATGATGATTTCTGAATACAACTTATGTTCCAGCATCTGCACTAACCCGGCGGCGAGTGTTAGCAGAGTCTTGCCGGTGCCAGCTTGACCAAGCAAAGTAACAAAATCAATCTCTGGGTTCATCAGCAAATTAAGCACGAAGCTCTGTTCGCGATTACGTGCAGTAATTCCCCAAATGGCATTTTTGGTGTGGGTATAGTCAGTCAAAGTGCGCAACATGGCAGTGTTGTCATTCTGTTCTGTGACTACCGCATAGAATGGATTACTGCCGTTTTCTTGATATACAAATTGATTTAACAGCATGTCACGGCATAGTGGCCCCTGAATATTATAAAAAGTGTGTTCACCTTGTGGCCCGGATTTCATGTCCTTGCCGTGTTTGTCCCAGAAATCCTGCGGTAACGCCAGTACACCGGTATAAAGCAGGTCGGTATCTTCCAGCACCTTGTCATTAAAATAATCCTGCGCATCCAGTCCCAGCGCACGCGCTTTAATGCGCATGTTGATATCTTTGCTGACCAAGATCACGGAACGCTTGGGTTGCTGATTGTGGAGGAACATTACCACCCCGAGGATGGCGTTGTCGGCTTTGCCAATCGCCATATTGGCAGGCAACTCGTTGTTGATGAACTGGGTTTGCAAAAATAGGCGGCCAGTAGCGCCCTTGTTGCCTGGCATTTGTAACGGTACGCCGGCATCAATATTATTTGTGCTCTCGCTTACCAAAGAGTCGAGGAATCGGCTGGCCTGCCGGGCATTGCGTGCGACTTCAGTCATGCCTTTTTATTGTTATCTAACTCTTCCAATACAAATATCGGCAAGTAAATGTCATGTTCTTCAAACCGAAACAGGCTGGTTGGATCATGCATCAGTACATTGGTATCGAGCACGAATAGCTTAGTATTATGATTTGCAGCCAATGTTTTCTGGGAGGGCATGATGTGCCTTATGTGGTTAAAGATTGCACGAATTGCAATATTTCCTGAGCGTGGCCGTCGACTTTAACACCGCGCCATTCGCCACGCAGTATGCCATCCCGGTCGAGCACGAAAGTACTGCGCTCGATACCCCGCACTTGCTTGCCATACAGATTCTTCAGCTTCATTACGCCGAACTGTTCGCATACTGTTTCATCTGAATCGGCAAGTAGGGCGAATGGCAAACTGAACTTAGTTTTGAATTTTTCATGCGATTCTATGCTATCGCGTGAAATACCGATTACCTCACAATCAGCTTTTTTAAAATCCGTATACAGATCCCGGAATTGTTGGCTCTCAGTAGTACAGCCAGGAGTATCGTCTTTGGGGTAAAAATAAATCACCAGCAATTTGCCACGTGCAGCAGAAAGTTTGAAAGTCACTCCGCCAGTGGCCGGTATTACGAAATCGGCAATAGTTTGATTAAGCATCTAGTCTGGATAATCTCTTAAGAGGAGATGCCATTGTTGACAAAATTCTCGTACAAGGCAAGCGTCTCATGGGTTAATGCGTAAAAAGCTTTTTGTTCAGCGTGTTGAAGGCAAGGAAATTAAATCTTCAGGAGCTATTCAGCGAATTGCATCAGAAAGTTTGGCAAAAGCGGGCGTCAATGTGTGGACATTATTTGATAGGGTTCCATAGTTACTGATTCGACTTTGTCACCAAGCAAGACCAGTCGGCCTTCAAGTCGGGTATTACCCGTTTCGCTGAATAAAAAACGATACGTGCGCCGCAATACCCTTCGCCCAGTCTTGTCACGGGCAAGAGCCAGTCCAATGCTGGCAACCGTGTCGTCGAGGAACTGTAAATTTTCATTGTGGCAAATATATTTGCCCATATTCCGGGCAGTCTCAAGGGCGCGTAGACTGTCAAACCAGAACCACCCAAGCGCGACCGTTAACAGTATAAATAGCAAACTTGTTATATCCATAATGTAAATAATTTTGAATGAACAACCGATAAATTTTTACTGATTCTGATATGTGCTTTTAGAAAATTTATAATAAAAATTATGATTTTGGCTAAATAAGCGACAAAAGTATTATCGATAATATCTGGGGCAGCTTTTGGTCGACGTTAACACTGGCCCTGCTTTAATTTTCCGTTGATGAAAGACGAACAAGGCGCTTGTCAGTTTACGGTACGTGTCGCCGATGGACTGATTGGTTAATTGCTTCAACCGTTGAGAGTATTAAACCTGATTAAACCGCTTGTTTTAAACTGGCACTAATAAATTCATCCAGGTCGCCGTCCAGTACCCCCTGAGTGTTGCCTATTTCGACATTGGTGCGTAGATCCTTGATGCGTGATTGATCCAGAACGTAAGAGCGGATTTGATGTCCCCAGCCGATGTCGGCTTTCCCATCTTCCATTTCCTGTTTTTCGGCATTGCGTTTGCGCAGTTCGGTTTCATACATGCGCGACTTCAGCATTGCCATGGCTTCGGCGCGATTGCGGTGTTGCGAGCGGTCGCTTTGGCATTGCACCACAATGCCGGTGGGCGCGTGGGTGATGCGCACCGCTGAATCGGTTTTGTTGATGTGTTGTCCGCCCGCACCACTTGCGCGATAGGTATCTACGCGCAGGTCTGCCGGATTGATTTCGATTTCGATGGATTCATCTACTTCAGGATAGACAAATACGCTGGAAAATGAGGTGTGACGGCGGTTTCCGGAGTCGAATGGGGACTTGCGCACCAGTCGGTGTACGCCAGTCTCAGTGCGTAAATGGCCATGGGCATAGTCACCAATCACCTTGAGTACGGCCCCTTTTATGCCGGCCACTTCGCCATCGGATTGCTCCAGTATTTCCACCTGGAAGCCTTTCTTTTCGCAGTATCGCAGATACATGCGCAGCAGCATCGAAGCCCAATCTTGCGCTTCTGTGCCACCAGAGCCTGCTTGAATGTCGAGGAAGCAGTTGTTGGAATCCATGGGCTTGGAAAACATGCGGCGGAATTCCATGTCCGCCACTTTCTTCTCCATTTTTTGCACATCTTGCACGATGCTGTCGAGGCTGGCATCGTCATTTTCCGCCTGCGCCATTTCAAATAGCTCGGCTGTATCATCAAGATCTTGATTGAGCTGATTCAAGGTGAGAACGATGCCTTCCAGCATCTTGCGCTCGCGCCCCAGTTCTTGGGAGCGCTTGTTGTCCTGCCAGATGGCAGGGTCTTCGGCGAGGATTACGACTTCGGCCAGTCGCTCTTGTTTGCCATCGAAGTCAAAGATACCTCCGTAGCTCAGTGATACGAATACGGAGGTCTTGTAGCTGGTGGGCGAGGGCGTTGAGTTGTTCGGCTTCCATTTGTAGTGTCAAGTGCGGAAAAGGTAGCGATTATAGCTGAAAGACCAACCCTGAGTTTAACGAGGCAGTTATTGAGGTAGAGCATGTCCTGCGTGATTATTTGCTGGCAGCCGTTTATACAAGTCAATTGATTCATTCAATTAAAGGGCACCTCTAAAGCATAATTAGTCCAACCGTAACGCCCGCTCCCATTGCCAAAAAACCTGCCGCGACATGCTTTGCCAAGGTCGTGCCGCCGATAAATACTACTAGCCCAAATTTGAATATCATATTGGACAAGAAAGCGAGGGAAATGGCTATTACTGCCTGATCATCGCTTAATTTATTCAAATCAAACAAACGCAGACTGGAAAGTGTGATTGCATCCACGTCGGTGAGTCCGGAGATCAGTGCGACCACATACAGGCCGCCACTACCGGCAATATCCGAAATCCAGGCAGAAAAAAATA
The DNA here is from genome assembly GCA_016721605.1 of Nitrosomonadales bacterium. Lineage (GTDB taxonomy): Bacteria > Pseudomonadota > Gammaproteobacteria > Burkholderiales > Gallionellaceae > Nitrotoga. The sequence continues at coordinate 5,478 of JADKHS010000005.1, forward strand.
GTACTACCGCATAGAGTAGGCCGAAGCTCAGGGCGGTAAGGATCTCGGTCGGGTTGGAAGTTTTTGGCATGGGTAAATTTGAAGAGGTATGTAATTTGCGCCAGTCGAAAAGGGTAACGATCAGTCCAAACAAGAGGCCGAGCCCCATCACTGGCAATAGTTTGGCGAGCAAGTTGGGTGATACGACCGCACTTAGCACTGCCAAGCGCATCAGCACGACTTGGCTGGAAAGCAGAATAACCACAGCAGACACACGCGCCATAACGTCACTGATTTTACCGTGGCGCGCGTAAACCAATGTCGTTGCGGTGCTGGATACCAATCCACCGAGCAAGCCTAGCAGTGGTGCGCCATAGCGTTGACTCGTCCAGTGCAGAGCGACATAACCAGCCAGGCTTAGCCCAGAAATCAGTACTACCATCATCCAGATCTGATGCGGATTGAATGTGTCATAAGGGCCGTAGTTCTGATTCGGCAAGATTGGCAGGATGACGAAGGTTAGTACTAAAAATTGCAGGATGGAAACCAGGTCACGGCGCGTCAAACGTTTCGTTATGCCGCGTAGCTCGGGTTTGAAGTAGAGCAGGGTAGTAGTGATGATGGCTAGCATGACGGCCAATGTTGTTTGCTTATACCAAATTAGTGCGCCGAGTGCATAACACAGCAGTAAAGCGGCAACCGTGGTGGTGCCCGGATCATTTTCTTCGGTGGGACTGGTCAGATAGGCCGCAATGATCATCACGCCTACGACGCAAAAACCTGTAACCAGTAGCCATGGAGAGCCAATTTTGCTGGAGAGCATGGCAGCGAGAGTGCCCATGAGCGCCACCAGCGCAAAGGTTCTTAGTCCGGCTTTGGATGAAGGCCTGCGCTCACGTTCCAGGCCGATCAGCAGGCCGATGGCGAGGCTGGCGAGGAACTGCGGCAGGAACTCAATACCGTTGTTTTGCCAAATTTGATGATTCATCGCTTGGCCGCCCTAATAGTTAATTTAAACGAAGCGTGATTTACCGGCATTTCAGATTTTTAGCAAACGATCTGTCGCGGCCTTATACATCTGCATTCTGCCAGTGCCGGACGATAAGCTGCAAGCTGACGTTGCCATTGTATTCATTGATAGCCAGATTGAAAACTGCACGAATATAGGCAGGCATGGGGTCAACGCAAAAAAAATGAATGGCATCATATGCGTCGTTTGACGTCGTGAGTTTTAGTTTGAGATGTTTTTCGCCAACGATGCGCTGGCTTTTTACGGTGAACTCACCTTCAAAGAAGGGCTGCGGAAAACCTTGTCCCCAAACCTGCTGTTCCAGGCTACGCGCAATGCTTAATGTGAATTCGGAAGGTGCGAGTAGGCCATCTGTTTCAATAATCTTGGTAAGGTCGGCAGGGGAAAGCAGGCTTTGGGCTACGGCTTCAAAGGCGGCCTTAAATTCATCAAATGCTCCTCGCGCAGGCTAAGGCCTGCCGCCATGGCATGGCCGCCGAATTTCTGCAGTAAATGCGGATGGCGTTTGGATACAAGGTCAAGTGCATCGCGTAGATGCAGGGCGTGGATGCTGCGCCCAGAGCCTTTTATTTCACCATTTAAGGATCGTGCAAAAGCGATGACGGGACGATGGTAGCGGTCTTTCAGACGTGAAGCGAGAATGCCGATAACACCCTGGTGCCAAGTTTCGTCAAACAGCGCGAGGCTGCAACTGTCCGTCGGAGTGATGTGCTCCAGCGTGGCCAGCGCCGCTTGCTGCATGTCAGCTTCAATATTGCGCCGCGTATGGTTTAGTGTATCAAGTTGCGCCGCGATTTTGGCTGCTTCAGTGGCGTCATCGCTAATTAAACAGGCGATACCCAAGCTCATATCTTCCAGCCGTCCAGCCGCGTTCAGTCGTGGCCCCACGACAAAGCCCAATTCATAACTGGAAACCTGCGCATAATTTTTTACCGGCTACCTGCAATAATGCATTGATGCCGCAACATGCGCGCATGGCGCGGATGCGCTGTAGTCCTTGTTGTACCAGAATACGGTTGTTTTCATCCAGTTTTACAACATCTGCAACTGTTCCTAAGGCGACAAGATCAAGTAGCTTGCCTAGATTGGGTTCCGCCTTTTCTGCATATGCGCCGCGAGCCCGCAGTTCGGCGCGTAATGCGAGTAACACATAGAACATGACGCCAACCCCCGCCAGGTTTTTGCTGGGAAAATCGCAGCCCGGTTGGTTTGGATTGACAATACAAAGCGCATCCGGCAAAGCATCGCCTGGCAGATGGTGGTCGGTGACCAATACTTGCATACCCAATCGGTTGGCTTCGGCCACACCTTCCACACTGGCGATACCATTGTCGACGGTGATTAATATGTCGGGTGTGGATTGAGCCGCCAGACGCACGATCTCCGGCGTCAAGCCGTAGCCATATTCAAATCGGTTCGGCACGATGAAATCCACTTGCGCACCCAATATACGCAGGCCACGCAGTCCTACAGCACAGGCGGTCGCGCCATCGGCATCATAATCTGCCACGATTAACAGCTTGCGCTGTGTGGCGATGGCATCAGCCAATAAACACGCCATTTTTGTGCATTTTTAGTTGCGTGAAGGGCAGTAGATATTGCAGGCCGGTATCCAATTGCGCCACATTACCAATGCCGCGCGCTGCGTAAACACGTGCTAAAAGCGGTGCGATACCAGAGTTGATAAGCTGTTGTGCAGCATCAGTTGGGTAGGAACGTTGGCTTATTTGTATCATGCGGCTTAGGGCACCTTTAAAAATTCAGATTTGCGAGCATCCCCTTCGGGGATTGCCTGCTTAACCCGTTTCGTTACAATACGTTGTTACTCACAAAAAATGTTTCCTTACATATCAATTATATGCTGCGTCAACATTTTTTATTCGCGCCTAGTCTTGTTTAGAACTCTTAATTTTAGAGGTGCCCTAAAGCTTCCGTAGTGCCCCTTCCAGCACCAGCATTGGAATAAAGCGGGAATTGAACGCCAACCACAGTCCAATTGGAGCCAAGGCGGGAAGAATAAGCGTCCCAAACTGGTAGCCTAGAGCAATCCCCTCAATCTTCCAGGCAGGGAAATCCGTTTGTGCTGATACGGCTGGCCCTGAGGTGACTGCAACTTGTTTAAGAAGATCGAAACAGATTCCCCACGTCTGGAATGGTATCAATAGTATTGCGCCTAGCACTAGCTTATGCCAGCGGATTGTTTCACTGCCGGCGAGGAATAAGGCGACAAATAGCGGCAATCCGAAGCTATAAGTTAGCGGATTTACCTCCAGTACTAAGGTATATTCTCCCGCCGGCATGCCAGGAGCCGCACCAATTTTCAGGGTGGTAGCGACACTGAGGATGCGCTGTGACCACTCCACCGACTCTATCCAGCTGGGAAATAGTGACTGCATAATCCAACCCGATAGCATGACGGCAGGGCCGTTGAACCATTCCGCCTTCCAGTACCAGAACCCTAAGCATACAGGCAGCCAGAGGGCGGCCTTCAATAAAAATCTGTACAGGGGATTACGCGTCATGGCGGGCAGAATTTTGAACCGGCATGGCGCGTATCCAGATCAGCCACACCACTAACACGTCCAGCATGATAAGTCCCTGCCACAGATAGAGGTGGGCAAATTCAAAAGCGTCCATGCGCCATTGCCCCAAATAGAAGAGACTGATAATGCGCAGGACATTGGCTACCTGTACGGCAACCATACCCATCACGAGACCGAGCAATTTATGCCGCCAGGGCGCAGGGAAAGCGAGGATGGCTGCCGCCAGGACAATACAGGCTTCAACCGCGTTACACCCGGCCTCAATGGCGACGCCAAAGCCATTGGATTGGCTCTGGATGACATTACCGTAAGTAATAACCTTTGGATCGAACAGGGTAATGAGGGAAGCGCTGAAACCAGCCAGTGATGCAGCCCACGGATGCACCAAAACTTGACCGGGCGGGGTGAGTTCCAGTGCGAACAAACTACCTAAAATCAGTAGGAAAATGAGAAGAAATCGCAGCATGTATATTTATCCTGGATAGCCCATTAGAGTAGTTTGTCACTTAAAAATTAGAAAATTTCTAATGGATATCATTAGAAATTCCATTGGTTTTATTGGATTTATGCTTTTAATAGACAATTCGGATTTAATGAAGATTTATTTTCTCCGTTTTAACGGTGTCATGGATACTACGATGAAAAAGACGAGCATGGTTCAAGGGTCTAAGGGTCAATTCAGAAAATCCGCTTGTCATTCCTGTGGCAACATGAGAAAGGCTAATGGATAGTCTGGGTTAAAAACGACCAACTCATAAACAGTTTGTTGCTCGATGGTTAATCACATGAGATTATCATTGTACAGTCCAAGCCCCCAAATAACTGGAGATAGAAATGTCAATTCCTTTTACCCTAAGCCCGATAGCATCAGTAATCAGCGCAATGTACAAGATTACAAAAGATATTAATGATGGAATTAATAATCTAATTAATGATATGAAGCAATCCAAGAATGTCACTATTGCTCGGACAGGTAAAGTTTTGGAGGGGGCAAAGTTGGGCTTTGCGATTGGTTACGTCACACCGCTTGCAGTCATCGCTGTAGGCCAATTTATACTAGGCAACCCATTGACGGCTGTTGCTGCTGCTGCGACGATGACTTGCAGTCCTATTGCCATGACGTGTGCGGCTGTTGGAGCCATTATTTATGGATGGAATGCGTTAACTCCCTACGAGCGCGAAGATACGCTTGAACAGATCAGCAAAGGGCTAGAAGTTGGTATCGAATTGATCAAATCAATCATTGGGTTTGTAATTGAAAGGACAAAAGCAATACTCAGTTCAGAGAATCTCGAAGAACTAAAGAAGTTCATCGGGGCTGTCGCTGCAACTTTTGGAAAATCGCTTAGTGATGTGACACATAAGGTCACCGATATCGTCAGTGATGGCTATGACGCACTAAAAATGAAGACAGGTAGGGCTGTAGATAAGACGGTTGAACTTGCCTCGGATGTATACCAAACTAGCTCAGAGACAGCAGAAAAAACAGCAAACACTGTCCTAGAAGCTGTAGATAAGACGGTTGATCTTGCTTCGGATGCGTACCAATTTGGTTCAAAAACAGCGGAAAAAGCAGCAAATACTGTTCTGGAATCGGCTGGAAAAATTGCAGATGGTATTCGGGAAAAACTAGGCAAGTCGACCTCCACTGACCTTGCGAAGAATGACAAGCAAATATAGATTTACACTTATCTATCCGCAGTCTGAGTGGTAAACCCTAGATCAGGCTGGAGCTTTCTGGGTCATCCTTCGGCTCCTGCATTCGGGCTATTTATTGTGGCGCAGGTACTTCGAGTAGAGGTGTGCTGTCGCAAAAACGGTTGCAGCAACCCCAGCGACTGTTAACAGTGCTGGCCGCGGCGGTGGTGATGATGAAAAGTGCGCTAGTGATGCCCAAAGCAACTCCGACCGCAGTCAGCCCTGCTGGTGCTACGACAATTGCATCAACAGTAGCGATGCCTGCCACGATCAGCGTGGCTTTCGCGATGTCGCTGGTGGTTCAGCGATCTTTGCATGAGAGGGGATAGCTGTGATGGTTCCCATAGCAACAAATTCATCGTCGCGAGTGGAATTTTGTGATTGCCCTGTTGCATTTGCCGCGCCAATTCCAAAACTGCGATTAATTTTCTCGATATCGTCAGGATTGCTCTTCACTCCTCAATTTTTCGCTTTCACTTTGGTGTTGCGTTAATGTTATAACTGTGCTGAGGATGAGAACTGTGCCACTGAGAACGAGCGAAAGATAGCTGGCTAGAAGTATTGAATTTTCCAGGTGATACCAGTAGCGTTCTTGTTTGGTACTCGTGCGCATCTGGCGATGCAAAAGAGTGATTAACACTAGCGACATTACAAACGTGGTGATGAATTTTAGGCGTAGACTCGGATACATCAGTGCCAAGAATACGGCTATTGCGACCAAAGCGCGAGCGATTGAGGTGGTTTTCGTAGCCAAAGTACGTCCAGGACTGCTACGTATGAATCTTTGTGCAGCGTATATTGCAACGGACGCTACTGCGATTGCAAGGATGATTGTTGAAATAAGCGCATAGCTAAGTCGGTGGATTGTGACGCTTATTGAAAAGTGTTTATCTGCCATCCACTGTGCTGGTCGTTCATCAAGGCTAGGTTCTCGCGGCGGCTGGCAAAGGCGAGTATATTCGTGCTAGCCGCCAAGCTCAAGCGTGAGCGGCGGTATTAGGAATATCAAATCCGGGATGAGATTGATCTTGCGCGGTACGTCGATTACATCCATTACAATTCCGTAAAACATGGTTGGGTCACTCACCCTGTTGATTGGCCACTTTAACATTGCATGGCACCATTGAGCGGGGAATGGCAGCATCGGATTGGGGTGTGCAAATAGGTAGTGGGGTAGATGGTTATGGAGAGCGGTAAGAGGTTGGGCTTCATTTCATTCAGCCCCACCTGGGCTGGTTTCCAAACGGGCACGCCAATTTCGATACAGTGTGGCCAAAGCCTTGGCTGCTTCAATTGCAGCCATTAGGGCGGCAAAACGAACCTCCGGTTGGTCTGGATATTCGTGGGCCAACCGGTTGCGAACTTCGCGCCAGGCCAACCAATTCTCCACATCAAGGTAACCCAGCTTTTCCAAACGATTTAGCCGGTCACGCATGGGCCAATCTTCAAACGGTTCACGCAGGTTGGCCAGTGTTGCTGGTATGAGGCGCTCCCCCACCGTGTCCTGCAATTTGATAAAGCGGAATAGCAGCTGATCCACAATCCGGACAAGGGCGCGATCACTTTCCAATGCCTGCAACGTGATCGTAGGCGATACGTTCCATTCTGCTAATGCTTCCGTAAGTGTGTTCAAGTGGCGATCCGCCTCCCAAAGCACAGCAGCAAGTTTGTCTGTCGGCATCATACTCGCGCCACCTGGATTCCTTCACGTTTTGCCGCAGCAACCACCTCCCGCGAATCTTGCTGGCCTTGCGTGGCAATGACGACATCAATGCGCTGTTCATCAAGCAGCCGGTAGATGCGTGAAACAAAACGGGTGCGACGGCGCACCAACTCCGCAGGAGCCATGGCTTCGGGAATCTCAACCAGCAGATCAATGTCTCCCCCACGCTTGCTGTCATCCACTCGGGAACCAAAGAGAAACACTGTTGTACCAGGCGTAAAGGCATCCCGGGCAGCTTGTGCCATGGCATTCACCTCTTTGGGTTGCAATCTCATGTTTATCCTAAAAAACGCGCATAAAAGGTAACAAGAGGACCTAAGGTTCCCTTGGTTTTTCGTCTTCCAGCGACTGTAGTTCATGCTACCAGTTTTTCATCACGTTGAGCGCGGTTGGGCTGAATGAAATGAAGCCCAACATTACAGAATAAACACATACATAACTCGACACTTAATCTCTAATAAATCTACTTGCTGTAAAATAGCTCTCTGCCCTTAGCGGGCGCTTTGTTACTCCCTGACAGAATATATCCGGAATACTGTGCATGTTGCGATTGACTGAAGTTAAGCTTCCTTTAAACCATCCTGATGATGATCTCAAGACTGCGCTTCTAAAACGGCTGGATATTAGCGCCGATGAGCTGATTGGCTATGCAATATTTCGCCGTAGTTATGATGCCCGCAAGCCGTCGGCTATTGTTTTTACTTATACGCTGGATATTGAAGTCAAGAATGAAGCCGCACTGCTTCAGCGCTTGCAGGGCGATAGGCATATTTCGCTTACACCCGATACTAGCTACCATTTTGTAGCACATGCGCCAGCACAATTGGCTTTTCGTCCAATTGTGATTGGTACCGGTCCATGTGGAATATTTGCGGCCTTAGTTCTAGCTCAAATGGGTTTCTGTCCGATTGTTCTGGAGCGCGGTAAAGCGGTGCGCGAGCGCACCAAAGATACTTTCGGCCTGTGGCGGCAAAAAAAACTCAATCCAGAGTCCAACGTCCAGTTTGGGGAAGGTGGCGCGGGAACATTTTCCGATGGCAAGTTGCACAGCCAAATTAAAGACCCCAAACATTACGGTCGCAAGGTGCTCACGGAATTTGTTAAAGCGGGCGCTCCAGAGGAAATTCTTTATGTGAGCAAGCCGCATATCGGCACGTTTCGATTGGTGGGGATGGTGGAAGAAATGCGCGCGAGCATTGAAGCCCTGGGCGGAGAAATTCGTTTTCAGAGCAAGGTTGAAGATATTGTCATAGACAACGGACAAGTCCGTGGAGTGGTGCTGGGTAGTGGCGAATTCATTGCCAGCGATCATGTCGCGCTCGCTGTTGGGCATAGTGCGCGCGACACCTTTCACATGTTGTATCAGCGCGGCGTATACATGGAGGCAAAACCATTTTCCATCGGTTTTCGTATCGAGCATCCGCAACCGCTGATTGATCGCTGCCGCTTTGGTAAGAACGCTGGTAACCCCTTGCTGGGCGCGGCCGATTACAAGCTGGTGCATCACTGTGAAAATGGCCGTTCAGTCTATAGTTTCTGCATGTGTCCGGGTGGCACCGTGGTAGCGGCAGCTTCCGAGGAAGGCCGCGTCGTTACCAACGGCATGAGCCAGTATTCCCGCAACGAGCGCAATGCCAATAGCGGGATTGTTGTGGGCATCACCCCCGCTGATTATCCGGGAAGTCCATTGGCCGGCATCGAGTTACAACGGCACTGGGAAGCGCGCGCCTTTGAATTGGGCGGCAGGAATTACCATGCACCGGCACAAAAAGTGGGTGATTTTCTCGCAGGTCGGCCCTCGGCCACGCTTGGCTCTGTTGTGCCGTCTTACGCACCGGGTGTGCACCTATGCGATCTTTCTACATCGTTGCCGGATTACGCTATCACAGCGATAAAAGAAGCAATCCCGGCATTCGATAAACAGCTTAAAGGGTTTGCCATGTTTGATGCCGTGCTCACTGGCGTGGAAACACGAACTTCTTCCCCCGTACGCATCAAGCGCCGCGAAGATTTTCAAAGCGTGAATGTCTCAGGGCTCTATCCGGCAGGTGAAGGCGCTGGCTATGCAGGCGGCATACTTTCCGCTGCAGTGGACGGTATACAGGTCGCTGAAGCGGTGGCATTGAGCATTATCCAGAATGGCAAATGCTGAAGGAGAAAATTTGAAATTTCATTTAGCCAATTTCATGACGTTAGTGAGTTTTATATGTTATTGCCGTGCAGTATCCTTGTTACAATTCTTTTGCCTCCCTGCAAAGTTCTATACGTCCATCAAGCGAATTCATGAACCCTCAGATACCACTCGTGACACTTGTATAACTAGAAAATTTCTAGATTTATGCAATAACACGTTGGCTCAATAAAAATATGCATTTAAAACGGACCATAAATGAACCTGCTTAAAGCTCTTGGTACCATAGGCAGCTTTACGCTGGCTTCGCGCATACTCGGCATAACCCGCGATGTATTGGTTGCGCGCATTTTTGGCGCGGGCATGGCGACCGATGCCTTTTTCGTTGCCTTCAAACTGCCCAACTTGTTGCGTCGCTTATTCGCGGAAGGTGCATTCTCCCAAGCCTTCGTACCAATTCTAGGTGAGTATAAGAACCGTCGAGGGCATGAGGAAACCAAGCTGTTGGTTGATCATGTAACCACATTGCTGGCAATCATCCTGTTCATTGTTACGCTCATCGGTATAATTGCTGCGCCTATTTTGGTTTACATCAGTGCGCCGGGTTTCATAGCGATGCCGGCGAAATTTGATCTTACCGTCCAGCTGCTGCGCATTACCTCACCCTACATATTTTTTATTTCGTTGGTTGCTGTGGCATCGGGGATACTCAACACATACAATAAATTTTGGGTGCCTGCATTTACTCCTATTCTGCTCAACCTGTGTTTTATCGGCGCTGCGCTGTGGCTGGCTCCGTATTTTGAGCCGCCTATCATGGCACTGGCATGGGCGGTGTTCGTAGCTGGGTTTGTGCAACTGGCATTCCAACTGCCATTTCTGAAGAAAATCGGCATGCTGCCGACCCTGCGCCTCAACCTGAAAGATGCGGGGGTGTGGCGCATCATCAAACAGATGGGACCAGCGGTATTCGGTGTATCGATCAGCCAGATCAGCCTCATCATTAACACCATCTTCGCCTCTTTTCTGGTTGCGGGCAGCGTATCCTGGCTTTATTACGCCGACCGCCTGATGGAGTTTCCATCCGGTGTATTGGGTGCGGCAATTGCCACTATCCTGCTGCCATCGCTATCCAAACATCACGTCGATGGCAATCCGGTTGAGTATTCCAAGCTGCTCGACTGGGGGTTACGCCTGACCTTCATGCTGACTTTGCCAGCAGCACTCGCGCTAGGCATGATTGCGGTACCACTTCTGGCAACTTTTTTTCAGCATGGCGCATTTACGGTGCTCGATGTGCTTATGACGCGCAATGCGTTGGTTGGTTACAGCGTCGGCTTGATCGGCATCCTTTCAGTAAAGGTGCTGGCACCGGCTTTTTATGCACGTCAGGATATCAAAACTCCGGTGAAAATCGGTGTCATCACCTTGTTTGCTACCCAAGCGATGAATCTGCTGTTTATCGGCTGGCTGCAACATGCAGGGTTGGCGCTGGCCATCGGCCTTGGTTCCTGCCTTAACTCTGCCATTTTGTTCTACCTGCTGCGCAAGCGTGACATCTACCAACCAGAACCTGGCTGGGAAAGTTTCTTGTCAAGCTGGGTGCGGCAATGCTGGTGCTGGGGTTGACGCTTTGGTTTGGTATGGGAAGTGAACAGAGCTGGCTCACCAGTGGTGGTTGGGCGCGTATCTGGCGACTAACTGGATTGGTAGTGATGGGTATGACGGTATATTTCGCCGTGTTATGGACGCTCGGTTTTCGGCTTAAAGATTTTTCAAGGCGTGGAGCATGAACAGGTTATAGGGTAGGGTAGTGGATCTTGTCCGGCTATTGGAGCTATTTATGGAAGAAAACCTTCATCCTCTGATATTCGAGCTCATTTCTTTGGGAAGAGTGCAGTTCATAAGACAGTTGCATGCAATATTGAGGGGACGCGAATGACGAGTTTTGTTTTTGAGTTGGTTATGATGCTTTTTATCATTCTGGCAGCCTCTGAACTCTTTACTAATGCATTAGAGCACCTTGGTGAGCAACTTAAAATATCGGAAGGTGTGACCGGCTCCGTGTTCGCCGCCATTGGTACGGCCTTGCCCGAAACAATGGTTCCACTTCTCGCACTGTTCGCCGGTACAAAGAACATCAGCATTAATGAAGAGATTGGCGTCGGCGCTATTCTGGGTGCACCGCTAATGTTATCGACACTTTCTACCTGCCTTATGGCATTTGCTATTCTTCATCGGCGTGGAGTCAATGGTCATGTCCGGCCGGAGCGTAGCGGTTTCATACGTGATCTAAATTTTTTTCTGTTCGCATTCATTCTCGCCGCTGTTGCTATGTACATTCCGCAGGAGGCGCGCATCCTCCGTGGCGCGCTCAGTATTGCACTGGTTCTCACCTATTTCGTTTACATCCTGCTTACGTTGCGCGCCTCGGAAAAGTTGGTTGAGGATGGGCATGGCACGGCGGCTGAGGGCAAGATGTTCTTTGCCAAGCTTGGGTTGCCGACTAATCTATGGACCATTTTGCTGCAACTAGCAATCGGTTTGGCATTGTTGATTTTTGGTGCCAAGGGATTCATCCATGGTATCGAGGGTACTTCGCACATCCTGGGTATTTCTGCATTGCTGCTGTCGCTGCTTATTATCCCGATAGCGACCGAGCTTCCCGAAAAAGTAAACAGTATTTTATGGATTCGGCGCGGTAAAGATACGCTGGCTTTCGGGAATATTACCGGTGCGATGGTATTCCAGGAACATTGTTACCTGCTATTGGAATTATGCTAACGCCTTGGCAACCGCGTATAGAAGTGTTAACTGGTGTTCTTGTCACCTTGGTCGCTGCCGCGTGGCTTCGGCTCCATGCACGTTCAGGTGGATTGCCGGTGTGGACGCTGCTGGTAAATGGCGGCCTTTACGTTATCTTCCTCACGATCACATTATCGCGATAGGGCAATAATAATCAGCCATGCAGACCCGTAACTTGCCACCTTATTCTCATGATCGCGTCTTCGACGAAGGCCGTCACGCAGCCGAGCGTGGCACACGCGCGGTCATGTGGATAACTATCGCCATGATGGTCTTGGAAATCATATCGGGCTGGTGGTTTAATTCGATGGCGTTGTTGGCAGATGGCTGGCACATGAGCTCTCATGCTGTGGCCATTGGCTTGAGCTCTTTTGCATACGCAGCAGCTCGACACTATGCCCAAGATTCCCGTTTCACATTCGGCACCTGGAAAATTGAAGTGCTGAGCGGATTCACAAGCGCAATTTTTCTTTTGGGCATTGCTGTGACGATGGTTTTTAGCTCAGTGGAGCGTATCTTCTCACCACAGCCGATTCACTATCTGGAAGCAATGATCGTCGCGGCCATCGGCCTTGCCGTAAACGTTGTTTGCGCAATTATTCTTGGCAGAGCGCATGATCACCACCACGAGCATCACGATCATCCGCATCATCATGACCTCAATCTTAAGTCAGCGTATATGCATGTAATCGCCGATGCAGCTACTTCAGTGCTCGCCATTATTGCCCTGGCAGGTGGCTGGATTTATGGCTGGTCTTGGTTGGACCCGGTTATTGGGATTGTCGGTGCGGTATTAGTAGCGATTTGGTCTAAAAATTTAATTATTGCAACTGGTACAGTGCTGCTCGATCGTGAGATGGATCATCCTATTGTGGAAAAAATCAGGAAGGTCGTAGAAGCAGGGTCGGTGACAGTTGACACACAAATTACTGATCTGCACGTCTGGCGCGTCGGTACGCGGGCATATTCGTGCGCGCTAAGCGTTGTCACTAATGACAAAACATTGACACCTCGGCGGGTGCACAAGCAACTCGCCCAACATGAGGAAATTGTTCATGCCACCATCGAAATCCATCATGTGGATAATATGGAAGGTTGAATAAAAGTAATGTTACACAAGCAATTGATATCTAGTGAATAAATTTACAATTATGACAGGGCAGTTTAATCGCTAGGTGCAAGATTGATCTATAAATGAATTTTGCCAACTTTGAAGCATAGCTGGATTACAAATTTTATTTCTACTTGTCTGGTTTTAGATACCTATAATTTCGTCTAAATTGAATCCCCATTGCAGTGGATTTTCTAAATTAGCGATACTGTCAGGAGATTTCGATAGATCAACTATTTCCTGCAAGATGTGCGCGTTAGAGCGGGTAGAAAAGAACACTTTCACTAATGGTTTGGTCAAACTTTGCTTCGATTGGTCAGTCACTACGCCTAGGCGCCCGGATTTCAGCTTCAGTAAGCTACCAGTTGGATAAATGCCGACCGTTTTAACGAATGCATGAAAAATGACTTCGTCGAAATGTCCGTTCTTCCACTCTGCCATCTTGCGGATGGATTCCGCTGGTTCCCATCCTGTTTTATAGCAGCGGTTTGAAGTGATTGCATCATATACGTCACATACCGCACCCATACGTGCAAATAATGTTAATCCCTCACCGGATAGTTTGTCTGGATAGCCTTTACCATCTACGCGTTCATGATGATGCCGGCAGACATCTAATGTTAACTCGCTGACTCCGCTGCAATCTTTAAGTATTTCCCAGCCTTTTAAAGGGTGTGTTTTGACAATATTGAACTCTTCATTTGTCAATTTTCCTGGTTTGTTGAGTATCTCATTGGGAATAAAAATTTTTCCGATGTCATGCAGTAATCCGGCAATGCCAACTTGCTGTAGTTCCTCGTCTTTCAGTCCCAGTTGCCGCCCCAGTGCAATCATCAGGACGCAGACAGCAACTGAATGCAAATAGGTGTAGTTGTCTGCATTTTTTAGTCGGGATAAGCTGATCAATGCGGAGGAATTGCGTGCTATCGACTGGTTTATTTCGTTTACCAACGATACCGTCGCATCAAGCTTGAGTGTATTACCCATGCGTATATCGCTGAATATCGAGACAACTGCTTCCTTAGTCTGAGTGTGTAGTTTTTTCGCTGCAATTAATTCGTTCTGTAAAGACACAAGCGTTACAGTTTTCTGTGAGGTTTGCTCAATTTCCCTCAGTTCGTTTTCGACCTTGAGTTCCTCTTCTTGTTGTGAAAGTGTTGTCACACCAGTATCGACATCCAAACCGATGCTAGTGTCTATCCATATTTCAGCCACACCACAGTTTTTAAGGGTATTGAGATCTTTATTTTCAGTCAACTTGAATGAATTTTTCCAAAAAGGATGATCCATCCAGCTGCCGCAGACCTCTTGGATATACATGCCTAAGCGGATGTCTTTAACTTTTATTTTTTTCAGCATGGCTTGGTACTAGCTGCAAAATTCCATAATCCAATATCTAAATCCGGCGTGCGAGTAAGTGGTTGATCAAGCCATTAGTTGAAGAGTCATGTGCAGAGGCGCGTTCTTTCCTTTGAATTTCAGGTAGTAATTTACCGGCAAGTTGTTTGCCGAATTCAACGCCCCACTGGTCAAAAGCATTGATGTCCCAGATTACGCTTTGCACAAACACTTTATGTTCGTAAAGAGCAACCAGCATTCCCATCGTGTATGGATCCAGTTGATCAAATAACAAAGTATTGGTTGGGCGGTTGCCCGGAAATACTTTGTACGGCAACAGCGTTTCTAGCGCCTTACCGCTTAGGCCTTGCAGTTCAAGTTCAGCGCGTGCTTCCACTGTCGTTTTACCTAGCATCAATGCCTCGGTCTGTGCAAAGCAATTTGCCAGCAATATGGAATGGTGTTCGCCTATCGGATTGTGGCTGGTAATCGGCGCGAGGAAATCGGCAGGCACCATGCGCGTGCCTTGGTGTATCAGTTGATAGAAAGAGTGTTGTCCGTTGGTGCCAGGTTCCCCCCAAATTACCATACCGGTGGCATAGTCCACGACCTGCCCATTGCGGTCTACGCGTTTACCATTGCTTTCCATCTCCAGCTGTTGCAGATAAGCGGGGAAATGTTGCAGATATTGATCGTAGGGAAGGATGGCATATGAAGCTGCGCCAAAAAAATTGGCGTACCAGATGCCAAGTATTCCCAATATTACCGGCATGTTGCGTTCTAGGGGCGCTTCACGAAAGTGCTTGTCCATGGCATGGGCACCGGCAAGCAGGCGTTCAAAATTGTTTATGCCAATATAAAGCGCAATGGGCAAACCTATCGCCGACCACAATGAATAACGGCCGCCAACCCAATCCCAAAATTCAAATACATTTTCCGGGTTAATGCCAAATTTGGATGTCTCGGTGAGGTTGGTCGAGACCGCAACGAAATGCTTGCCGACAACTTCATCAGCGCCTAAATGCTTAACGAGCCAATCGCGCGCTGAATGGGCATTGGTCAGTGTTTCCAGTGTGGTAAATGTTTTTGAGCTAATTATAAAAAGAGTGGTTTCTGGATCGAGACGTTTTAATGTTTCTGCCAAGTCTGTCGCATCTACATTAGAAACGAAATGCACGTTCAATTGTGCGCTGCCGTAAGGTTTGAGCGCCTCGCTGACCATAAGCGGCCCTAAAGCGGAACCGCCGATGCCGATATTGACCACGTCCCGAAATGGTTTCCCGGTATGCCCGCACAACGTTCCATTGCGGACCGCTTCGGAGAAGTGGCGGATATGATCCAGCACGCGATGTACGTCCGGCACAACATCTTTGCCATCTACATAAATCGAAGTGCCTCGGGGAGCGCGCAAGGCAGTGTGTAATGCCGAACGCTGTTCGCTAGAATTGATTTTGTCGCCATTGAACATGCGAGTAATCCAGTCATCTAATTTTGACTGGCGCGCAAGGTTTAACAACAGCGTGAGTGTTTCTGCGGTAATGAGATTCTTCGAGTAATCCAGCAGTAAGCCATCCAAGTGCAAAGAGAATTTGTCGAAACGCTGCGGGTCATCGCAAAACATTTCGCGCATGGTCCGCTGGTTTATTTCTGTTTGATGAGCCGTTAAAGCTTGCCAAGCTGGCGAATGGATTAGGGTCGACATAGTTGTTTTAAAATTATCGATTGAACATTTATATTATTGACGATTTTACTAATACAAATAGGGGTTCGTTATTAAGAATACTTGCAAGATGCAAAATGTCTCCTTGTTTCATTCCCGCAAAGGCGGGAAGAATGCGTTTATTTGTTATAAATTTCAAAGGTTAATAAAAGGCGCTAAAGCGTTTGCAACTTTAAAGTTTTATGCCTGTGCTGGCGTTAGCATAATACCTGCGAGCGGCGGCAATTCTATTTCGATGGAATAGGGCTGTCCCATCCAGGGTAGAAATTCGGCATGAATTTCGCTGGAGTTTCCGAGATTGCCGCCGCCATAATAGTGTGAATCACTGTTGAAAATTTCCCGATAAGTACAGTTGAACGGAACGCCGATGCGGTAGCGGTGACGTGGGACTGGGGTGAAATTAAAGGCAACTACAACGGTCCCGCCATTTCGTCCACGGCGCAAGAAAGAAAGCAGTGAACGTTCGGCGTCCTGACAATCAATCCAGGAAAATCCATCTTGTTCGAAGTCCTGTTCATATAAAGCCGGTAAGTCGCGGTAAAAATGATTCAAATCGCGCACCATGTTTTGTATGCCCCGATGTGGCTCTAGGCCGAGTTGCCACCATTCAAGTTCCCAGCTCGATCTCCATTCCCGTCCTTGGCCAAATTCATTACCCATAAAGTTGAGCTTTTTACCCGGACTTGTCATTTGATAAGTAAGTAACAACCGCAGGTTGGCAAATTTCTGCCAGCTATCGCCGGGCATCTTGTCGAGTAGCGAACCCTTGCCATGTACGATTTCATCATGTGAAAACGGCAGCATGAAGTTTTCGCTATAAGCATAAAGCTGACTAAAGGTCAGTTGATTAAGGTGATAGCGGCGGTGAATCGGGTCTAACTGCATGAAGCTAAGAGTGTCATTCATCCAGCCCATGTTCCACTTCATGGAAAAGCCGAGCCCGCCAAGATAAACCGGGCGCGATACCCCCGGCCATGAGGTGGATTCCTCGGCTAGCGTCAACGCACCTGGGAATACGTCATGTACCATGATGTTAAGTTCGCGCAGGAATTCGATGGCCTCAAGATTTTCTCGTCCGCCAAATTTATTGGGTAGCCATTCACCTTCCTTACGCGAATAATCGAGATACAACATGGACGCCACCGCATCCACGCGCAGGCCATCGAAGTGAAATTGTGATAGCCAGTAATGCGCACTCGACAATAAAAAGCTTTTTACCTCATTACGGCCATAGTTAAAAATGTGTGTGCCCCAATCCTGATGGAAGCCGAGGCGCGGATCTTCGTGTTCATATAGCGCGGTGCCGTCAAAATATGCCAGCGCAAACGCGTCCTGCGGGAAATGCGCTGGCACCCAGTCGAGCAGCACGCCAATTCCCGCCTGGTGGCAGTTATCTACGAAATGGCATAAATCATCAGGGGAACCGAAGCGGCTGGTCGCGGCGAAATAGCCGGTCGCTTGGTAACCCCATGATTCGTCGAGTGGGTGCTCCGAAATAGGCATGAGTTCAACGTGGGTATAACCCATATCTTTGAGATAGGGGACAAGGTTTTCAGTCAGCTCGCGATAGGTATAACAACGTCCATCTGGATGACGCTTCCATGATCCAGCATGAATTTCGTAGACATTGAGAGGGGCGTGTAGCCAGTCCCATTTGCCGCGTTGCTCCATCCATTCTGCATCCTGCCATGTATGGTGGATAACAGATCCAGCGCGAGCGGCAGTACCAGGCCGCAATTCAAATGCGTTGGCATAGGGGTCGGTTTTGACCAGCAAGATACCGGCGTGATTGCGGATCTCAAATTTGTACAGCATGCCTTGTTCAATTTCTGGGATGAATAACTCCCACACGCCGCTGGAACCATGCGCCGCCATCGGATGAATGCGCCCATCCCAGCGGTTAAACTCGCCTATTACGCTGACTCGCTCGGCATTGGGTGCCCACACTGCAAAACGCACACCCGGAATGCCGTTAATTTGCATTGCACGTGAGCCCAGTACGCGATAGGCCTGATGTAACTTTCCTTCGTTAAAAAGGTATAGCAATCATGCACTAAACGCTCAATACCGTTGTTTAGTCCCGGTCCATTGCCCCTGATACGCAGGCTATACGGATGGCGTGGCTCTTCGCTGCCATACCATTCGAATAAACCATCTGGATGAACGCGTTCCAGCGCTTCGCTGCCATGTGTGGTTTGCAGCCAAATTTCACTTGCGTGTGGGTCAAATACCCGCACTACATATTTATTTTTTCTTGATGTGGGCCAAGATAAGCGAAGGGATTATGCAGTCGCCCTTGCAACAATAGTTCAGCGCGTGGATCAAGTTTGGTGCGAAGATTATTTCTCATGGTGAGGTGATTATAACCACAATTAAGACCCGGCTATAATTACAATTCTGATACAGTTATGAACAAGATTCTAAATCAACGACTAGGAGGGAATCATGCCGCTACCTGAGAATTTACGTTTTGTCAGTTCAATAACTAAAAGCACATATGCCATGATTTTAGCTGGGGGACGTGGCACCCGTCTGCATCAACTTACAGATTGGCGGGCCAAGCCAGCTGTGCCATTTGGCGGCAAGTTTCGAATTATTGATTTTGTGCTGTCAAATTGCGTAAATTCTGGCATCAGGCGGATAGGTGTGGCGACGCAATACAAGTCCCATAGTTTGATTCAGCATATTCAACGTGGCTGGAGTTTCCTGAATGGCCAGTTTGGTGAGTTTATTGACGTACTGCCGGCTCAGCAAAGAATAGAAGAAATGTGGTACCGGGGTACGGCCGATGCGGTATTCCAAAACCTGGATATCATGCGTGACACTAATCCGGATTATGTGTTGATACTGGCGGGCGATCACGTTTACAAGATGGATTACGGCAAACTCCTTGCCACTCATGTTGAAAAACAGGCCGATATGACGGTTGCTTGTATTGAGGTGCCTATCAAAGATGCGACTGGATTTGGCGTAATGGGTGTGGATACGGAGTCACGAGTAGTGAATTTCAACGAGAAGCCTGACCACCCCACGCCGATTCCGGGAAACCCGAATTTGGCGTTGGCCAGTATGGGTGTGTATGTGTTTAATACCCGTTTTCTGTACGAACAATTGGTGCGCGACGCAGATGATAAAAATTCCAGCCATGATTTTGGTAAAGACATCATTCCGCATTTAGTATCCGCGCACTATCGTGTGTTTGCGCAGAGTTTTGAAGATAGTTGTGTCAATCTGAATGGCGAAGTACCCTATTGGCGAGATGTGGGAACGATAGATGCTTATTGGGAAGCTAACATGGAGCTTACCAAGGTCACTCCTGCCCTTAATATGTATGATCAAGAATGGCCAATCTGGACGTATCAGGAACAATTGCCACCGGCCAAATTTGTATTCGATGACAGTACTCGCCGTGGTATGGCTGTGGATTCTTTAGTATCGGGAGGCTGCATCATCAGCGGCGCTTATGTGCGTAATTCGCTGCTATTCTCTAACGTGCACGTACACAGTTATAGTAATGTTGAGGATTCGGTAATTTTGCCCAACGTAAAGGTGTCACGCAATGTAACGCTCAAGCGGGTGGTGGTGGACAAGGGGTGCATCATTCCGGAGGGCATGACCGCCGGGGTTAACCGTGAGGAAGATGCGAGACGTTTTTTTGTAAGTGATAACGGTATTACGTTGATCACCCCCGACATGCTGGACCAGGAAGTGCACCGCGTGCGTTAAATTAGATCTATTCACATTTAATTAAATGAAATTTTTATGTCCAAGCCCCTCGATTTAGTTTTTCTTTGGCACATGCACCAGCCAGATTACCGCGATTACGCCAGTGGCGACTTCTTGTTGCCGTGGGTTTATCTGCATGCGATCAAGGATTACACCGATATGGCTTTTCATCTGGAACAATATCCTCAGGTGAAGGCGACGGTGAATTTCGTACCGGTTTTGTTGGATCAATTGGAAGATTACGAACAGCAGTTCACCACTGGCCAAATACGCGATCCGCTGCTGCGGCTACTGGCGCGCGAGAGTCTCAATGATCTGAACGCAGAGGAACGCGATCTGGTGTTGACGAGTTGTTTTCGCAGTAACCATCATAGTATGGTCGCACCGTATCAAGCCTACAAGCGTTTATCCGATTTGTATAAAATGCTTGAACCAGGCGGCAGCACAGAGCTTGCCTATTTGTCTGGACAATATTTTGCCGACTTACTGACTTGGTACCATTTGGTCTGGTGTGGCGAAAGCGTGCGCCGCGAACACGACTTGGTTATTGGTTTAATGAGCAAGAATGAAGGCTTTAGCTATGCCGATCGCAAGTGGTTATTCGACCTGATCGGACAAGTCATATCCAGCATTATTCCGCGTTACCGCAAGCTGGCCGAAAGCGGTCAAATCGAACTTTCCACGACGCCCCACTACCATCCGCTTGCGCCGTTGTTACTGGATATTAATAGTGCGCGTGATAGCAAACCGGATATCAGCCTGCCGCAGTCGAAATGTTATCCCGGCGGAAAATCACGCGTCCAGGCGCATCTTCTTTCCGCCCAAAAAAGTCATCGGGTACGCTTTGGAGCCACTCCCCACGGTGTTTGGCCAGCAGAAGGTGCGGTTTCAACCGAATTATTGGAAGTGTTTGCGCTGCAAAAATGCCGCTGGACGGCCAGTGGAGAAGGCGTATTAGCTAACAGTTTGCGCACCGCGGAACATTATTTGCCTGAGCGCGCCCAATATCTCTATCGCCCTTACCATTTGCAAGGTGCAGCGAGTGGTGTGCGTTGTTTTTTTCGGGATGACCGCTTATCCGATTTGATCGGGTTTGAATACTCGCGTTGGAATGGCAAGGACGCCGCAATGCATTTTATTTCTCAGCTCGAAGCGATTGCACAACAGGCATCTGAGGGTGAAGCGCCAGTGGTCAGCGTTATCCTTGATGGTGAAAATGCTTGGGAATATTATCCATATAACGGCTATCATTTCTTTGCCGATTTATATTCGGTGTTACAAACCCACTCGTCAATCCGCACCACGACTTTTAGCGGTTATCTGGATCGGCTTGATGATGCTGAAAAAATCAACAGCTTGCCAAAGAAGGGGAGCTGCCGCGTCTCGTTGCCGGTAGTTGGGTATACGGTGATTTCTCCACCTGGATTGGTTCGCCCGACAAGAACCGCGCTTGGGATTTGTTGTGCATGGCGAAACAAAATTATGACTTGGTGGTGGCAAGCGGCCGCTTGAACGAGGCAGAGCGCTTGGTTGCCGAAAAACAGTTGGCTTCGTGCGAGAGTTCTGATTGGTTCTGGTGGTTTGGTGATTACAATCCTGACCATGCGGTGAAAAGTTTTGATCGCCTCTATCGCGGCAATTTAATGCAGCTATACCGTTACTTGAAATTACCAGTTCCGGCCATTTTAAACTCTCCAATCAGCCAAGGTAGTGGTTTACCTGAAGCAGGAGGTACGATGCGTCGTGGTTCTTGAGGGTATGCTCGTATTGGGTCTGGCAACAAATATCAATCGACTGTATTTCAAATTTAGTCCAATATTTTTTGAGATATCACGATGTCATTGGCAATTACACAGATTTTTAAAAATGAAAATACACGAAACAGTTTCTTTGCTTTTTGGCGTTCACGCCCATCAGCCAGTGGGCAACTTCCCGGAAGTGGTGGACGACGCGCATCAGCGTTGCTATAAGCCATTTCTGCAGATGTTACATCGCTATCCTGAATTTCGTTTTGCCGCACATTTCAGTGGTTGGTTGCTTGATTACCTATTTAACAAATATCCGCAAGATATGGCTTTGCTCACTGAAATGGTACAACGCGGCCAAGTCGAAATGTTCGGTGGCGGGGACACCGAGCCGGTTCTGGCGGTCATTCCCAACCGCGACCGTATTGGACAGATCGTCAGGTTGTCTGACAAACTGGAAGCCAGGATGGGTACACGGGCACAAGGCGCATGGTTAACTGAGCGCGTGTGGGAGGCAACGGTAGTGCCTGCCTTATCGGATTCCAAAATTGAGTACGTCACAGTAGATGATTACCATTTCTTATGCAGCGGCAAGCGAATTGAAGAATTGAATGGTTATTTCACCACCGAAGAGGATGGCCGCAAACTCGACTTGTTTCCGATTTCCGAGGCGCTACGCTACCGCATGCCATTTTCTCCGGCGCATGAAGTAGTGGCCTATTTGGAAAGCTTGATGCGTAACGACAGGCAAGCATCAGCCGTGTATTTCGATGACATCGAAAAGTTTGGCATCTGGCCGGAAACTTATCAGTGGGTTTATGAAAAAGGCTGGCTGGAAGATTTTATCCGGGGGGTGCTGGCTTCACCGAAAATCACCACACAGACCTATCGTGACTATCACGCCAATGAAAAAACGCGCGGCATTGTATATCTGCCTACCACCTCGTACATTGAAATGAACGAGTGGACTTTGCCGGTAGCTGCCGCACATACGTATGCTGATTTAGTCCATACGGAAAAAGTAAGCGGCCATTACGAAGAGCGTAAGGCATTCCTGCGCGGCGGCATCTGGAAGAATTTTCTTACCCGTTATTCCGAGTCAAACTGGATGCACAAGCGCATGTTGGGATTGTCTGAGCGTTTACATGCCCTGCCGGAAAAAAAACGCACACAGGAGATGATTGACCAACTCTATATTGCGCAAGCCAACGACGCATACTGGCATGGCTTGTTTGGCGGGTTGTATCTGCCCCACTTGCGCCGGGCGGTATACGGCGCCATCGTCACGCTGGAATCTTTACTGGATAAGGTTCTTCCACGTGCAGCCTGTTTTTGCACCGATGCCGATAGTGATGGCCATGATGAGGTTTTCCTGCATAACGCACTGCTGCAAGCGATCGTGAAGCTTGACGGCAGCGCCAGCATATCCGAACTTGATTCATATCAATTGCATCACAACTTTGGTGATACCTTGCGCCGCCAGGTGGAGCATTATTTCCGCAAAATTGAATCCAGTCACGCCACGCACCCGCATGAAGGTGGCGGTATCGTTTCAGCGCATGACCGCGTGGCTTTCAAGCATGAAATCACTGCGGAAAATTTGATGGCAGACAGCCACGCACAGACTTTATTTCGCGATTCCTTATTGCTGGATGACAAAGAAATTGAGCTTGCTTATGAACTGGTCGAGGCGAACGCCGAAGGAATGTTATTCCGCACCGAATTTGGTGGTAAAGCGATACAAAAACGTATTAGCCTGAAAGCTAACTGCCTATGCGTTAGTTACATCTTCGATAGCGTATTGCAAGGAAGTTTTCTCACACGTGTGGCATTGGCGATGCCGAGCTGTGATGGTTATGCTGGCCGTTATATCCAGGCTGAAAAAATTCTGAGTGGTTTTGGCGGTGGAATCGAATTGAATGATATGAATGGCGTGGTGCTGGATGATGGTGTATTAGGCGGAAATTTAGTGCTGAATAACAACCATCCGATCCAGTTGTTCGGTATGCCATATTTTACAGTTTCCCAATCTGAAGCCGGATTCGAAAAGATTATGCAGGCCGTAATGTTAACCCTGCAATGGCCACTTTCAAAAAATGAAATGAGTATTACTTTGACTATAAATCCGGGCAATGCGGTGCTGTAATGATTAACCATTACAATTTATCATTATTCCCACACTGCACATGGCAGCAGCGTTAATCAGAGTGGGTTACACAATTCAAGTTAGCAGCGCCGCTTCAAGATAGACATCCACACCGGTTGTTGGACTAATAGCGGCAGCAGGAATAGCGACTCCATTGCGCCAGTCCCTTACTGCTTGCTGCTTCATAACACCGCTCACTAGAAATATAACTTTGCGTGCCGCACTCAAGCGATGCGCGCTAAGCGAGATTCGCTGTGGCGGATATTTTGGCGCATTCTCAACCACAATAACGGTTGGAGCGTCGGCTGCGTTACTCAGCTCGTGGCCAGGAAACAGGCTGGCCGTGTGGCCATCTTCTCCCAATCCCAGCAAGACTAAATCAAATAACTCAATTCCTGCCAATATCTGTGCATAAGCGCTGGTTGCTACCTGTGCGCCTTTTTCTGCGGGAATAGGGTAAATCTGGGGACGAGGAATGGCGACATGATTCAGCCACGCTTGCGCGGCCATCCAGCTGTTGCGTTCTACGTGGTCAGCTGGCAGGCAACGTTCATCACCGAAATACACATGCCAGGCAGCCCAGTCTGCATCAGCCTTGCGCAGTGATTCATATATACGGCGCGGTGTTGTCCCACCAGCCAGCACGATATGGAATGTTCTGCGCAGGCTGATGCTATGTAGCGCCGCTTGTAATATGGCTTGTGTTGCAGCCCGCTCCAGTTCGGCGGTTGTGTTGAAACTGTACCAATGGCTTTGTTGCTGTGGGTTGTTGATTAATAAAGGCATACAATTCATCCGGGAGTAATATGGCAGTGTATGCGATTGTACGGCTAGCTGGGATTGCTGTTTGGCCTATTAGAAATGCGGCATGATTAAAACGGTGATACAACTGGCTATGCCATGAAGTTCCGCCATCCATTATTTGAGTCGGCTGTCACAACGCGATATTTTGGATAAAATTTAAGAACTTCAGAGGTTTCTTGCCTGTTAACAATTTGATAGAGAACGTTATATATTGAAATTTACCCAACTTTTTTTGATGCTAAAAATCTCCTATATCTTATGCAAGCGAACAATATAAATATGAAAAATATTTTGCAATGGATATTGCTTGGTGCACTACTGTGCAGCATGTCCGTATGGGCAGTGCCGCAACAAAGCCATGCCGAAATACGCACGGCCATTACCGCTTTCGTGCACGAGCAAACACTTCACCTGCCAGGCCAAGTTACTATCACGGTGAATGAGATTGACCGGCGCGTCTCGCTTCCAGCTTGTCCAGCGCTGGAAGCATTTCTTCCTCCTGGCGGACAACTGTTGGGTAACAGCACAGTAGGTGTCCGCTGCACTGCTAATATGAAGAAATGGACACTGTTCGTTCCAGTACAAATTAAAGTGAGCGCGAATTTACTCATCACCAATCGCTCCCTGCAACAGGGGTATGTACTACGCGCCGAAGATATTGGAAGTCAGCAAAGTGAATTAGCTCAAACAGGTATTCTCACTGATCCTTTGCAAGCGATTGGTAAAGTGCTTAAATTTAGTGTTGGGGCAGGGCAAGTGTTAAAACAGGACATGTTGCGCGCACCCTACGCGGTAAGACAGGGACAGATAGTACAAATTCAAGTTGAAAGGCAAGGCTTCAAAATTCACGCTGATGGCCAAGCATTAAGTAACGCGGCGGAAGGGGAAACCGTACAGGTCAAAACTTTATCGGGCCAAGTGGTGAGTGGTGTAGTACAGCCGGATGGAGCGGTAAACATTCGACCCTAGCAGGCTCAAATTTCCCACTATTAAAAATAAAAAACAGCCAGTCACTACTCTGGAACGTTGTGTTGACGATACCAATTGATAAAATCCGTGTCAGGCAGTGCGCGGCTATATAGAAAACCTTGCACCAGATCGCAGCCCAGATCGCGTAACAAGTCGAATGTTTTTTGGTCTTCCACCCCCTCAGCCACTGTGGTCAGATTGAAGTTTTTGGCCAGATCAATAATGGTACGGACAAGATGTTTATCCTCGTGTGATTGATGTATGTTCCGAATGAAAAGTATATCGATCTTTAGCTCTTGTACGGGGAAGCGCTTAAGGTACGCCAGCGATGAATAGCCAGTACCGAAGTCATCAATTGACAGGCGAATACCAAGCTCTCTCAATCTTGATAGCATCGTGAGGGAGGATTCATAATCTTCGATGAGCAAACTTTCTGTGATTTCAAGGGTAAGGTTCGATGCGGGAACACCCCAAATATCGAGTGCTTGCTGGATTATTTGTGGAAGCTCTTTGTCTTCGAGTAGTTTGGGTGGAAGATTGACGCTGATACCTATGTTAATACCGGCTTTCTTGAAAGCGGCTGTATGGCGCAGTGCAGTGTTAAGTATCCATAGGGTTAACGTGTTAATCAGGCCGGCGTTCTCTGCAACTCTGATTAATGTGCTCGGATTGATTATGCGTTGTCCCGGCGCTGTCCAGCGTATCAGGGCTTCAATGGAGATACAGCGTCCGGTCTGGATATTAATCTGCGGCTGGTAGTGAACTTGCAACTCGTTTGCTTTAATGGCGTTACCAAGTTCAATGTCGAGTCCGCTATAAATTTCTGCTTCAATTCGATCTTCGGGCTGATGGACGTGGTATCCCTGTTCATTGGTTGCGGCGATGTCTGATGCGATGTCGGCGTACATCAATAATTGACCTGCATCACGGCCAAGTTCTGGAAAATTGGCAATACCGATATGTGGACGCAGCGATACTGGATGGCCATCGGCAATGAAGGGTTTATGCAATTCAGACAGAATCTTGATCGCTGCCAGTATGCTTTGGGCACTATTGGCAAGGCCGGACAAAACAAGACATATCTGTTCATCAGAAAAATGTGCATAGCGGTCAGCGTCACGCAACAGGCTATTAAGACGCTGACTCTGTGTAATTTATGATCGATTGTGTGGATGTGTCGCCGATGATGGCATCCAGCCGTTTGGCTCGCCTTAATTTCATAATTAGCACGGCTGTTGTGTTGGTTTCGGCTTTACCGATTTGATCACGCAGGAAACCGACCAGTTGATTGTGGGTTAGCTGGTGTCGTGTCGCCGTGGTAGTGGATTGACCCGGCAGAAGGGGGTTGTGGCCGATCATGCCAGGTAATACTCTTGGACATTAAGACCGAAAGCGCCAGTTGGCAGGCCGCGTAGAATATGAATTGGCGCCGTTATTTCGGGCTGACAAAGTAAATCTAGCGTAGTGGGATGTGGTGCCGGACTTTTATCTGGGCTACTGATGATTAGCACACGTGGTTTTAGCCGCCGCACCTTGCTCTGGCTGATGACGACGGCGATTTCGCCAGAAGACAGCTCAACCAAAGAGCCAACCGGGAAAATACCGATTGTCTGGATGAATTGCTCGACCATAGAATCAAGATAATACTCGCCACTCATCGTATTTATACTTTTCAATGCTTCATAGGCTGACACGGCTTTGGTGTGGGAACGGGTATTGGTCAGCGCGGTATATGAATGAACAATAGCGGCCATACGTCCGAACAGGCTGATTTCATCTTAGATATCCCTGCGGGATAGCCGCTCCCGTTTTCCCGCTCATGGTGTTGGGCGATACCTTCCAGAATGTCAGTATGCAAATTAGGCGTCTCTTTAAGAATCTCAAGACCTAAACGTACGTGGCTTTTGATTATTTCAAATTCTTCTGAAGTCAGCCGCTCTTTTTTTTGCAGCAATTCACTTGGTAATTTGATATTTCCAATATCAAGCAACAATCCGGTAATGCCCAGGCGCTCGAGGAAATCTTTAGGCAAGCCTATATGTCTACCCAGCGCAATCAGATAAACGGCTGTCTGGAGCCCGTACCCATAGCTGACGTTGTCTTGTTGACGTAATCGCATGATCAACATTAGCGCATTAGGATTTCGTACCACGCTGTCCACTACTTCCTGAATTACTACCTCTACTTCTTCGATGTCGAGATTATTGTCGGAGTGTAGGTCTTGAACAAGACCCTGCAGCACTTTTTCTGTTAGCGTGTAAGCTTTGCCGGCTGGAGCAAGCTCCTCCTCGACAGGTCTGATATCGTTGTACAGTGTTAACTCGATGTTGGCAGGAATAAAGCCGGGTCGCTTGGCATTCGCAATCTGCACTTCTGGTGTTGCAGGGCGCTGATCAGAGTCGAAAGCTTTTTTTTGAGCGTGAGATTTATCTTTGTAGTCTGATTTGAATTTAAACAAATCTTTTATTTTTCCGGAAAATGAGGCCAGCAACCCCCCTTGAACCTGCGTTTCTGAAGTTGCGTGGAGATATTTATTTAAGTTCTGTGGAGTTGTGGCGGTAGAAGATAAATGACTCGATTCAGTCCGTTCGAATGCCGTATCTTTAGCATCTAATGCCGCAGGAGTTTGCAAGTCAGCAGGCTTTTCCTTGGCTAACTCAGGCATCGAATGCTCGGTGGTAAAAGTTTGATTGGCGCTGTCGAAAGCATGGCTAAAGCTTGTAACCGGCGGTGTAATGGGATCGCGTTTGTCTGGCTCCGCTTTCTTCTTAGAAGCAGGTTGCGCTGTTTGGAGTCCTTGTGTTGATCTATCCCAGTCGATTACAACGAATTTACAATACTCCTGTAATTGTCCGATCTGTTTATCGTTTTCAATCAGAAACCCTTGAAACAGAAAGGGAGTGCCAATCCATGATCGATCAAGATCAGAGACAAACATGCCGACCTTAAGTTTGTTGGAAGGAATTTCTGTTTTCATGCGGCTAAGTGTATCGCACATTCTTTCCGAAAAACACCTCAGTCCTATTTCAATGGCGTACGTCATTGAAGAGATGTTTCCCGTTTGTGTTACCTATTAAATTGCCCGGGTTAATATTTTATCTCTGACTATCTTAGTAACAAAATATAAAGTTAATCCAGATTATTAGTTAGTCTGAAATAAGCTATGTTTCAAGGCACCAAACGGATGATTTTGTATTATTTTTCAAATTGATACTAGTATTAACCGATGGAAGTGACAAATGGGGTGATAGACGACCGATTCTGATTTTAAGATGCGCGTCATCAATCTAAGGGTATGTGGTGGATTGGCATTTCTAAGCGCATACTCAATCGCCGTTGCTATCAAAAATCTACCTGCACCTGATGAAATGTATCTGGCAACGGAAAAAGCCGGGACGGAAATTACAGGCGAAGCTAGTGCGGTATACTAGGCTTTATCGCGCTGTGTCGGAGTAACATTGCCATGCCGCCACACATTGTCGAGGAATTTTGTTTACTGGAGTTTGAACTGAGGATGAATATTGGATAAAAAGGTGCGCCTTGCCTACACACCAAACCGGCAGTAAAGGTGGAGTTGAAAATAAAAGCCCGCATCAGTGAGGTGGTAATGTGGGTCTTTTAGGGGGAAGTAAACTTGTAACAAGATTTTCCCCATTTGGCAAAATGGATGTCAGGAGATTGAGCAGAGCTTAACTTTTACTGAGGTTGATTCTTTACCATCGTATTCCCCGTTTTGTAAGCGCGGCAAATCCGGGTGCGCAAGCATCATTCAAGCGGGATTGTTCGCGGGCATCCAATGTTTGCCATGTGGCAGTAGGCCGTTTTACCGACGACATAACTGCATCGCACCAAGCTGCATTGGTACTGGAATCAGGGGATACGAACTGAATCATGTGCTCAATGGTATTGCGGGTGTCGGTTAGGAATCGACTCATACTGTAACGTGAGTTGTTGCGCAGCAGGAATACGGTCCAACACGTCCAGTCCGGCCATAATTTCGCCGCTCCAGTAGTGTCCATAGAGAGAGGGCGGCACGTCATAGGCAAGAAAATCCTTGCCAGAGAAAGATTCCGGCAAGAATGAAATCAGTTCATCGGGCAAATCGTCCTGCCAGCTACGATCATCAGATTCGTAAGGATCGATGCCTAAAATTTCGGTGATCTGGAATACCAGCAATACCATTTTGAACCCGTTATGGCGTTGCATTGATAATGCACAATCACGACCATCGCGCACAATATGGAGAAATTTTGCATTTGGAAAATGTTGGTAGAGCCTTTCGATCACCCGTAAGGAGCCACCAGAACGTTCTACCCAAATGCTTTTACCGAAGTGTGCGGCAAGCCAGCCAAAGAGCGCATGATAATGGGCTTCTGCAGTAGCCATCCCACGGGCTGTAATCACCGTATGAATCTGATCAAATAACGCATCGTACTTAGGTGTCAGATGCGGGAGCGTAGTTTGTAGTATGGCGGGCACGCCCGTGCTGGCGTTAAAACGAACGTCCGTTTTGAACGGATAAAGAACCTCTTTCATCGCAATGTCGTGCGCCAGCATAATGTTTTGCTTGGCGTAGATCCCGCTGACAATTTGCCAAAACTGCGCGCCATTAATTTGTATGGCTGGAAACGCTTGTGGAATCAACGTGCCTAGATCAGTGACAAAAGTGAAAAACTCCGACAGGCTTAGCACATCCGGGTGATGGTTGAGAATATTGGAAATAAGCGTGGAACCACAGCGCCCCGTTCCGATTACAAAAATTTCATTCGGCATTGTGTCCCCTAATATTAACGAGATACAGGTACTTGGCTACGCGTTTGGGCAAGCTGCGCGCAATACCAGCCGCAATATTCGTTTAAATTATTTGCGGTTACTGCATACCGTGTGGTGTTGGCATGCTCTCCCAAGGCCGCATTACTGGCACTACGGTCAAACTGTTTGTAACCGGTCAGATAAGATTTATAGAACTCTATTTTTCGTTAAATTTTTCGTCAATCCAGGCGTATTGCGTCGTGTCTTGCACAATTTTTGGTGGTGGAAGCCCCACCGTTGAAAACAGCACTTCCAGCGCTTCGCCCACAGTAGGTACAGTCCGGTTAGTAAGATGGAAAATAGTGTTGCTGGAATCAGAGCGAGCAATGGCAACAGCCTGTTTTGCCACTTTATCCACAGGAACCAAATTTATCGGTACATCGGGATCGACATTCATGCGGATGGATTCACGTTCAAGATAGCCACGCTGGACACGCGCCATCATCCCTTTGAACTGAATTAAACGACGCAGAAAACCATACATTCCGCTAAAGTTAATCGCATGATAAGTGCGGCTGTGACCAATAACAATGCTGGGGCGGAAAATGCGGTACTTCATATCCTGTTGAGCATAAATCAACTGCTCTGCTTCCACCTTACTACTTTCATACACATTACTGCTTTGCACTTCGGCCATTGGCGATTCTAAAATGACACCTGTATTTCGTCCTGCTACATAGGCAGTGCTGACATAATTTAAACAATCAACATTCAGCGCACGCGCCAAAGCCAACGCTTTGCGCGTGCCTTCGACATTGATGTCATAAATCTCAGCGGCAAAACGCTCCTCATAATTCAGGGATGCGGCACAGTGCCAAAATTGCGATACGCCACTAGGAATGAATGTAGCCAGTGAAGTAATATCACCCTGAAGATCTGCTTCTATCGCATGACAACGTTTTTTGACCTGATTGATCAGCTCAGGTGCATAGTCTGAGCCCTGAATCACCTCGGCAAGCTGCTGGTGCAGTCGCTGCTCCGCACTTGTGTTTTTTGCGCGTACCAAGCAAAACAGCTCAGCATCGCTTTGTTCCAATAATTCCAAAATCAAGTGAGTTCCAACAAACCCAGTCCCGCCTGTAATCACGATCTTTTCACTCATTCATTGCCTTGTTTACAAAAAAATCGCACATCATAGTGTAGCGTTTTTGTTGTTGCACGTTTTTTTGGCGAGTGTAAGGTTTGAGCAATGGCTGCTTTGTTGTTTTTACGAGATTCCTTAGCAAATCCAATGCTGTAAATATCTACAACAACTCCGTTTCACTGTTCGTCTGATTTATATCAATCAAGCCTAACCTCATCCCGTTTTTGAGGGAAGGATACGGTCTGGTTGAACGTCAGGTTAAGCTCTGGACTGCCAAATGGTGGGGGCTCTGCTACCATGGAATACTGCCAAGACAACGATGCAATGTTTCTCTGCGCGAAAATAAACGTTGTATGGAAAACGATTGGCGACGACACGCCGAATATCTTCGTGAACAACGGCAAACTGGAAAGGATGTTCAGATGCCAGTGATAGGCAACGGTCAATCTCGGCCATGAACTCAATAGCAAGACCAACTCGCTTGGTCTCATACCACGCACTTGCTTCGATGAACTCTGCACTGGCGGCACGACGAAAAGTAACGGGCAGGCTCATTGCCTGATTTTGGCAAGAGCAGCAGCCTTTACTTCACTCCATGGAACTACATCATCAGGGTTGGTAAGGTGATCTGCGAGGCGGTGGTCAAGTTCCGTTTTTTGCGCTTCGGTCAACGATGGCGCGGCACCACGGCTAACGATACCGTCCCAGATGGCTTCAACCAGTTCGATCTGCTCGTCAATGTCGAGCACACGAGCTTGCTGTAAGAGTTGTGTGTTCATGATCTGGACTCCATTCAAAACTAACGAAGTAATTCTAGCGTGCTGCGTATCCTATGTCGAACGTAGGTCTAAAGTAAATTCGACATTTTAAAAAATGCCGACAATGAATCAATGGGTGGTCCTATTGATGCTATTCAACATATCCTGTCCAAAGGTTACCGCTGCGCCCGCATCTTCGGCTTTCTGCATCCCAACAGCAAACTGATCCCGCTGGTGCAACTGATCAAACGTGTCGTGCCCCCTCCACCGCAACCCCGCCCGGCGATACGCTGCAAATGTTGTGGCGGGATGATGAAGATTGTCCGTACCCGTATCAAAACATTTACCCACCGATTACGGATTCTTGCGTCAAACGGGAGATGGCCACGTAACGCAACACACACTGCCAACCTGCCGGACTCGGCGGGCACGGGCGCACTCGCCCCGCAAAAGGGGGAAATCAGGTGAAAAACGCATCAAGAATGGCAGGTTGAGCGGAACAGGTTGCTGCAACGGCAACTATTATCGGTGAATTTGGAGTATGACTCGGAACAGAAGCCGATGACGCCGCTACGGTCAGAGAGATATTTCCATAACAAGCAGGTTCATGGCAGCCCCACCGGGCTTGTCCAATAAACGGGTTAGATTGTGGCTCGCTTCGCGATCACAATCTAACCATACTCGTTAGGCCTCATTGAATTACCTGCATGGATCGAGGAATCTGAAAGATCATGGGTCGGTAGAGAGCCAAGCGCGCCTCAGCGAGATTGTCGGCCAAGTCATATAGTTCGTCGGGTTTGACGACCCGATCAGGTGTGTTAGAGCGACCTGATTTTAAAGTGTTGGGCCGATCAAAGTTCGCATAGATTCGGCCATGAATTACCTCGTTTCGCCAGTCGAGCAGTCGCTTTGACTCATCCAGGCCAGCGAGTAGTGCATCACGATACTCGAACACAAGCTCGAGCACTAAACGTTTAGCCTTTTTGATCTTCTGGCTTGTGGGCCAGCGTTGCTCACTCTCAGTGAACGATTTAATGGACTGAAGCATGAAGAGCAGGTCGTCGACCTGCTCTTCCAAGTAGGCAGCGTACAGCGTTACAA
Organism: Nitrosomonadales bacterium; assembly: GCA_016721605.1. Classification (GTDB taxonomy): domain Bacteria; phylum Pseudomonadota; class Gammaproteobacteria; order Burkholderiales; family Gallionellaceae; genus Nitrotoga. The sequence goes on from JADKHS010000005.1 coordinate 38,701, forward strand.
ACCCCAGCCCACGAACTACATCGTCATCTCTCTGCAATGGCATGGTGGCTCTCTCGTTCTATGATGCTCAACGTAATATAGAAACATTTTCATAAGCCTGCAATGTCGACTATATCGGCAAGCATTGTCAAGCATCACCAACTCCCCACCATTTTCACTTCCTCGGGTGGTGTGGTTAGCAACACGGCTCAGTCAAGTAGTCGAGGTCACGGATACAAGTAGTGCTGATGCTGTGCATAAACCTTGGAGAAGAAAATACAAGAGGCCGCAAGGCTGGTTTTAAGCGCATCTATAATTTCCAATGCAGTAAACCAAAGCAGGCGATAACGCGTATGGATGTCATTTCGATGGAACTAATGGAAGAGGTGGTAGACCTTATGCAATAAGTTAAGCATTGTCAGCAAGGCGTACTGACGTTAAAGTTAAGCACATGCAGATATTAAGAGTCCTCTAAAAATGCGGTTATTCCGTAGCCGGAATGTAAAATTCACGATAATGGGTATCCACTTCACGCATGTAATAGATCAATGCACCAAAATGACAAGACGCCGTTCGGCCCGAGCTTGTCGAAGTCCAGTGTTGGCGCTGAACCAACGGTTCGACAAGCTCACCGCGAACGGTAGCAGGTTTGCTGAAACGTAATGCTACGTGTGTTAAGTAGATATTCATTTCAGGATTGTTAGAGATTGCCCTGAGAAAAAGAAGGGACGGTAATGGTTATATTAACTTTGCTAGTGATGCTGGGCGTCATGATTTTGTTGGCGTTCTTTCGGTCCTCCATCTGGGGGTGGTTGTTGGCGATGGTGGTTTTTGTTTTCATCGCTGCTATTCAAAGTAAGCTTTCTGCTGATCTGTTTCAAGTTGCGACTATCGTGCTGGCCGTGATTGTTGCAGTTCTGGGTGTTCCTTCCCTGCGTCGCTTGTTGGTCAGCAGTCAAATTCTAAAAATTTTCCGCAAGATACTCCCGCATATCTCGCAAACTGAGCAGGAGGCGCTCGATGCGGGTACGGTTTGGTGGGATGGCGATCTCTTTAGTGGCCACCCTGACTGGCGCAAGTTGTTGAAATACCCTAAGCCAGCGCTCAGCGCAGCGGAGCAATCCTTTCTCGATAACGAAACCGAAACGTTGTGCGCCATGCTGGATGACTGGGACATTACTCATGTGCGCCAGGATTTACCGCCACAGGTTTGGCAGTACATCAAGGACAACGGGTTTTTCGGCATGATTATTCCTAAGGAATACGGCGGGCTGGAACTTTCTGCCCTTGCGCATTCCGCCGTGGTGGCCAAGCTTGCTTCGCGTAGTATCACTGCATCCGTAACCGTGATGGTACCGAATTCATTGGGGCCGGCAGAGTTGCTCGTGCGTTATGGCACATTGGAACAAAAAGAAAAATATCTGCGCGGATTGGCACAGGGCAAAGAGGTACCCTGCTTTGCGTTGACCGGGCCATTCGCCGGTTCTGATGCAGGATCGATTCCTGATTATGGCATCGTGTGCTACGGCGAATTCAACGGGCAATCAAATGTGCTCGGCATGCGGGTAACGTGGGAAAAGCGTTACATCACACTGGCACCGGTTGCGACGTTGATTGGCCTCGCTTTCAAGCTGTATGATCCGGACGGTCTGCTTGGCGGGCAAACGAAACTCGGCATTACCCTTGCGCTGATTCCAGCGGATACGCCCGGCGTGCGGGCTGGGCGTCGTCATTTCCCACTCAATTCGGCATTTCAGAACGGCCCTATTTTGGGCCAGGATGTGTTTATCCCGATGGAATATATTATTGGTGGTATAGACCGTATCGGGCAGGGCTGGCGCATGTTGATGGAATGTTTGGCTGCGGGGCGATCGATATCACTGCCGGCCTGTGCCACCGGTGGGGTAAAACTGGCGGTGCGAACGTGTGGCGCCTATAGCCGTGTGCGCAAGCAGTTCAAGCTACCTATCGGTAAATTTGAAGGCGTAGAAGAGGCGCTGGCGCGAATTGGCGGTAACGCCTATTTGATGGATGCGGCACGCACGCTAACGGCGGCAGCGGTGGACATGGGTGAGAAACCGTCTGTGATTTCCGCCATCGTTAAGTATCATTGCACCGAGCGTGCGCGCACGGTGGTCAATGATGCGATGGATGTGCATGGCGGCAAAGGGATTTGCCTGGGGCCGAGCAACTACTTGGGGCGTTCCCACCAGCAGAATCCCATCGCCATTACGGTGGAAGGCGCGAACATCCTGACACGCAGCTTGCTTATTTTTGGGCAGGGCGCGATCCGTTCTCATCCCTATGTGTTAAAGGAAATCCAGGCGGCGCAAGATAGTGATGAGCAACGTGCATTACGGGATTTTGATACCGCCCTGCTGGGTCACATTAGTTTGAGCCTGAGCAATGCGATGCGTGCTTGCTTGTTTGGTTTTACCGGTGGGCTTGGCCTTTCGGTGCCAGCGGGCGAAAAAACACGGCGTTATTACCGGCAATTGACGCGTTTTTCCGCAGCATTCGCGCTGGCAGCGGATGTGTCCATGTTGATGTTGGGTGGAAATCTCAAACGGAGCGAGAAAATTTCTGCCCGGCTGGGCGATGTGTTGAGCCAGCTGTACCTGTGCTCGGCTACGCTCAAACGTTTCGAGGATGATGGCCGTCCTATTGAAGACCTGCCGTTGCTGCACTGGGCAATTCAGGATGCCCTGTACAAGATTCAGATAGCGTTGGACGGCGTGCTACATAACTTTCCCAGTCGCTTTGCTGCACTGCTTTTGCGTGCGCTGATTTTTCCGAGGGGGAAATACTTGGCACCGCCGCCGGATAAGCTGGGACATCAAGTGTCAGTATTGTTGCAGCAACCGGGGGCTGCGCGTGACCGACTGACAGCGGGTATGTATTTGCCAAATGATGAGAATGATGCGGTTGGTGCACTGGACGCTGCGTTACACAGCACGTTGCAGTGTGAACCTTTGCAAGCAAGAGTAAATGCGGCGCACAAGGCCGGGCAGGTCACAGCCCTGGGCGAGTTGATGCGCATTGCAGAGGCACATCAAAAAGGGTTCATCAACTCTGAAGAAGCGCAGCTGCTGGAGCGTGACCATGAGCTACAACGCAAGGTCATCATGGTGGATGATTTTGCACCGGAGCAACTGGCGGCAGGGTCAAATATTATTTAAGCGATAGTGAGGGGTAATCATGCCGGACAACCAAGACCACATTATCACACCTGAACAGGCAGTCACCTTGCATGGGTTGTTTGTCGAGCGTGTAAAACGCACGCCTGAGGCGATTGCTTTCCGTTATTTCGATGCGGACGAAAATGCTTGGCTATCGATGACATGGGCGCAGGCACGCGACCAAACGGCGCGCTGGCAGGCGGCACTGATGCGTGAAGGATTAGTAGCGGGTGACCGCGTTGGCATCATGTTGCGCAACTGCCCGCAATGGGTATTGTTTGATCAGGCGGCGTTATCGCTCGGCCTTGTGGTGGTGCCGCTATACACTGAGGATAGGCAGGATAGTGTGGCCTATATCATCAACGATGCGGGCGTGAAGGTGCTGCTGTTCGAGAATGCAGAACAATGGCAAGCATTGCGCAGTGTGTGCGCACAGCTTCCATGCATACAGCGCATGATCAGTCTGGACAGGGTAGCCGGACATAATGAAGTACGGTTGCAATGTGTAGAGGAGTGGCTGCCCGAACATGCAGTTTTTGACAAACAAGTGCGCGGGCGTGATGCGCTGGCCACGATCATGTACACCTCGGGTACCACGGGTCGCCCCAAGGGCGTGATGCTGTCGCACCGCAATATTTTGTTTGACGCCCATGCGGCCTTGGTGACCTGCCCCATTGCCGGAACGGACACCATGCTGTCTTTTTTGCCGCTTTCCCATGCTTTCGAGCGGACGGTGGGCTATTACATCTGCGTGATGGCTGGCGTTACAGTTGCCTATGCGCGTTCCGTCCAGCTGTTGTCGGAAGATTTGCAAATCATCCGTCCAACCATTTTGGTTTCTGTGCCTCGCATTTTTGAGCGTGTATACGGGGCGATTAGCGCCAAGCTGGAGGAGGCGTCCCCGTTGCGGCGCAAACTATTCGCTTTGGCGGTTAATGTAGGTTGGCACCGCTTTGAGCATGAACAGGGGCGTGCCGGATGGAATTTGTCTTTATTGCTATGGCCGTTGCTTAATCATTTGGTAGCCAGCAAGGTAATGGCGCGTTTAGGTGGACGGCTTCGACTGACTTTGTGTGGGGGAGCGGCTCTGCAGCCGGAAATCTCACGCGTATTTATTGCACTGGGTTTGCCTATTTTGCAAGGCTATGGTTTGACCGAAACCAGCCCGATTGTTTGCGCTAATCGCTTGGATAGCAATTTTCCATCCAGTGTCGGTCTTCCTTTGCCGGGTGTGGAGGTGCGCATCGGCGAACAAGGTGCGTTACTGGTGAAAGGGCAGAATGTGATGTTAGGTTATTGGAATAATGCCGAGGCGACGCGCGCCATGATAGATGCGGATGGTTGGCTGAACAGTGGCGATATTGCTTCTATTAGCGAATCCGGACATATCACCATCACGGGGCGACTGAAAGAAATTATCGTGATGTCCAACGGTGAGAAAATTTCTCCGGCGGACATGGAACAGGCCATTCTGCGTGACCGTTTGTTTGAACTGGTGATGGTGTATGGAGAGGGGCGTCCCTATCTGACTGCGCTGGCGGTAGTGAATGCGGCAGGCTGGGCACACTTAGCGCAAGAGGCCGGGGTGCGTGCGGATATGCCGGAATCGTTGCATGATCCCCGTATTGAGCAACAGGCATTGCAGCGCATCGCTGACCAGATAAAGGAGTTTCCGGGTTATGCCAAGATTAACCGGGTATTACTGTTGACTGAGCCGTGGAGTGTTGATAACGGACTGGTAACGCCTACCCTGAAAGTTAAACGTGGATCTGTAGTGGAGCGCTTTGCAAAAGAAATTGAACAGCTTTATCAAGGACACTGAATATGGATGAACCAGCTTTGACCCTCTTACCGCAACGTGAGCCTACCCTGCGTATGGTGGCCATGCCATCTGACTGTAATTATACTGGCGATGTGTTTGGCGGTTGGGTGATGGCGCAAGTCGATATCGCCGGAAGCATTCCCGCCCTTACTCGTGCGCGCGGACGTGTGGTGACGGTAGCGGTGAATTCATTTGTGTTCAAGCAACCTTTGTTCATGGGCGATGTGGTGAGTTTTTATGCTGAGCTTATGAAGGTAGGGCGCACTTCCATTACTGTCAAGGTCGAGGTATATGTGCAGCGCGATCCGGTTAAGCCGGTCTGTGCCAAAGTAACCGAGGCTATGTTGACCTATGTGGCGGTGGGAGAAGACCGCAGGCCGCGTATTGTGCCACCTGACGAATGAGCGCATTATTTTGCTGTGTAGGAAGCCGGTTGGGCTAGTTTTTTCTACATAATCCATTCAAATAACGTATGGTTAAAATCATGTATAGGAAAAACAATCATGCAAATCAGGAAATCGCACTGGTTTGGTCTATTGCTGTTGTCCTCGGGGAATATCTGGAAGCGTAGCGGCATCGGGTTTTGCGCTGATTGAACAAATGCGAGCGGTTTGGGTAACGCCTATGCGGGCGGCGCGGCTTAGCTGAAGACGCCAGTACTATATTTTCAATCCGGCAGGCATGAGCCGTTTGTCGGGTAAGCAGATTGTGGTTGCGGCGCACGTGATTCAGCCTTCCGCAAATTTATCGACTCTGCCTCTTTCCGTCTCCTGCGGCGCTCCATCCGACATTATCGGTGCCTGGCGATGCTGGCATTGGCAGGTGGTGCCTAATGGCTACTTCACCATGGAAATTAATCCGCAAATGAGATTCGGTCTTGGGGTGAATGCACCATTCGGATTGAAGACGGAATATCCAGCGGGTTGGGCCGGGCGCTTTCAAGCGCTCGAGTCGAGTGTGAAGACAGTTAACGTGAATCCTTCACTATCTTATCGGGTGAATGAAAATTTTTCCATCGGCGCTGGATTGGATTATCAGCGTATAACTGCCCGTCTTTCCAATGCCCTGAATTTAGGTGCGACCGAAGGAATGGCAACAGTTTCCGGCAGCGATTCGGCTTGGGGTTATAACTTCGGTGGCTTGTATGAAATAAGCAACAATACACGCATTGGTGTGGCCTACCGTTCTTCACTCAAGTACAAACTCAATGGACTGCGCTGCTTACCAATGCTGCTGGGCGGCATTGCCGACTTATCCAACCGGTGTGACGTCTGGGCTTAAGACACCAGATACCTTGTCTGTCAGTTTTTTCAGTAAGCTTGACTCGTATTGGGATGTGATGGCGGATGTCAGCCGTACCGGCTGGAATAAATTTTCCGAGTTACGTCTCATCAAAAATACGGGTGCATTGTTGGGTGTTACTCCGCAGAACTGGAGTAACACCTGGCGTATTGCGGTAGGCGGAAATTATCATTTCAACGAACGCTGGACCGCCCGCGGTGGTGTTGCGTACGACCAGTCGCCTGTATCGGATGCGTTCCGCACCGCACGCATCCCTGACAATGGCCGCACTTGGCTGTCAGTGGGCGGCCAATACAAACCAGCAAAGATGCCGATTTTGGGAGCTGTTTTGAATAACGCTAGTATCAGCAACAGGAAGCGGTACCTTCACTGTGGGTAACCTGGTTGGCATACAAGTGTAAACTTCTGACGCAATATACACGGCTTTTAAAGCGCGGGCAGGGATGGGAAGACTCATGCCTTCTTTATTGTTTTGGAAATGAAATATGCCTAAGAATTTTATTGTACGTAAGGTCGCTGTATTGGGCGCAGGGGTAATGGGCGCACAGATTGCCGCGCATCTGGTCAACGCCAATGTGGAAACGCTGCTGTTCGAGTTGCCTGCTAAAGAGGGTGATCCTAATGGCAACGTAACCAAGGCGCTGGAAGGCTTGAAGAAACTCGAACCCAGTCCATTGGCATCACCTGCCAAATTGACCTATCTCCAGCCTGCAAATTACGGGCAGCACCTCGAATTATTGCGCGGCTGTGATCTTGTGATTGAGGCGATTGCCGAGCGTATCGACTGGAAGTCAGATCTTTACCGCAAGGTCGCGCCCTATCTTGGCGCAGACTGCATTTTCGCCAGTAATACTTCCGGGTTGTCTATCAACGAGCTTGCTCAGGCATTTCCAGAAGCGCAGCGCCACCGATTCTGCGGCATTCACTTCTTTAACCCGCCGCGCTATATGCATCTGGTTGAGTTAATTCCTTGTGCCGGCACCGACACTGCGTTGCTGGACAGACTCGAAGAATTTCTTGTTTCCACTCTAGGCAAGGGCGTGGTGCGGGCCAAGGATACGCCTAACTTTATCGCCAACCGCATCGGTGTATTTTCGTTACTGGCCACGCTGCACCATGCGCCCCGGCTGGGGTTGAACTTCGATACCGTGGATGCTTTAACCGGCCGTTATCTGGGGCGCCCCAAGAGCGCTACTTTCCGCACTCTGGACGTGGTTGGGCTGGATGTATTCGCGCGCGTGGTTGACACCATGCGCAATAATCTTGCAGACGATCCTTGGCATACACATTTTACGCTGCCGGACTGGTTGGATAAGCTGATAGCGGAAGGCGCGCTGGGGCAGAAAACCAAGCGCGGCGTGTATCAAAAAGTGGGTAATAAAATTCATGTCTTCGATCTGGGTTTGCAGACTTATCGCTTGTCGGAAGACAAGTTTGATGATGCGGTGAAGGACATGCTGCGTGAACGCGATTGGGCAAAAAAACTTGACGCCCTGCACGCCAGCGCGCGTCCGCAAGCGCAATTTCTGTGGGCGGTATTTCGTGATTTATTTCATTATTGCGCGGTACATCTGGAAGGTATCGCCAACAATGCGCGCGATCTGGATTTTGCCGTGCGCTGGGGTTTCGGTTGGGACAGTGGGCCATTCGAAATCTGGCAGACGGCAGGCTGGCAAAAGGTAGTCGGTTGGATTAACGAAGACATCGCAGCGGGTAGGACAATGTCGTCAGCACCGCTGCCAGGCTGGGTGACTGATGCAACCCGTAATGAGGTGCATAGTGCGCAGGGTTCATACTCGCCGGGCAGCAATCAATATCAAGCGCGCTCGACGTTACCGGTATATCGCCGTCAGGAGTTTCCAGACCGATTGCCGGGCGAGGCAATGCAATATGGCGAAACGATTTTCGAGACCGAAGCGGTACGCATGTGGCACAGCGGTAACGATATCGCCATCCTGAGTTTCAAAACCAAGATGCATATCGTCAGCAGTGAATTGCTGGACGATATTTTGCGCGCGCTGGACGAAGCCGAGGAAAACTGGTTGGCACTCATTATTTGGCAGACCGAACCCCCATTCTCTGCCGGTGCCAATTTGTTGCAATTGATGCAAGGGGTGCAGCAAGTTGGTGAAGAACAATCCGGTGGGTTTTTTGGCAAGTTTAAAGGCGCGGTGCAGCGCGTCAAATATACCGCGGCGGGTGGCGGTGGATTGAGTGAGATCGTCAATGCGGCAACCGGCAATGTAGCCCGTGTAGAAGATGTAATCGTCAAGTTCCAGCGGGTGTCACAGCGCCTGAAATATGCGCAGGTGCCTACTATCGCGGCGGTAGATGGCCTTGCGTTGGGTGGTGGCTGCGAAATATCGATTCATTGCACGCGCATTGTTGCTGTACTGGAAAGTTATATCGGGCTGGTAGAAACTGGTGTCGGCCTGCTGCCTTCCGGAGGCGGCTGCAAAGAAATGGCGCAACGCGCTGCGGCGGAAGCAAAAGGCGGCGATATTTTTCCGTTTCTACGCCGCTATTTTCAGAATATCGCCATGGGCGAAGTATCCAAAAGCGCAGAGCAGGCGCGCGAGATGGGCTATTTGCGGGCCTCGGATCGTATCGTAATGAACCACTTCGAATTGCTGCATGTGGCCAAGCAAGAAGCGTTGGCGCTGGTAGCCACGGCCTATCGCCCGCCCCTGATACAGCGTCAGATTCCGGTAGCGGGCAGGGCGGGCATTGCCTCCTTCAAGGCGTCTATGGTGAACATGCTGGAAGGGGATTTCATCTCGGAACATGATTATGCGATTGGCTGCCGCGTGGCCGAGGTAATGTGCGGTGGTGACGTGGATGTCGGCAGCATGGTCGATGAGCAATGGCTTCTTGATCTGGAGCGGCGCAATTTCCTGGAGTTGCTGGCGATGGACAAGACGCAGGAACGCATTGAGTACATGCTGAGACATAGCAAACCATTGCGGAATTAAAAGACACCTCTAAAAATCCAAATTTCGTCACAATACGGCGTTACTCGAAAAAAATTATCGCTTACATATAAACAATATGCCGCGCTCAAATTTTTTACTCGTGCCTTGTCTTGTTTAGAAACTTGAATTTTTAGAGGCGCTTTAAAATCCCCCCGCCCTTATCTGACATTCCCTAAAAGGAGTAATTCATGTCTAAACAAATTCAGGAAGCTTATATCGTTGCCGCCACTCGCACGCCGGTGGGTAAGGCACCGCGAGGCATGTTCCGCAATACTCGGCCAGACGATCTGCTGGCGCATGTGCTGAAAAGTGTGATGGGACAATGTCCCTCACTTGACCCCGCCGCAGTGGGCGATGTCATCGCCGGCTGTGCCATGCCGGAAGCGGAGCAGGGCATGAATGTGGCGCGAATTGCATTGCTGTTGGCTGGTTTGCCGAATTCTGTGCCTGGCCTGACCGTTAACCGCTTCTGTTCCTCCGGGTTGCAGGCGTGGCTCGCGGCAGACCGAATTCGCCTCGGCGAAGCGGACGTGATGATTGCGGCCGGTACCGAGAGCATGAGTATGGTGCCGATGACGGGAAATAAAATTGCGGTGAATCCAGCTATTTTTACGCACGATGAAAATATCGCTATCGCTTATGGCATGGGGCTGACTGCGGAGAAGGTGGCAGAGCGCTGGCAGATAAGCCGCGAAGCACAGGATGCCTTCGCCTATGAGAGTCACCGCCGTGCCTTGCAAGCTATTGCAAATAATGAATTCAAGAACGAAATTTCGCCGTATCAAATTCAGAGCCATGTGCCGGATTTTTTAATTCGAGAAGTGAATGTGCATACAAGTATGGCGGAGCAGGACGAGGGACCACGTGCAGACACTTCGATGGAAGCGCTGGCTAAACTCAAAACCGTGTTTGCGCAGCATGGTTCGGTTACCGCTGGCAATAGTTCGCAGATGTCTGATGGTGCGGGCGCGGTGTTGCTGGTCAGCGAGACTGCGCTGAAGCGTTACAACCTGACGCCCCTCGGAAAATTTCTCGGTTTTGCAGTAGCGGGCGTACCGCCGGAGATTATGGGCATCGGCCCGAAGGAAGCCATTCCGCGTGTGCTGCGTCAAGTCGGTTTGCAATTGAACGACATCGGCTGGATTGAACTCAACGAAGCTTTTGCCGCGCAATCACTGGCGGTAATAAAAGAGGTCGCCCTAGACCCCGCCAAAGTAAATCCACTGGCGCACTGCCACCTTGCTGCATGGGTTGCGCAGGCGCAAACTGAAATATGGCATGGTCACCATGTGTATTGGAACGGGCATGGGTGCTGCCGGAATTTTTGAGGCCTTTTAGTTCAGATGTTCGGTTAGAATCCTGCGCGATCGAATTTATGAAACATCCGGGCTGGGAAAGTGAAATTATTCCGTGAGCATTGAAGCTGCCAAAGAACTGAACAACGATTGCCATTCGGCCATTGTGAATCGTGGCGCGCTGGAACGCACCCTGCATGAGCAGGGCGAGGTTTGGCACCAGCGTGTTAATGAGCGTTGCCCCCACTTGTTTGCTGCTGTCCCCTTGTTTATTTCCAGCGGAGAAATGGAGCAAATGCATGCGGTCATCGAGGCCGTCCAACAGGTTGTGGCGCTATCTGCATGGCGTGACGCCGTGTTGCAACACGCTCCTCCTGTCGCTCAGTATGCACCTCGTGCTAAAGGTGTGTTCTTCGGCTACGACTTTCATCTTAATGCCGAAGGTGCGCATCTCATTGAGATCAACACTAATGCCGGGGGGGCGCTGTTCAATGCGTTACAACTGAACAGTCAGCGTGATGTGGTTGCGCCAGGCAAGCCTGCGGCGGTTGACGATTTGGAGCAGGTCTTTCTCGACATGTTTCGCAATGAATGGCACCTGGAACGGGGCGATGCGCCGTTGCAAACCATCGCTATCGTGGATGAGCAGCCACGCGAACAATATTTTTATCCAGAGTTTGTGTTAATGCAGCAATTGTTTGAACGCGCGGGCATTGTGGCGTTCATCGCAGATCCAGCTGAACTGGAGGCGCGAACGGATGGCCTGTATCTCCATGAACGCAATGTCGATCTGATTTACAACCGTCTGACCGATTTTCCTTGCAACAATATAGAGCCATAAGTACTGCTTACCAGAGTAATCAGGTGGTGCTCACGCCGCACCCTCATGCATATGCGTTATACGCTGATAAACGCAATCTTATCCTGCTCACTGCACCCGACAGCCTGCGTGCGATGGGTGTGGCAGAAACGACGATCGCCACTTTAACTACGGGCATACCGCAAACCAGATTAGTGGACGCGCAAGAGCATGAACAATGGCGGCAGCAACGCAAACAGTGGTTCTTCAAACCCGCCACTGGTTATGGCGGTAAGGGTACCTATCGTGGCGCCAGTACCACGAACCGGGTGTTTGCTGAAATCATGCAGGGAGGCTATATAGCGCAGCGTATGGCTTCTCCCGGTGAACGCATGGTATGCCTGGAAGGTGCGGAGCCAGTTGTACTTAAATCGGATGTGCGCTGCTATGTGTATGACGGCCAGGTGCAGCTTATCGCCGCGCGGCTGTATCAAGGGCAAACCACCAATTTTCGCACGGCTGGTGGCGGTTTCGCGCCAGTCCGTGTTGTCGATTAGAATGCGCGCATGACACTTTATGCTTTTATCGCAGTTGGCCTGGGTGCAGCTATTGGTTCATGGCTGCGCTGGGGGTTAAGTGTATGGCTTAATTCCACGCTGCCAGAGCTGGCGCTGGGTACGCTTTGCGCAAATCTGATTGGTGGCTATCTCATTGGCCTCGCTGTGGCCTTTTTTTTGCAACAACCGGCGCTGTCGCCCGAATGGCGCTTATTCATTATCACCGGCTTTCTTGGCGGATTAACTACCTTCTCTACCTTCTCTGCCGAAACTGTCACTTTGCTGGCACGCGGGCAATACGCCTGAGTGTTGCAATTATTGCCGCCCATCTCGGTGGTTCATTGCTGATGACTGTGTTGGGTATGCAGACCTTCAAGTGGTTGCATCAATAAGAAGCAGCAAGCCTTATAAATTCGTCGATAAATTTTACAGTCATGTGTTGAAATTTGCCCGGGGAGTTATTGTGGCGAGTACGCATGTTTCGTAACATACTGTATTTATGCTACATATAAGTTTTTATTATCCGTATTGGCACGGATAATGCTTGTTTTTTAAAGATCAATGCAACAACAAATTTTTATTGAAACGTAGGTAGACGTAACTTTCTAATAAAGGGCATCTCTAAAAATTAAGAGTTCTAAACAAGACTCGGCGCGAATAAAAAATGTTGACGCAGCATATAATTGATATGTAAGGAAATATTTTTTGTGAGCAGCAACGTATTGTGACGAAATCTGAATTTTTAGAGGTGTCCTAAAGGTGGTCGAAGGCATTTTCACCCGGTAAATATTCGGGAGTTTTTGGAAGTATGGGGCGTTGCACTTTTTGCACACTGAAACACTTGGGAGTTTCCCTAGATCAAAAGGAAAGAGGGGCTAAATATGTTACGCAAGGCTTTGCTTACAACAGCATTATCACTTTCGGTTTCTGCCGCTCACGGTGGCTTTTTAACTTTCGAGGCGGCCGGGGCTAATCCCGCTGCCATAACTTCGACCCGCGATGCCTTTCGCACCGCAGTCGGCGGTGGTACGACTGCTGGTGCAAATGGTTCTTTCGGCGGGGTGCGCCGCGAGATCAATTGGGATGGCGTACCGAACACCTTTGCTGACCCTAACTTCCTTCCCGCCAATTTTTCAACGTCAATTCGCCACGTGGCGCTGTGTTCAGCACACCCGGCAGTGGCTTCATGGTCAGTACCAACGCTGGCGAGTCTAGTTCTGCGTTGTTTGGTTTCTCGAGTGATTTCCAGACCTTCAGCGCACAGCGGTTGTTCACCGCCATTGATAGCTCGATCACTGATGTAAATTTCTTCGTGCCGGGCACTAATACTGCGGCGACGACCAGTGCCTTTGGCTTGATTTTCGTGGACGTTGAGGTGGAAAATCTCACCAAGCTCGAATTTTTTGACCAAAATTACGCGCTGATTTTCAGCAGAAATGCCTCAGTGTTTGGCAATCAAGGCCTGACATTCTTGGGTGGTGTAGCCAATGCTGGCGAGCGCATCAGTCGTGTCCGTATTACTTCCGGTCAAAATACCATTGTCTCTAACGGGAGGCTTGGGAATCCAAACGACGATGTGGTGGTGATGGACGATTTCCTTTACGCTGAACCTGTCCAGCTGCAACGAGTTCCAGAACCCCCTACCTTTGCGCTGCTCTTCCTTGGCTTGCTTGCTCTCTTTAATCGCCGTCGATTGCGACTTGGCAAGTTCGGCCGGAACGTTTGAATATCTCCCTAAACATCGAACCCGGTGGATTGCGATAATGGGTTAGATAGACAAGGTGTGTGGTTGGGCTTCGTTTTATTTCAGTTTAATTCATTGAGGTAACCCTCCCCGGGGGGTTACCAAGATTTGACCTATACGACGGTCGGAGTGAATTCCTGAGTTTTGACTAAAAGACGAAGGAAATTCACACAGAGAGTGCGTAGCTTTGTTGAGGGTTCGGGTCAGTAAATCTTACTTTAGGAACCGCAGCAAAAGCTTCATCAAAAGTCCAGATGTATGGCAGAAATCTTTACTTTAAATGGGCGTCCATGTATGCCGGGGGGCATTTAACTTCTTGGGTAACGAAAACAGCCTTCGTTCCTCACCATACCAGGTGTTGTCCTTTATGAGCGGAACGACCTGGATGGGCTTGTTAGTTGCGTCCCTTGTTATCTTCAACGGGCTTGACTTGCAAACTTACGCCTGCTGAATCCAAGTCCGGCTAGACCGAGGCCAAAGAGGGCGAGGGTGGCAGGTTCAGGAACGGTGGTGGAAAGTTTTGGAGGTGCAACTGTAAAAACAACCATATCCTGCGTATTGTTAACAGCGCCATCATTCAAGTATGTAAGCTTGTAGTTTCCGGTATAGCCTGTTGTGCCCAGGTTTTGCAACCATAAATTAGCTAAGTCTCCATAGGTTGAACTCGCTGTACCAGGACCTACCCTGAAGCCCCCGTTTGTCGTATTGATGACGTAACGTCCTCCGTCAAGTTCTCCATAAGTGATTGCCCATACGGCCAATTGAAAAGCCGCTGACTCATCTTTTGTGTCAACAAGGCTATATACTTGATTAGCCAGTTGACCCAGTTGGCTTACTCTCATCGCTCCATCTGGAGTCCCCGGGCGTAGCGCACTTAATGAGGTTGCAAGTTCAGCTCCGGTAGCAACGGTATACGTAACGTTGCCACCAACCAACCAATGATAGATGTCAACACACCACGTATTGAATTGGCCAGTGGCGGAGAAGTCATAGGTATGATTTGCCGTTGTGAAGCTATCCCCGCCAATCAAAACACCCGCCAAACCCGTTCCGGAAGGACTCGGGGCGATTGAGCCACTGTGGTAACCAACGGCTCCGCCGCCGAAATTGGATGAACCTGCATAAGTAACATCAATCGTCCCCGCCAGTGCCGAGTGACTCCCCATCACACCGCTGATCAAGCCAACTGCCGCCAAAATTTGTTTAGTCTTCATTATTTACACTCCCCTAAGTTGAATTGTTTGCAATCTACTTAAGCATGTATCATGCCAATATATATAAAATCTATAAATTCAATTAGTTGTTTAATTATTAATCTATTGCACAATTAAGCTTTGTAAAAATTACTGACAAATATTTTTACTGATTGACCCATTTAGGCCGTAACAATCTCCTGTGGCGCGGTTTCGGTGTGGAAATGCACTACCCATCTGTACAAGCAATACCGTAAAAAACTCTGACAAATATTTTTGCCGATTGGCCCATTAGCTTTAGTGTGGGGGATCGTCACCATGAGCATTCTGGTTCATCCTGCGGCTTCGTTTCTAACCGATGCGAGTTAAGGACAGTATTCGTCATTGCGTGGCGAGAATCCAGCGGGGAAGACTAACGAATAAATCTGCGTTTCCTTAATTTTATGGAAGATATTCGGTGGTAGCGCGCTAAAAATAATGAGTAACTTGGTTTGCTATTTTTGGCAGACGGATTAAATTATCTTGACAAATGCCACTTCTGGGCGATATTTGCTCATGGGCATTAGCAAGGTTTCTTACGTAAATGCCTACAGTGTTTAATGAACCTAACTGACTTTATTAAGTATTTTATGTTGTCCACAAAAACTGTGGATAACAATGTGGATAATTTTAATATAACTGAGCTAACCGCTCATATTATATACAGTTTTGTTTAGTCGCCTATTTCATAAGCAAAATTTATTTATATTAAAAACAATATGTTAACTTTGCATTCTTAATGCCAGTGCTAAAATATTTTTCATTATTGGGTCTATGCGTAAGTTGTGAATAACTAGCGTAATGTCAAGCGCTTTTGTTAAGGTTTAGCTTTATTTATGTGTCACAGCATTGGCTTATTGAGAAATAAGTCATCCATGCTTCAGTGTTTGAATCCGCCATTTTTTAAAAAACTCGAACGTTGCATCGTCGCCGCAATGGGCTACGTTAAACCTGAACCAAGATGAGGATTCCTGGTGCGGTCGGAACATGTTTCCGGGAGCGAGCATGATTCCCTCTTTTGCTGCGAGGCTTGCAATTTCAGCCGCGTTATTTAGGCCATTCAATTTTGCCCAAACAAACATTCCGCCTTCTGGCTCACAATAAAGTGTAAAGCCAAGATTTTCGAGTTTAGCAATCGTGTTTTGTCGTGCCAGTTGTAATTTTGCCCGAAGCTTATCCAGATGCTTTCGATAATGGCCATCAGTTAAAAGTTGATATATTAGTCGCTCGCTCACTTCCGAAGTGGTAAGACCTGTCAGTAACTTAACATCACAGAGGCTCTCTGCGATTTCTCGGTTACATGCAAAATATCCAACACGCAGACTTGCTGAGACCGATTTCGAGAAGCTGCTTACATAGATCACCCGATTGAGCTGGTCGAGCGTGGCAAGACGAGTTGCCGTTGCCGGATGAAAGTCACCATATATGTCATCTTCAACCAGCATCATGTCGTATTTTTCGGCCAGCTGAAGCATGCGATAGGCGACAGGCTGACTAATACTGGCACCGGTCGGGTTATGCAAAATCGTATTGGTAAAAAAGAGCTTGGGATGATGTTCCTTTATCAGCGCTTCCATCGCATGGGTATCAGGGCCATCCTGGTTCCAGGGTACCCCGACAATTTTAGCGCCAAATGATTTCAGCCCTCCGAAAAGAATAAAATATCCCGGGTCATCGACTAATACAGCATCTCCTGCCCGCACAAAATACCGGGTTACCAAGTCCATCGCATGTGTCACTCCTGTAGTCAGGATAATCTGCGAGGTATCCGCCACAACGCCGATACTGGATAATTTTCTTTGCAGTAGGTCCCGCAAGGGTAAATAACCGCCCGGTGTACCATAGGCAGTAAGGAATTCTCCGTCTTTTAATGACAATGCCCTCAAGCTTTTTTTGATGCCTGTCTCTACCATCCATGAGGCTGGAAGCCACCATGCTCCGGGCATCGTCTTGCTAGCGCGATCCTTAAGCGAATTCCTTAATAGCCAAACGACATCTATTACGCTATCGAGTTTGTATGCCGCTTCCGATGAATCACGAGGTGCCAAACGAGATGAAACATAGAAACCGGAACCTTGCCTCGAATACAGATATCCCATGGCCACCAGCTTGTCATATGCCTGGACAACAAAAAGGAGTATTCAAGATGAATTCCCGTTACGTTAAAGGATTTATTGCTGTGTTGATTGGCATGGCATTGAATTATTTGGGAGATAAAGCGCTGGGGGTGAATATTGAAGTATTTAAGGGTATCGCCACATTTACTTTCCCCTGGATGATAGATATATTTTTGGTGCCATTCGTGGCGGGTTTCGTGGTGTCGTGGATTTTTGGTCTGGGCGGAAAATGGCTGGCTTGCTTACCCCCCCTGTTTGTACGCTGTATCAATTTTGTCTATATGACCTATTTTGAAAACCCATCTACAGATGTAGACATGTTTTTCCAAATCCCCCTTGCTTACTGGGGTCCTTGTCTAATTCTGGTAGTGGAAGCTGCCAATTTTGGCGGAATTATTGGAGAGGTTGTGAAAGGTGTATATCGTCGCCCGGGCAAAGGAAATGGAGAAGTAAATGTGACTGCCACCCAAAAATAATCCCTTGATCCGATTGCAGTGAATTTATTTAACCATCATTTGCCAGTCCCGTACATTGCATATGTCCCCTGCAAGTTTGATCAAGTATCGTTTTATAACAGAGAAAACCACCTGTAATCATTAGAGAAGGTAAATAGCCATGTTAAAGTCATTTCTGCCATATTTTATGCTATGTTCACTTTTAGCCATCAATTTCAGCGCTCTCACAGTAGTGCTGCAAATGGATTTAATTGATACTTCGAGCACAACTAAAACCATTTCGTGGATATTAACTGCGTGTGCATGGGTTTTGGTATACATAAATCGTAACCGTTAATATTGATTAGAAATTGCCCAAGATGCCTTCTAGCATCCCCTTAATATAGGTGCAGCGTGGAGATGCTGTAACCCATCTGCTGCTTGTTATGTGCGTGAAGTGGATACCCATTAAATTTTTAAATTCAAATCATCAACACTTATACTGTCTCCCGAAGCCCGCTTAACATTGGCTTGGCAGCCGACTCGGTTCAAGTAAACTGGACACTTCTGGTCTACCTTGAACACTAAGTTCAGGTAACATTGGACATCAAAACAATGAATGTCATTTACTTGGCCGCTAGAACTACATATGAATTCCTCCGATTTTCAGAAAAAAATATTTGTACTTCTGTTAGCTATCGTCTCTATTGCATTCGGCTGGATCGTATGGCCATTTTTTGGTGCCGTTTTTTGGGGCACCGTCCTTGCCATAATGTTTACCCCCCTCTATCGACGTTTACTTGTTATCACACGGGGCAGGCGGAATCTGGCTGCGCTCGCCACCCTGGTGCTTTGTTTGGTTATCGTAATTCTTCCGCTAGCGTTTATTACCGCTTCACTAGTACAAGAAGGAATACATTTTTACCAAAAGCTTCAATCAGGGGAGCTGCATTTTGGAACATATTTTCAACAGATAATCAACGCGTTGCCACGATGGGTAGCCGACCTACTGGACCGTTTCGGATTCGGAAATATTTCTGCGTTGCAGGAAAAAATATCTACTGGCGTAATGGAAGGCAGTCAATTTATTGCGACTCAGGCTTTCACTATTGGTCAAAATACTTTCGACTTCATCATCAGTTTTGGCATCATGCTGTATTTGCTATTTTTCCTGCTACGTGAAGGTTCTGGTTTATCCGGGCGAATCAGACAAGCAATTCCATTAAGCATGGAGCATAAACGGTATTTGTTCAGCAAATTCATTACGGTTCTTCGTGCGACGGTAAAAGGCAATATCGCTGTCGCTGCGATGCAAGGCGCGTTAGGTGGCGCAATTTTTTGGATTTTGGGTATTCAAGGCCCCCTATTATGGGGCGTTTTGATGGCGTTTCTTTCGTTATTACCTGCAATTGGAGCAGCATTAATATGGGCACCGGTCGCAATTTATTTTCTCGTCACCGGTGAAATTTGGGACGGCATAATTCTGACTGCATTCGGCGTACTTGTGATCGGAATGATTGATAACATTCTCCGGCCTATACTTGTCGGTAAGGACACACAAATGCCAGACTACGTCGTACTTATTTCCACACTTGGTGGCATGGCTCTTTTTGGTTTGAACGGTTTTATTATCGGCCCGGTAATTGCCGCAATGTTTATTGCTGCCTGGGATCTCTTTTCTTTATCGAAAGAAACAGATAACGAATTTACATCGTAACCATATAATTTTAAAAGTGATCCAAAAAAATTATTGTATGATCAAAATAAAATTCCACTTTGAAAAGCAGTCAATGGAGAAATTGTTATGAAATGGGCAGTAATCTCGATTTATGTGATATCAATTTTTACCGTGCATTTTCGGGGTAGAGTCCGTCTTCCCCTGTTTCGTCAGCTATTCGATCATTCATCCATCGTGGCTCCGATGAACCTGTTCATGTACCTGTTTTCGGGGGTTCCTTACACTGCCTATTTTCCTGTCAGCAACTTCCGTGGCTTGGAATTGCTGGAAAAAAATTGGGAATTAATCAGGGATGAAGCACTTAATCTGCAAGCTTTGGAAAAGATCAAATCCACACAAAAAAATGATGATGCAGGGTTTAATTCTTTTTTTAAAAACGGATGGAAACGCTTTTATTTAAAATGGTATGACGCCAGCCATCCTTCAGCTGAATACTATTGCCCCAAAACGGTTGCGCTGTTGCGCGCTATTCCATGCGTGAAAGCCGCTATGTTTGCAGAATTAGGGCCAGGTGGAAAACTCAATGAGCATCGCGACCCTTTTGCAGGCTCACTGCGCTATCACCTTGGTTTGGTAACACCAAATAATGATCGCTGTTTTATAGAAGTTGATGGCCAACGCTATAGTTGGCGGGACGGGCAGGCCGTTGTCTTTGATGAAACCTATATTCATTGGGCCCAAAATGGTTGCGATACCAATCGAATCATCTTGTTTTGCGACATTGAGCGTCCAATGCGCTACCGCTGGGCACAAATGGTTAATAAATGGTTAGGCAGAACAATTATGACCGCAGCAAGTTCGCCTAATGAAACCGGGGATCAAACCGGTGGCATCAATAAAGCGTTCCGTTTTATTTGGTTGGCAGGCCAGTACCGTCGAAAATTAAAAGCTTGGAGTCGACCTTTGTATTATGTGATCAAAGGGGGATTAATTCTGGCAGTGGGAATTTTGATTATTTGGATATGATTATTTGGAACAGGATGGTGGTTTTAAATTGCAATTGATGAAGCAAGCCGTAAACGGCGGCGTATTTAACGCCGCCGTTTCGTGTTTCGATAAGTTATAAAAAGCTTTCGCTCCTATTTCCAGTAATCAAATTAAATTCCATTCCAGAAGCTTTAGGCCATTTTTTCTGCCGATTTTACAGTTTAGAACGGTCAAGGCCCATCACCTTAGTCCACGCCTCAATAAAATCCCGCACAAACTTCTCTCGTGCATCGTCAGCTGCATAGACCTCTGCGACAGCGCAGCTCAGAGTTCGACCCAAAAACAAGATCCACGGAGGTGGCAGTCCATTTGAGTGTACCCGTCCCGCGGTCACGCCCTCGTAAACTCATCGGATTTAGATGATTTCGTCCATTTCGTCGACATATCCAGCAGGTTAACGAAAAAGTCATTGCTCAACGTCCCGGGCCGGTCGGTGAACACACCATGCGCAGATTGTCCGGCATTTGCATTCAGGGCCCGCATGCCACCTACTAGAACCGTCATCTCAGGAACTGTCAGGGTCAAAAGATTCGCCCGATCAACCAGCATTTCCGTTGGTGATCTACGGGTATCCGCCCTGAAGTAGTTACGGAACCCGTCTGCGGTCGGTTCGAGCGCAGCAAAAGAGTTCACATCAGTCTGCTCTTGCGATGCATCCGTGCGTCCCGGCGTGAAAGGAACCTGCACGTTATGGCCAGCCTTCTTCGCGGCTTGCTCAATGGCTGCGGCTCCACCCAGAACAATCAAATCGGCAAGCGATACTTTTTTGCCGCCCGATTGCGCACGGTTGAAGTCTGTTTGGATACCCTCCAGACGTTTCAGCACCTTTGCCAGTTCATTCGGATTATTGGCCTCCCATTCTTTCTGCGGTTCAAGACGGACGCGCGCCCCGTTAGCTCCACCCCGTAAATCCGTCCCGCGAAAGCTAGCGGCAGACGCCCAGGCGGTTCTGACGAGTTCGGGAACGCTTAATCCCGAGGCAAGGATCGTAGACTTCAGCTGAGTGATATCCTCTGCGTTAATCAAATCATGATCAACAGCTGGGACTGGATCCTGCCACAACAAGACTTCGTCGGGAACTTCAGCGCCAAGATAAAGGGCGCGTGGTCCCATGTCGCGGTGCGTCAGCTTAAACCACGCCTTGGAAAAGGCGCGTTCGAATTCCTTTGGGTTCTCATGAAAGCGCTGGGCAATCTTGCGGTAACTCGGGTCGAACTTAAGCGAAAGATCCGTCGTGAACATGATAGGGGCATGCCGCTTCGAAGGATCGTGGGCATCCGGTACGATGTTTGATCCGTTCTTATTATCGGGAACCCACTGGATCGCACCTGCGGGGCTCTTTGTTTGCACCCAATCAAAAGCGAACAGGTTGCCTAAATATTGTGTAGTCCAGGCAATCGGGTTGGCGGACCACGCGCCTTCCAAACCACTGGTAATGGTGTCGCCGGCATTGCCGCTGCCACACTTGTTTTCCCAGCCGAAACCTTGCTGTTCAATGCCGGCAGCTGCTGGCTCTGGACCCAGGCATTTGGAGGGGGCGTAGGCACCATGGGCCTTGCCGAACGTATGGCCGCCGGCAATAAGTGCAACCGTTTCTTCATCGTTCATCGCCATGCGACCGAACGTCTCGCGAATGTCCCGGGCAGCCGCGAGCGGATCCGGGTTGCCGTTCGGCCCCTCCGGATTCACATAGATTAGGCCCATCTGAACAGCGGCAAGGGGATTTTCCAGCTTTCTATCGCCACTATAACGCTCGTCCGCGAGAAACTTAGTCTCAGGCCCCCAGTAGACCAGGTCAGGCTCCCAATCGTCCTCACGCCCGCCAGCAAAGCCGAAGGTTTTGAAGCCCATGGATTCCAGCGCTACATTTCCCGTTAGGGTCATCAGGTCGGCCCAAGAAATCTTCCGTCCGTATTTTTGCTTGATCGGCCAAAGCAATCGCCGCGCCTTGTCCAAACTAACATTGTCAGGCCAGCTGTTGAGCGGCTCGAATCGCTGTTGGCCGCCACCGGTGCCGCCGCGTCCGTCAGACACGCGGTATGTGCCCGCACTGTGCCAAGCCATCCGAATAAAAAATGGTCCATAGTGGCCATAATCTGCTGGCCACCATGCCTGTGACGTAGTCATCAGCGTCTCAATGTCTTTTTTCACGGCCTTAAGGTCGAGAGTCTTAAATTCTTTAGCGTAGTTGAACTCGGCACCCATTGGATTGGATTCAGCCGCATGTTGGCGAAGAGGTTTGAGATCCAGTTTTTCAGGCCACCAAAATTGGTTCGACATTGGCTTACCCTGAGCATTAGCAAGGTTTGACGTTGCTACCGGTGTCATGGCTATCGCTAAAGCGGAAAGTAAATATATTGATTTTTTATGCATGGAAGTTCCCTCCTTTGAGTATGAAATTCAGCATTTTCACAGGTAACATTAGTAGGTGAATGCAAGGGTAAAGCGCAATTTTACCAACCCTGGTCAGATGAATGAAACGTAGTGGCTCCCATGTGTTGTTGGCCAGCCAGTCGAAATTACAAAAATGAACTATACACACCTTACCCGCGAAGAACGATACCAGATTTATGCGTTAAGAAAGCAGGTATGGGACAAAATAAAAGTGAAGTAAGCTGGAAAAATAGAATTCGACGACTCTGTAATATACTGAAAAATAAAAGATTATATGGCGCATAACCTGAAGTGCAAAACATTCGCCATTGCCTGGGTGGACACTGTAAAACTAAATTGGTGCAGCTATTATGTTTATGAAGGAGGGGGTTAATTAACCCACTTGCGCGCATTCCGGAACATTTTCAACCATGCTCCACTTTCTCTCCATTCTGCCGGATGCCAGGAATGCTGCAACGCCCGAAATAGCCGTTCCGGGTGCGGCATCATGATGCTGAATCGTCCGTCAGCCGTGGTCAGTCCGGTAATACCCTGCGGCGAACCGTTTGGATTAAGTGGGTAGGTCTCTGTCGGTTGACCGTAGTTGTCTACATAACGAAGTGTGACCAACGGTTGCGCCGCTTTCATACGTTTGTCGTTACCAAAATGGGCATATCCCTCGCCGTGCGCCACCACGATGGGCATACGGCTACCTGCCATGCCATCAAATAAAATCGAGGGTGAGGGCTGCACTTCCACCATCACGAAACGCGCCTCAAACTGCTCCGACAAATTGCGCCCAAAATGTGCCCAATGTTCTGCCCCTGGAATAATTTCATGCAAATTGCTCATCATCTGGCAGCCATTACACACGCCAAGAGCAAAAGTATCATCGCGCTTGAAGAAGGCCTCGAACTCATCCCGTGCACGCGGGTTGAACAAGATGGATTTTGACCAGCCTTCGCCCGCCCCTAGTACATCGCCATAGGAAAAACCGCCGCACGCCGCCACCCCTTTAAAATCCGCCAATTTCACGCGGCCAGTGATGACGTCGCTCATGTGTACGTCCACCGCCGTGAAACCGGCGCGGTCAAATGCCGCCGCCATCTCGACATGGCCGTTCACACCTTGTTCACGCAAAATGGCGATTGTTGGACGATATTTCAGCAGCGCAGGTGCGGTAATATTTTCATTCACGTCATAAGTGAGTTTCACTTGCAGGCCAGGATCGGCAGCATCCAGAATGCAATCATATTCCTGCTGGGCACAAGCCGGGTTGTCACGTAGCATCTGCATCCGGTAAGTCGTTTCCGACCAGATGCGCTTCAGGTTAACACCCGTCTCGCTGAACAATGTTTTGCCTTGCTGCACAATATCTATCGTGCCGCTTATATTTAGTTTAGCGACCGAACGTACCGCTGCAAGCCCAGCGCTATGGCACACGTCCAGCACATACTGTAAATCGCGGCAATGCACCTGCACCACCGCACCCAGCTCTTCGTTGAACAATGTGCTTAGGACATCTCCCTGCAATTCATCAAGATTTATGGTCAGGCCGACATGGGTAGCAAACGCCATTTCGCACAGCGTGGTAAACAATCCACCGTCCGAACGGTCATGATAAGCCAGCAACTTGCCCTCGCCATTCAGGCGCTGGACAAGGTCGAAAAAGATTTTCAGCTTGCCTGCATCGTCCAGATCGGGGCCAACATTACCCACCTGTTTATACACCTGCGCCAGCGCCGAGCCGCCCATGCGGTTCTTGCCTTCGCCCAGATCAATCAGTAGCAATACGGTATCCAAATCGGCCGCCAATTGCGGCGTCAATGTCAATCGTGCATCCATGCATGGCGCGAAGGCTGTCACGATGAGCGACAATGGGGCCGTTACCGCCTTTTTCTCTGTGCCTTCCTGCCATGCGGTACGCATGGACATAGAATCCTTGCCTACCGGAATGCTAATGCCGAGTTGCGGGCACAGCTCCATGCCCACCGCACGCACGGTGTCAAATAGCGCAGCGTCTTCTCCGTGATGACCGGCGGCCGCCATCCAGTTGGCCGATAGCTTGATGTCGCCGATCTTTTCGATGCGCGCCGCTGCAATATTGGTAATCGCCTCTCCCACAGCCATCCGCCCGGAAGCCGGAGCGTTCAACACCGCCAGCGGAGTGCGCTCACCCAAGGCGAAAGCCTCACCCAATGCCGTATTGAAACCCATCAAGGTCACTGCCACATCCGCGACTGGAACTTGCCACGGCCCCACCATCTGGTCGCGTGCAGTCAAGCCACCCACGGTGCGGTCACCGATGCTGATAAGGAAAGTTTTGTCGGCCACGGAGGGTAAGCGCAGCGTGCGCTCGATTGCATCTTTAAGATTTATTTTGCTGACATCAAATGCAGGAAGCTTTACACCCTCGCGCTTTACATTGCGCGTCATTTTAGGTGGCTTGCCCAACAGTACCGACAACGGCATATCCACTGCATTATTTTTAAATAATTCGTCATGCACGATCAATTGGTCATCCGCAATTGCGCGCCCAAGAACGGCGAACGGACAGCGTTCACGCTCGCACAACGCTTTAAACTCATCCAAACGAGCCGGATCAATCGCCAGCACATAGCGTTCCTGCGCTTCGTTGCTCCAAATCTGCATCGGCGACATACCGCGCTCTTCAGAAGGGACAGCACGCAATTCAAAACGAGCACCGCGTCCCCCGCCATGCACTAGTTCCGGCAAAGCGTTGGAGATGCCGCCCGCACCAACATCGTGTATGGACAAAATGAGATTGTTCTCCCCCATCTGCCAGCAACGGTCAATGACTTCCTGTGCACGACGTTGCATCTCGGGATTACCGCGCTGCACCGAAGCGAAATCCAGATTTTCCGCATTGGCACCGGTATCCATGCTGGATGCCGCACCGCCGCCCAGGCCGATCAACATCCCGGCCCCGCCCAGTTGGATCAGCAGTGCGCCCACAGGCAATGCATGCTTATGTGTATGCTGCGCCGCGATACTGCCCACCCCGCCCGCCAGCATAATGGGCTTGTGATAACCGCGCATCTCGCCGTTAACAGTCTCTTCAAAGGTACGAAAATAACCGGCCAGATTGGGACGGCCAAACTCATTATTGAACGCCGCACCGCCAAGTGGTCCTTCCAGCATGATCTGCAAGGCGGTAGCAATGCGTGACGGCCTGCCATAAATCGGAGGGGCTCCCTCTCCACCCGAAATAGAGTTGGCACGAGCCTTGCCGTAAACTTCCCCCGGCTGCCCGAAGCCAGGGATATTCAAATTGGACACAGAGAACCCGGTGAGCCCCGCCTTGGGTTTGGAACCGGAACCAGTCGCACCTTCATCGCGTATCTCGCCGCCTGCTCCGGTGGCTGCACCGGCGAAGGGCGAGATGGCCGTGGGATGGTTATGCGTTTCCACTTTCATCAGCGTGTGCGTCAGCTCATCGCTGTAGGCATAGCCGCCATCGGCGCGCGGATAGAAGCGCTCAATGCGCGCGCCTTCGATCACGGAGGAATTATCGGAATACGCAACCACCGTACCTTCTGGATGCAGCTTATGGGTATTGCGGATCATGCCGAACAGCGAGATCGCCTGCTGCTCATCGTCTATCACCCAATCCGCATTGAAAATCTTGTGGCGGCAATGTTCGGAGTTCGCCTGTGCAAACATCATTAATTCTACATCGGTAGGATTGCGCCCTATGCGACGGAAACTCTCCACCAAATAATCAATCTCATCGCTGGACAACGCCAGTCCCATCCCGATATTAGCCGCTGCCAGCGCCGCATTGCCGCCGTGCATGATGTCCACAGTAGAGAGCGGCAGTGGCTCACCGTGACGGAAAATATTTTCTGCTACACCATTGAAGCCTGTTTTGAGACTCACCACAGGATCAAACACGGATTCTGTCATGCGGTCATGCAGTAGCGGCAGCAACGCTTTCAGTTCTGCTTGCGTCAGCGCTTTGCCATCCTTAGTCTTGACGGCGTACACAACGCCGCGCTCAATGCGCTCAACCCTATGTAAACTGCAATGCCGCGCAATATCGGTGGCCTTGGAAGACCACGGCGAGATGGTACCCAAGCGCGGCACAACCAGCAGATGTTGCAACCTATCTTTATCGTTATGTCGGCCTTTCTCCACATGATCCAAATCGAGCAATGTATCCAGCAAATTGGCTTCAGTGGCTGACAAATCTGTATTGAATGCCACGAAATACCAATGGCATGCATCTGCTATATATACATTGGGCAATGCGCTGCTGACGACAGCGCACAATTTTTCGAGACGGAAGGAAGACAGTGCAGACTTGCCGGGGGATACACGGAACATAAACAGGTTCTCAGGGGCTGTTAAAAACAGCTTGCCATTATACTATGCGGCCTCATTTCCACTCGAAGGAAAATACATTCATGCCAGCCGCACCGCGCATCCCCACCATTACACAAAAACAAGTCGCCACCTTTCTCTCCCCTCGCCCGCGTGACAGCCATAAGGGCAAGTTTGGCACAGTGGCCGTTATAGGAGGCGCAAGCGGCATGGTCGGCGCACCGCTGCTGGCTGCGCGTGCGGCGCTCAAGTTAGGAGCAGGCTGCGTACATGTGGGCATTTTGGCGGACAACGCCCCGAGTGTTGATATATTGCAACCCGAATTAATGCTGCATAGCGCACAAACTGCATTGCGCTTGCCCAAGCTGGATGTGCTGGCCATCGGTTGCGGGTTGGGGCATGACGACGCTGCTCAGCAAATTTTGCAAGATGCGCTCAAGCTGGACACTCTGCTGGTACTGGATGCTGACGCACTTAACATTCTCTCCCTCCGCCCAGATTTGCGCACTGCATTAATTTCGCGCAAGAATGCCAGCATAATGACCCCGCATCCGGGAGAAGCAGCACACCTGCTCGGCTGCAACACTGAAGCGGTACAGGCCGCACGCTCCGAAGCCGCACAGGAACTGGCTAAACGCTTTCATAGCGCCGTAGTGCTGAAAGGTGCTCACAGCCTGTGCGTCACACGCAATGGCAAGATAGTTGTAAACAAGACCGGCAACCCCGGCATGAGCAGCCCCGGCATGGGCGATGTGTTGACTGGCATGATCGCCGCCTTTATCGCCCAAGGATTAAATGTGGATCAAGCCTTATTGTTGGCAGTGCACCTGCATGGCGCGGCAGGCGATGCGGTGGCAAAACAGAAAGTTACAATCGGTATGACAGCCACGGAAGTGACAGAATGGGCGCGCTGGTTGTTGAACCAATGGATAACACAACAGTAGTGTCCGGAAATTTAGTTGAATAAATTCAGTTTGTTGCTGCATTTCTATATGGCCATTTGCATCTACGAATTTTAAGTGGTTGATCGAGGACGACGTGAAGACTGGAACGCCACGAGGACCATGAGACCGGCTAGAAGCAGCATACCCCACTGAGAAAGTGTAGGAACCGAAACTATATTGACAGTTAGTGGTGCAGTAGCCGCCGAAGCACTATTGCCCGCGTTGGTTTGCAGGTTACCCGCCGGTATGGTGTTCAAGTGTGAACCAATGGCGCTGGAAGTCACTGCCACAATGATCGTGCAACCACCGGCCGGAATACTCGCACCGCTGGCATAGGTCACTGCAGTGGCTGTCATCGAGACCTGGGCATGGGTGCAACTGCCACTTGCCGCTGTCGCCAGGTTGACCGTCACCCCAGCCGGAAGGTTGTCTACCAGATCCGCAGTCAATGTCACTGCAGAGGCGTTGCTATTACCAAGCGTAATAGTCAGGGTGGAAACGCCACCCGCGAAGACGGTCGCAGGTGAGAAGGATTTGCTCACGCTGGGCGGCTGCGTCGTGGGCGACGCAAGGTTCACCTGCAACGGCGCGTTCGTTTCCACCAGGTTGGTGCCGAACCCGGTCTGCAATTGGCCTGCCGCGATGCTGTTGGTGTATGTTCCAGCCAATGCAGAAGTCACGTTCACCGCGATCGCGCACCCCCCAGCCGGAATGCCCCCGCCACTTTGGTAAGTTACCGTGCCAGCCCCCGCAAACGCCACGACATTTGCAAGCGTGCAGCCAGTAGTTACCTGAATGGACGGCGGATTGGCCACCACCACATTAGTTGGCAAGGTATCCACCAGATTTGCCGTCAGTGCGGTGGCAGAGGCATTGCCGTTGCCAAGCGTAATAGTCAGGGTGGAAACGCCACCCGCGAAGACGGTCGTAGGTGAGAAGGATTTGCTCACGCTGGGCGGCTGCGTCGTGGGCGGCGCAAGGTTCACCTGCAACGGCGCGCTCGTTTCCACCAGGTTGGCGCCGAACCCGGTCTGCAATTGGCCTGCCGCGATGCTGTTGGTGTATGTTCCAGCCAATGCAGAAGTCACGTTCACCGCGATTGTGCACCCCCCAGCGGGAATGCTCCCGCCGCTTTGGTAAGTTACCGTGCCAGCCCCCGCAAACGCCACGACATTTGCATGCGTGCAGCCAGTAGTTACCTGAATGGACGGCGGATTCGCCACCACCACATTAGCTGGCAAGGTATCTACCAGATTTGCCGTCAGTACGGTGGCAGAGGCATTGCCGTTGCCAAGCGTAATAGTCAGGGTGGAAACGCCACCCGCGAAGACGGTCGCAGGTGAGAAGGATTTGCTCACGCTGGGCGGCTGCGTCGTGGGCGACGCAAGGTTCACCTGCAACGGCGCGTTCGTTTCCACCTTGGCAAGGTATCCACCAGATTTGCCGTCAGTGCGGTGGCAGAGGCATTGCCGTTGCCAAGCGTAATAGTCAGGGTGGAAACGCCACCCGCGAAGACGGTCGTAGGTGAGAAGGATTTGCTCACGCTGGGAGGTTGCGCCGGATTGACGAACAAGCCGGCGGTGGCCGGTGCGCCGTTGACGCCAGCGGTGGTCTGCAACGCCCCGGCCGCCACTGTGTTGACGTAGGGTCCGCCCGGCAAAGCCGAGGTGATGTCGACCTGAATCGTGCAACCCCCGGCCGGAATGGTCGCACCGCTGGCATAGGTCACTGAGCTGCCGCCACCCGTCGCGGTGACCGCGACGGCGGTGCATGTGCCACCCACGTTTGGCGTGGCGGCGATTAGAACATTCGCCGGTAGGGTATCGACGAAAGCGGCTGTCAGCGAAATTGACGACGCGTTGGCATTTTCCAGGGTGATGGTCAGGCGTGTGATGCCACCGGGATTGATGGTGCCGAAGCCGAACGACTTGGTTACTGACGGCGGCGTCGGTGCGCGCACCACCAAACCAGCCGTGACTGGTTGACCATTGGTGCCCGCCTCTACCGAGACTAGATCTCCGGCGGCGATCATATTGATATAGCTGCCGGCAGTTGCCGAAGACACGGGCAAGATGATGCTGCAACCACCGGCCGGGATGGTCGCTCCGCTGGCATAGGTGACAGAAGAACCACCGTCCACAGCAGTGACCAAGCCGGTGCATGTGCCGCTTGAGGTAGCGGGAGTTCCCAGGACCAGATTGGCCGGCAGGGTATCAACGAAATCCGAGGCCAGGGTCAACACCGTCGTATTGGGATTCCCCAGCGTGATAGTCAGCGTCGAGCTAGCGCCCAAATTAATGGTGGAAGGACTGAAATCTTTGTCCACCGTCGGCGGCGTCGGCTGGTTGACGCCCAGCGTTGCCACCGCCGGGTTCGGATTGTTGCCAGCGCTAGTTTGTAACTGGCCAGCTGCGATGATGTTGGTATGCCCGCCGGACACGGCCGAGGTTACGTCGACCTCGATGGTGCAACCACCAGCGGGAATACTTGCGCCATTGGCATAGGTGATGCTGGTCGCACCAGCGGCTGCGGTCACAGCACCTGTGCAGTTCTTGACAACATTTGGCGTCGGAGCAACGAACACATTCCCCGGCAAGGCATCAACCAAGGCGGCACTTAGCGTGATCGGTGTGGCGTTAATGTTCTCCAGCGTAATGATTAGTTTGGAAACCTCGCCGGAAGCGATCGAGACCGGATTGAACGCCTTGCTGATGCCGGGCGGGCTAAGTATGGTCAGCGTAGCGCTGGCCGAACCGGGGTTAGTCAGGCCTTGATTGCTGGTGATTGCGCTGGCACCAATGGTATTGATCAGCGGACCGGTGAGGTTGCCGACGACATCGGCGCGAAAAGTGCAGGAACCGCTGGCCGGGATGGTTGCGCCGCTCAGGCTGATTTCATTGTCGCCGGCCAGCGCGCTGACAACGCCGCCAGAGCAGGTAGTGGAAGCCGCTGGTGTGGCATACACCGCGACACCCACTGGCAGGGTGTCGGTCAATGACACGCCGGTCAGCGGCACACTGGCGTTATTGGTGATGGTGACTGTGAGCGTGCTGTTCTGTCCAACGCGAACTGCGCTCGGATTGAACGCTTTGGCAATGGTCGGCACATTAACCACGGCCAGCGTGGCGCTGGCCGGATTTTGGTTGGTGACGCCTTGGTCGGTAACGATCTGGAAGGCCGGAATGATGTTGTTGTAGCTGCCCAGGGGAGCGGTCACATCGACCTCGATGTCGCAGGTGTTGCCGGGCGTAAGATTGCCGTCGCTGATGGTCAGCGCCTGCGTGCTGGTATTGACTGTAAGGCTACTGCCGGTACACGTGGTTGACGCGTTCGGCGATGCGGCGAACACCAGCCCGACCGGCAATACATCGGTGAAACTGACGCCGGTCAGCGTTACCGGGCTGACGACATTGGGGTCAAAAGAGCTGACTAGCCTGATCTTCAAGCGCGCAGACTGACCCGGACCGATGAAGGCTGGCACGAAGTTCTTCATCACGCCAAGTCCTTGCAGCGTCGACAAGGATGCCGTGGTGCCGAGCGCGTTGGTATAGCCTTGGGCGCTGAAAATTGCACCGGCAGGAATGGTGTTGGTCAAATTGAGAAACTTCACCGAAGTCGTCGTCACGTAGACCTGGCAGACGGAGTTTGGAGCCAGCGTGGCGCCCGCTAGGGAAACCCTGCCATCTCCGGGCACTGCGGAAACCGTGCCGCCGGCGCAATTAGTACTGGCGTTCGACACCGAATAAATCTCGATGCCATTGGGGAAGGTGTCGGTAAAACCCACCTGGTTGATGGCGATGCTCGAGCTGTTGATCACATCGATGGTCAACAGCGATGGCACGCCGCCGGTCACGATAACCGGATTGAATGACTTGTTGATGCTGATCGAAGCCGTCGCCGCCGCCAGGTTGGCACTCACCGCCGCCGAGTTGAATGGCCCCTCGGCGCTACTGATGCCACCAACCGGTACGGCATTACTCCACGGCCCTGTGCCGCTGGTCTTCACGTCAAAGGCGAAATCACAGCCGGAGCCAGCGGACAAGGTAGCGCCAAAAAGTTGTGCGCTGGTCGCCCCAGGATTGGCCACCAGGGTGGGCGAACCCGCGCAGGAAGTGGTGGCATTGGCCGGATTGGCGACGCTCAGGCCTGCCGAGAAATTGCTGTCGTTAATTGCCAGGCCGGTGAGTTCAGCGTTGGAACTGTTAATGGCACGGAGGGTGACGCGCGCGCTACCACCGGAGGTAACCGAGGTGGGGCTGAAACTTTTGCTGCCGGACAGGCTGGTGGTGATGGTCAGGTTGGCCGACACATTGGCGGGAATCGTTCCGGCACTGGAAGAAAAATCGGCGGGTCTGATGGTATTCGTATACGGACCCAGCGTGGTTCCAGTCACCCGCACCGTGATTACATACTCGGTTTGCAGGCTCGACGTCGGTCGTGCATTCACTGTGCCGCCGATCAGAATCACCTGGTCGTCACCGGGAAAGGCCTGTAGCGATCCGCCGCAAGTATTGGTGGCCGCCGGGTTGGCCGCCAGCGTCAGGCCTGCCGGCAGGGTATCGGTGAGAGCGACCGCAGTGAGGGTGGAGGTGGTGCGGTTGCGCACGCGCAGGGTCAGCGTCGAGGTACCGCCTTGGGCAATACTGGTGGGAGAGAAGCTCTTGCCAACCGCCACCAAATCGACCGTGGTGACGTTGACCGCCGGACTCGCATTCGGGTTGGTGACCGTAGTGCTGGCACCAGGTCCGTCGCCGTTTCCGGTGATGCTGTTCGCCGGTATCTGATTGGTGAAGATCAGGTTGGTGGTCGCCGTGCCGGGCAGACGTGCGCGGAACACGATGGTACAGACGCCGGCCGTGGAGCCAGAGCCTGCTGCCACAGTGCCACCAGTCCAGGTCAGCGCGCTGGCGCCATCGCTGCCACCCCATGTACCGCCGCTACATCCCACCGAAGATGTCGGGTTGGCGCCATCCAGCACCATCTGGTTACCGCTGGCTGAGGGTAGGGTATCGGTGAAGCTGACATTAGTGACCGGCGAACCCGACCAGTTATTGATGGTTACCGTGAAGGTCGTCCACTGGCCCGGCGCGACTTGGTTCAAGGCCACCGTTTTGCCCACAGTCAACTGCGCATTGGCAGTCAAGTTGGCGCTGGCAGCGGGGCTGCCATGATTATCGGGGTTCTGCACCGCATTCGCCGCGATGCTGTTGGTGTGCAGGCCGTCGGTAGTCGTGGTGGCATAGGCGGTGATCGTGCAATTGCCGCCTGGCCCGGCGGTTGCGCTAGTCAGATTGATCGTCGCATCTGGCATATCCACCGGCGCTAGGAGTGTGCCGTTGAGCGCACCGGTGCCACTACAACTTACAGCGGGATTCGCTATTGCTGCGACCGGCGAGCTGGCCGTACCCAGCAGCGTGATCGTGGTGCCGGTCAGGTTATCGTTGAAATTGTTGATGACGAGCGGATTCACCGTGCTGTTGTTGCCAACGATGATGGTCATCAACGAAGGTAGCCCCGCCGATACAGTGGTTGCATTAAAGCTCTTGGCGACGCTGATCGGAGAATTGACGATAACGCTCCGGCTGAAGCCTGCGCTGGTCAGGCCGCGTGTGTTACCGATGGCGCCTGCCGCCAATGTGTTGGCAAAAGTCTGGCTGGTGCCTGTAACCGCTGGCACGAGAACACGGGTGCTGATCGTGCAGATGCCGCTCTGGCCAATGGTACCGCCAGTCAGGGAAATGCTGCCCGCTCCCGGCGTGGCTGAAACGCTGCCGCTGACGGCGCCGGTGCCGTTGCAACTTATGCTGGCGTTGGCCGGGCTGGCCACCTCCATACCTGCCGGCAGGGTATCGGAAAAGCTGGTCAGCGGCATGGTGGAGCCCGCATTCGGATTGGTCAGTGTGATGGTGAGTGTGATCGGGACACCGGAGATGCCAGGGGAGGGGCTGAATAGCTTGCTTCCGGTGGGTGGCGATAGGGCGGTGACCACCAGTGTGGCGTTGGCAAGCGTGGTGTTGAACACTGACACAGTGTTTTCCAATGCCGTGTAACCGCTGGTCGACGCAGTCGGTGTAGCGTTGGCGGGAATCGTCGCGACATGACTGCCAGGCACAATAGAAGTCACATTAACCTGAAAACTGCACTGACCATCGATACCGGCGACTTTGGCCGGGATCGTGCCGCCGGTCAGCACTACGCTGGAACTGCCGGGCACGCTGCTGACACTGCTGAAGTTGCAACCGTTAACGCTGACCAAGGGGCTGGCAATGCCGATATCGGCAGGCAGCACCACTGTCACGTCGGCTGCGGTTAGTGCGATAAGGGAGTCGTTAGCGATGGTGATCGTGTACGGGACAACATCGCCTTGGTTGATGGTCGCCGGACTGAACTGGTGATTGATCGTCGTCGTCGCTGCAGCCAGTCCGGGGAAAATTGCGAGTCCGGCCATCAGGCAGAAAGCTCGCTTTAATTTCAGGATAGACAAACGCACGTACTTGGAAACCATCGTAATAACCTTGCAGGATTAAGCCATGAGGTGAACTGCCACCCAGTGAAAAACACCAAAGAAACGGTACTCGGGACTTGGCGGGCGATTATAACACACTGTCGAATCAGAACAAAGTTTTGTTACTCAGATTAAAATCCCATCACTCAGACTGGTTTCTGGATAAAAAAACTGGAGCATTTTATGTCACAAGGTTTATGCATATCATGCGGCTATGTAGGTAGGATGGAAACCATAACCAAAGTTAGCACCGATACCGAAACCATCCTCTGGTTTTGCTTCTTGATCCCGGGTTTGATTTATTCAATTTGGCGTTTCCATTCCCGGCATGAAGAATGCCCAATCTGTGATCAGGCAACAATCATTCCGGCTGATTCTTCCGAGGCCCAGAAAATCATTCGCAAGAACCGTGCAAAACAGGTTGCCGCCGCGATTCCAGAATTCAGGCCGCCATCGAAACCTGCTATTGGAGTAGGTAGGGTGGTTGGGCGTTTCGTCGGTCGTTTACTCAATGCAGACCTGCACCCAAGCAATGCACCTGCACAACAAACATAAGTATCGGTAAAAAAATTATGAGCGTCTCAATTCGATATTCGCGAAGAATCCGGTGTCCGCACCCTGCACTTTGGTTCCTGAATGACCCAAGGAGCGATGCGCATCGCGCGTCCATGGAATCTGGAGCTCGATTACACCAAAGAAATGATGGCGAGCTTACTATTACGCGATGAGTCCCGTTTTCCCCGCAAGGTCTTATTGATTGGTCTCGGTGCCGCTTCACTAACCAAGTTTCTTTATCGCAACCAACCCCGGCCAACCTCACCGTGGTAGAAATCGAACCCGGGGTTGTCGCTGCCGCCCGCCAATTCTTCAAGCTGCCGGAAGACCCTAAGCGATTGAAAATAGTGATTGGTGATGGTGCCGAATTTCTCGCCAACAGCGACCAGACCTATGACCTGATACTGGTGGATGGATTTGATGCCAATGCCCGCGCTGGTGTGCTCGACACTTTGCCGTTCTATCAAGTTGTACGCGCCCATCTGAGCGAAGAAGGCATCATGGCCGTCAATCTTTTGGGACACAGCCGTGGCTTCAAGGACAGTGTCGAACGTATCCGTAGTGCCTTTGATGGCCGCGTCTTGACTTTTCCTTCCTGCGACAGTGGCAATGCCATTGCCTTCGCCGCAGCGGGCGAACCAATCTGCATTTCGATGGATGACTTGAAAGACCAGGCGCTGACATTAAAAAAAGAAATTGGCCTCAATTTGCTACCAACCTTGACGCGATTGGAACAAGCCAAGACCTGTAAAGGTGGAATGCTTGAAATATAGCCTTGCCTATTATTTTTTAGCGGCCTGCTCCGCCAGATATAGCCATGTTTCTACTACGGTATCCGGATTCAACGAAACTGCCTCAATACCTTGCCCTACTAGCCACTGCGCTAAATCAGGATGATCGGACGGGCCTTGCCCACAGATGCCGATGTATTTATTGGCTTTGCGGCAAGCCTGAACCGCCATGCTGAGCAACGCTTTCACTGCCGGGTTGCGCTCATCGAATGCGCCCGCTATCACCCCCGAGTCACGGTCTATACCTAAAGTAAGCTGGGTCAGGTCATTTGAGCCAATGGAGAAACCATCGAAATATTCCAGGAACTGCTCGGCCAGCAACGCGTTCGAAGGAATCTCGCACATCATTATCAGGCGCAGGCCGTTCTCGCCCCGCCGCAAGCCATTTTTAGCCAGTTCTTTTATCACCAGTCCAGCTTCGTCCAGCGTGCGCACGAAGGGAATCATCACCTCTATGTTGGTCAACCCGATTTCTTCGCGCACCCGGCGTATGGCACGGCACTCCAGCGCAAAACAATCGCGGAAGCTGTCTACAATGTAACGGGAAGCGCCACGTAAACCAATCATCGGATTCTCTTCATTCGGCTCGTATAGCGTACCGCCGAGCAAGCTGGAATATTCGTTGGACTTGAAATCCGAAAAACGCACGATCACCGGTTTAGGCGCAAATGCCGCGCCCAGCATGGCGATGCCTTCGGCCAACTTTCCAACATAAAAATCTACCGGTGTGGCATAACCTGCGGTCTTTGCCTCCACCTGCACTTTTAACTCCGCTGACAAATTGGGATAGTCGAGCACCACCTTGGGATGTATGCCTATCATCCGTGCGATGATAAATTCCAGCCGCGCCAGCCCCACGCCAGCATTGGGCAGACGGCTGGACTCAAACGCCAATTCCGGGTTTGCCACGTTCAGGCTGATTTTAATCGGCGGGGTCGGCATTTCATCCAGCGTCAAATCCGACACCTCAATGTCGAGCATGCCCTGATACACCTTGCCGATATCTCCCTCGGCACAAGACACTGTCACCGCATCGCCATGTTTAAGAATTTGCGTTGCATCGCCGCATCCCACTACCGCCGGAATGCCGAGTTCGCGCGCCACAATGGCCGCATGACAGGTGCGCCCGCCTCGGTTGGTGACAATCGCAGACGCGCGCTTCATTACCGGCTCCCAGTCAGGGTCAGTCATATCCGTCACCAGAACGTCGCCTGCCTGCACTTCGTTCATCTTGCTGGCATCCGCTACCAGGCACACCGGGCCGCTGCCTATACGTTGTCCGACAGCCCGTCCGCTGACCAATATTGGGGACTGTTGCTTTAACCGATAACGCCTCAGCTTGCCTTGAGTTTCATGCGACTGCACCGTCTCCGGCCGTGCCTGCAATATGTAGAGTTTGCCATCCACCCCGTCCTTGCCCCACTCGATATCCATCGCGCGGCCATAATGCTGCTCAATGATCAGCCCATAACGCGCCAGCTCTTCGACCTCTGCATCGGTAATGGAGAAGCGCTGACTCTCAGCCAGCGGTACATCTACAGTGAGAACTGAACGTCCTGTTTCATGCCCTGCACCGAATATCATTTTTATCGCCTTGCCGCCAAGATTACGGCTGATCACCGCAGCTTTATTTTGCTGTAATGCAGGCTTGTACACATAAAATTCGTCCGGGTTGACCGCACCTTGCACGACCGTTTCACCTAGCCCATATGCGGAAGTAATGAGTACCACCTGATCAAAACCAGATTCCGTATCCAGCGTAAACATCACGCCGCTTGCGCCTAAATCGCTACGCACCATGCGCTGTACGCCTGCCGACAATGCTACATCCTGGTGTTTAAATCCCTGGTGGACACGGTAAGCAATGGCACGATCGTTATACAGCGAGGCGAACACCTGTTTAATGGCTGACAGGACATGATCCACGCCATTAATATTGAGAAAAGTTTCTTGCTGCCCGGCGAACGAAGCGTCCGGCAAATCTTCCGCCGTGGCAGAGGAACGAATGGCCCAGGAAATATCCACACCCGCCTCGGCCTGCATCTTTTCATAAGCCTCGCGAACTTCACTTTCCAAACGCGGCGGCAAAGGCGTGTCCACAATCCACTGGCGTATCCGGCTACCGACCACAGCCAACGCAGCCACATCGGTTATCGCAAAATCTTCAAGCACTGCGCGAATGCGATTATCCAAACCACTCTGCGCGAGGAAATCGCGATAGGCTGCGGCCGTGGTAGCAAAGCCGCCCGGCACACGCACCCCGAGATGGGCAAGCTGGCTGATCATTTCTCCAAGCGACGCATTCTTGCCGCCCACCTTGGCCACATCGCCCATACGCAATGTCTCAAGCCACGACATACCGTTGCTGTTCCATACTTTCCCCACTCAACAGATTGGCTACATCATAGTAGAAAGCTGCATTTAAAAACGATTGCCAACTTCACAGGCTCTCGGTATTTTAGGTCATTTGAATAAACGACCGACGAAACGTCCAGCTATCCTGCCTACTTTAATCGCTGTTTTCGATGGTGGCCTGAAACCCTTTATTTCAGCTCTGGCCTGTTTTGCGCGGTTTTCACGAATAATTTGCAGGGCTTGCGGAGAATCAGCAGGAATGATTGTCGCTTGGTCACAAATTGAGCATATCGCATGCCTGGAACGGAAACGCCAAATTGAATAAATCAAGCCCGGAATCAAGAAACAAAACCAGAGGATAACTTCGGTATCCGTATTGCCTTTGGGAATAGTTTTCGTCTCACCTACATAGCCGCATGATGTGCATAAACTTCGCGCCATAAAACTCTCCAGTATTTTTTAATCCAGAAATCGCCATCGCAAAAGGTTTTTAGTCTACGTAACTGGATTTGTTCTGATTTGATCTGGTTGATTGGTGCTTTTTTGCTTTGCTGATGTTATTTCTAAAGCCTGTTTTTTAATTAACACTGTCTTCCAAATTGCAAAATTCGTCGATCCAGGCAGCCAAGCGTGCCATAGAAACAGACTCAGCGCATGTTTCCAGACGGCACTGCATGCCAGTTTCCTGTTTTGTCAGTTGCAATGACCACCCCAAGCCGTGCAGCCAGATAAGGAATGCCAGCCAGGATATATGTTGCGGCGAGACTGGCGCATTGGACGGGGTTTCCAGAAACTCCGCAAAATTTCGTGCATCGGGAAACACGACAGTCTCATCGCCTGAAACTTGAACCTCGCTGGACATAACTTCTGACAGCAGTTTGAGCCCATCTTCGCCTTGCCAGCTTTGATAGCGGTGTTTTATTTCGGCAAGCCTGTTGCATACGGCATGCCCAAATTGGCCGCTACGATAAGCTTCCGCGCTGACCACGTCCGAATAATCCATTAGCAGCCAATCAGGTTCTGGGGTGTTAACGCCGACGGCTGCGGCAGCAGATAGATAGCTCTCCACAGGCAAAAATTGCTCTGGCCCGGCAAGGCTGGCGCAAATGGTATACAGCGTACCAATGCGGTTCGATACTGTCTGATTTTGCCGCACCATCAACTTCTCACGCAGAAGCAGGGCGTGTTCCTTGCGCAAGGCCGCCAATTCGAGCGCTTGCTTCAATTCCATCCTTAGGGCGGATATTTCCCACGGCTTCTGGATGTAGCGGTGGATTTGCCCTTGATTGACGGCTTCAACGGTATGCTCCAGTTCGGAATATGCAGTAGTTAGAATCCGCGTCATGTGCGGATACTTGAGCCGCGCGTATTGCAGCAACTCATTGCCGTACCCTCCCGGCATGCGCTGGTCGGACACCAGCACCGCCAGCGTCAGCGCGTGTTCGTCAAGCATGCGCTTGCCTTCTTCCACAGTGCCGGCGGTAACCACGGGAGCCAACGAGCCAATCGCCCGCTGAAAATATTTGACGGCAGTTGCTTCGTCGTCAACGAACAGTATTAGCGGGGCAGTGATGCCATGTTCGGTCATTGATCGCTCCTTTTAACTTGATTTTTGATAGTCGGAAAATTCAGTGTGACAGTAGTGTGTGTGTCTGGTGATGAGTGAATCAGGATGCCGCCACTGAATGATTGCATGATGCGCTTGCAGAAGATCATGCCCCCAGCCCTTTCCGCCGACATTTGCATGGGTCGTGACGGGATCAACCAGCAGACGTTCCAGAATTTCAGACGGTATGCCAGGGCCGTTGTCAATAATGCGAATCTGCGGATTGCCCTCTGCCAGCACCGTGAAGCAAATCATCGGCGAAGGATGGTCATGGAGGGCGCGTAGCGCGTTGCTTAATATGGAAGACAACACCAGCGCAACGCAATTCGGCAGCGCCATAATCCGGAAATCTTCCTGTATGTCGATATGAATGGAGGCTCGCTGAACGGGAGTCAGCGGATAAGTATCGAGCAGGGATAAAATCATCTGCTGTGCCGTGCTGCCGCTGTGATGGGTGAATAACGCACCGGCTCCTTGAACCGATTCGACAAAGATGGACAGCAGTGAAAGACAATATCGGGCATTGTCGTCCATTGCCAGCGCGGCTTTTCCAATCTCGGTTTGTTGCTGGGGCGACACACTCCTATCGGCGACTCGGCACTGAACGCCTCGGGCAAAATTGATGATCGTGGCAAGCGGCGTATTAAGCTCGTGTGCAAGAAAAGCGAGCGTCTCATCCATTGCCATTAACTTTTGCTGCCTTGCGCTGCGTTCCCGCGACAGTTCACTTGCCAGACGCAAGGTGTTCTTGACCTCGTCCAAATCCAAAGGCTTTTCAATGATCCGGAAAACTTCACCGGAATTCACTGTATCCAGAAGCACTTCCCGATCCGCATATGCTGTCACCAGAATACGGACAACATATGGAAATTCGCGCTCTATTTGGCGTAGCAGGTCTCCGCCATTTCGACCTGGCATACGGTAATCTGTGACGACTATGCCGACCTGCCTGTCTTTGTCCTGCAATATCCCAATCGCAGTATCCGCATCCGATTCCGTGAGTACTTCAAAGCCTGTACCGACAGAACGGACGAAGTACTTCCGCGCCATTTCCTCATCATCCACATACAGGATGTTAGAGACCCTATACTCAAGATTGTCCATTGCTACACTCATCACGTGGCTCTCGGCAGGTCAAAAATCATTTTCGTCCATTCGCCGACAACACTCTCGGCGACTAATGTGCCTCCATGTTGTTCGATCACCCTATAACTGATGCTCAGCCCCAAACCGAGGCCCTGGCCGATCTCTCGTGTGGTAAAAAATGGCTCGAACACCCGCGCGATATTTTCAGGCGCGATGCCCGGGCCGTTATCCTGCACCGTGACACGCAGCCGGTTGCTTTCCCACGCAGCGGATAGATGGATGGCAGGCTCACTACGGTTTGCCGCTCGCATCGCCAAAGCCGCGTTACCGAACAGATTGACCAACACGCCGATAATGGCCGCCTCGTCCCCCCGCACCAGTGTGTCAGCAGGCATATCACGTGTGATGGTGATGCCCTTGATTTCGTGCCCGACAAGGCGAATGGCGGAATCGACAACTTTCTCCAGAAGAAAAACGGTTCCGTCGGACGATGTTTCACTGCTTCGATAAGCGAAGGTTTTTAGATCCGAAACGATATGCTGAACTCGCTGCATCCCTTGCTTGGCATCTACCAGGCATTCGTTGAGTGCTGCACTAGACTTTGCAACAGGGTCTTCCAGCGCGATGTCCATCGCCATCAGGCAATAATTAACGGGATTATTGACTTCATGTAGCATCCCCGCCGCGAGTGTGCCGATTGCGGCCATTTTTTCTTGTTGCAGCATTTGGCCTTTGATATCGGCGAGGTTTTTGTTGGTTTCTTCCAGTTGCCGGTTTTTCTCGGCCACTTCTGTCTTGAGTCGAAATAATATGAAGCGAGCGCGTTCGTTGAAAAAGCAGCTTACTGCACTAATAACAATGACAAACAGTAGAATTAATGAGTTAACGACAAAGGCACCATGCAACATAAAGCTTTCAGGGTGAATGGAACATGCGGCAAGATAAAGTAAAAGGTGACAAAACCTAAAACAAGGTTAAACCGGAAGGTGGTCGGCAGTCCTAAGCTTGCCCCAAAAATAGCGAGGTAAAGTCCAATGCTGTACATGGATGTCGCTCCTTCCGTTGCGGCGATCATCCAGGTGATCATGATCTGGGGCAGAAGGAGCCAAACGAATGCCAACATCTCAGCCCTGTCTTGCCCCCACTTCGTTCGCAAGATAATAATAATGCAGTAGATTAGCAGTGAAACAACTATCCGTGCAGCACCAAACAAATACTGCAAATGCGGATAAAGCCCATAATCCAATCCCATTCCGAGCAGAATAAGCACAATAGCAGTATATGCAAAGGCTCGATTGAAGCTGAGACGATATTCACGAATCTCATCTTCATATCCTGAGTAGTGTTCTTTGCTCATGAATAATAGTTAATCGGTCAGGTAATAATCGCTTCTGCGAAAATATTCATTCCGGTCGCATCAACATAGATTTTCCGCGCAATCGATTGCGCAGGGAGTAGGGGATAAAAACTAGCTTCGTCTCGATAAATGAGATACCACTCCAGAAGATGCTCCATAAAAAACTTCGTTGAGTTGTTCGAATGCACATTGGTGACCAGAATCTTGCCTCCGTGACAGGTACGCGCGGCAAAATGAGCCGTAAGTCTGGAACAAACCTTATCGGACAGATAATCGAACAACCCGGCACAATACACGGCATCGAATTCTCGTGCGCTTTCCGAAGCAGGATCAATGCGGCGTTTGAGTAGTTTATGCACAGAGTCATGCACGTAATTGATGACGACCGGCTTGCCGATCTGCGCGACGATAGACGAAAGTTTTCCACGCGTCCAGGCAAGAGTTTCCTCGCTGAAATCGACGAGTTCGAAAGATAGAACCTCGGGGTGCGGATAACTTTGCAAAAAACGTTGTATCTCGATGGCGGGGCCGCATCCGACGTTCATGATACGGAATGTTTTTCCTGCAATTTGAGCCGCATCGGCCAAGTGTTTCAAAAAATCAACCAGTATATCTATACGGTTGCGGTGGGCAACTGCAAGGATATTTTGCAAACAAGCGGCATTCACCATCTGAAAATAGGTGCTTGGCCCCTGACGTGGATCATCCAGTATCTGGTTGACCATCTGATAATCGCCCGCATACCCCAAGGGTTTTGTATAGGTGCGGAACACAAAGGGTGCCCGGAGCAATAGGGGGTGCAGAGCAGTTTGCGCAAAGGA
The DNA here is from genome assembly GCA_016721605.1 of Nitrosomonadales bacterium. Lineage (GTDB taxonomy): Bacteria > Pseudomonadota > Gammaproteobacteria > Burkholderiales > Gallionellaceae > Nitrotoga. Next base: position 81,595 of record JADKHS010000005.1, read on the forward strand.
GCGGTGTGCGGACGCGAATTCATCATCGATCAGGTATGCCTCGCTGTTCAGCGCGTCAAGATAAAATTCCATCTTCTGCATTAACGGCACAACAAGCTCATTAAAAACATCCGTTCGCAGCCGTCCATCCATTTTGGGAAGAGATTCGGAGAGATCCACTTGCTCAACCCAGCGCGAAACGTCGGACAGATAGGCGCGCATTTCATTCACTAAAATCTGGTAATCGCGCCGAATCTGAAAACGCTTAGTCCAGTCCTGAACGAATGCCAGCGCTTCCGCCCCGACCGCCCCCGGCACTACCACCACATCGTTCAATTCACGCCATTCGTCTATGAGTGTCACTGAAACGATGGCGGTGAGGCCGGTGTTGACTAGGCTGATGACAACTGCCTTGCCGAGGTAAGCAATCTTGGTGCTGAAACGCACCGTGAGTCCACTGAGGACTTCGCTGACCTGCACGATGGAATACGGATTGTAAACCTCCATCACGAGGGATTTTCTCTGGAGGTTGATGATTGTCCCCCGAACCGCCTCACCTTCCGCGTTGCGGAAGCTAACCAATGGGTCTATTTGTGATTTTGTGTGCAAGGTAGTGTTCAGGAAAGTCGGTACGGAGCATCTATTCCGTCCGATGATTATTAGGCTCGTGCATTAAACAATCACAATACCAGAAAGATTGCAGAACGAAAACAAAGTGCATATCTTCTGACACTTCTGCCAATTGCGCAACAGAATGCGGAGAGCATCATTCTCTGTTAAATTATCGGTCATAATTACAAATGAGGTGGGTGTGCATTCGTTGCGCCTTCAATTGCAGCCAAATGGACAATCAATTATCTGTTTATCAATACCCAACGTTGACCGTACTGATAGATGATAGCAAGAGCTTTCTGACCAGCCTTGCATTCCAACTGAACCCAAAATTGGCATGCAAGGCTTTTCACGATACTGATGCTGCCATTAATTGGCTACACCACACACATTGGCATTCCACTAAAAATGAGAATGAGCCGATCCGTGTCGGCTACGATAAATTGACAGATTCCTTTGAGCGGTGTTGTGCCTCTATTGATCTTGATCTAATTTACCGTATTGTGATGAATCGGCACCGTTTTGATATGCCGGCTGTGTTGGTGATTGATTATGCTATGCCGCAGATGAATGGTGTGGAATTTTGTCAGGCTGTCCAGGGCTTGCCTTGCAAAAAAATCCTGTTAACCGGACAGGCCGATGAAAAAATCGCCATTGACGCATTTAACCGCAAATTGATTGATTGTTTCATTAAAAAAAATGACCCCGATGCACTTAATCAGCTAGAAGCCGAAATAGTCAAATTGCAAAAGGAGTTTTTTCATAGTCAGACAAGCACATTAAAAGATCTTTTGTCACGCCATTCTTACTCTTTCCTAACCGATCCCACCCTGGGAGCACTCGTTGGTCAACTCTGTAGCTTCTATAACTTTGAAGAATATTATTTATTCCCAAACCCGGCCGCCATTCTTTTCTTTGATATCCAGGGCAAAAGTACCCTGATGGTGATAGAAACTAAGGCCAGTTTAATTTCGCAGCTTGAGATTGCGCAGGATCAAGGTGCTCCGCCCGAATTTCTCACCGCCTTACGGGAATTCCGTGTAGTGCCTTTCTTTTGCGATACTGGTGGAGTGTACCGGGAGGAGGTTGGGCATAACTGGTTATCGTATTGTTTGCCGCCGCAGATTTGCCGGGGACGGAAGGATTATTACTGGGCTCTGTTTGATTTGCCGTCCCATTATTTGCAAGGCCCCGTGTATTCTTATGCGGATTTTTTACGCGATCATGCAGCCGGTTTAACTGGGTATCCCCCAGGTTATTAGGCGGGCTATCGGGCCATTCAAAGTTTTCGTACTATACTGGCTCGGTAATCTTAGAAAACTTGGTTTGCTGGACTAGCGGAAAGGGCGAGAATCGCCACCAACCAAACAACATCTTGTTTATCTTTCCGCTGAAAGAAATGGAAGTTCCAGTGGAAAGGTTCAGTTTCACTTAGCCTCAAACAGCTTTCTTCATCTTGTCAGAGCATGACGACGCTCACCCCGAATTACCTCGACGACCTGCTCAACTTCATAATCCAGTGTGGGCGATCTTGTTGCCGTAACCGTAAGAAATTTTATTGCGGAGAATGGCGCGTAATGAGTCTCCTGGAAATACCAGTTCTTGATTGTTCTGGAAACGGTTTCATAGCCTGAGATAACATTTAACTTATTGTTTATATAATTAAAACTGTACAATTTGATAATGGTGATTTGTTATTTTTTAATGGGGGGAAGTCCGACAGGCTGCTAGCTTCCGCAAATGCGGTATCAGGTCAAATTGAGGCTGCTATAAACTAAATCTTCGCGCCGCAGCATAAATACAAATTCGTTACCTGTTGCCACTTCCAGCCAGATGAAAGGTAGATTGGGATACGCGGTTTCAAGTGCGTGGCGATTATGGCCGATCTCGACCACCAGCAATCCATCGGGATTGAGGTGGTTGGCCGCGTGTTTCAGTATTTTGCGCGTGGCATCTAGTCCATCTGTGCCACTGCCCAATGCCAGTTGTGGTTCATGCTGATATTCTGGTGGTAGCGTGGCCATGGATGGCGCATCAACATAAGGGGGATTACTGATGATCACGTCATATTGCTTGCCCGTCAGATTGGCAAATATATCTGACTTTATAATGTTGATGCGGTCTTCCAAGCCATAGTCAGCAACATTGCGTTGAGCAACTTCCAATGCGTCTGGAGAAATATCAACAGCATCCACTATGGCGTCAGGAAAGGCGTGGGCAGCCAAAATGGCGAGGCAGCCGCTACCGGTACATAGATCCAACACGTCGGCCACAATCGTTGCATCGGCTATCCAGGGCGTAAATTGCTCCCGGATTAATTCAGAGATAAAAGAGCGGGGTACGATGACGCGTTTGTCCACATAGAAGCGATACTCCCCTAACCAGGCTTCATGCGTCAGGTAGGCGACAGGAATTCGTTTGTCTACACGCTGTTTAAGCAATGTGATCAATGCGTTTTTTTCGTCAGGTATGAGTCGTGCGTCAAGAAAAGGATCCAGTGTATCCAGTGGCAGATGCAGGGTGTGCAGAATAAGATAGGCTGCTTCATCGTATGCGTTGGCCGAGCCATGTCCGAAGCTGAGCTTTGCTTCGTTGAATGCACTTACCGTAAAGCGCAGCCAGTCACGTACGGTGTGAAGTTCGTTGGTGCAGTCAAAATGGTGCAGCACACTCATATTTTATTCACCAGCAGATTGATCAGAGTGCGGCAGTAGATTTCCGACAATACATCCAAGTCGGTTACGGATACGCATTCATTGAGTTTATGTATCGTTGCGTTAATTGGGCCGAACTCAATCACTTGCGGGCAAATATCGGCTATAAAGCGCCCGTCCGACGTGCCGCCACTGGTAGAAAGTTCGGTTTCGATACCCGTTACTCCTTGATGGCAGCGCCACTGCATCTACCAGATCGCCGCGTGGAGTGAGATAAGGCTTGCCGGATAGTGACCAGGCCAATTCATAATTCAGCCCGTGCTGATCGAGAATGGCGTGGGTCTTGGCTTTTAGTTCGTCTACTGTGCTTGCTGTTGAAAAACGAAAATTGAATTCGATTTCCACCGTGCCCGGAATAACGTTGGTTGCCCCGGTACCGCTGTGTATGTTGGAAATCTGCCAGGTAGTGGCCGGGAAGTAAGCGTTCCCATTATCCCATACCATTGTGGCCAGATCGGCGATAGCCGGAGCGGCAAGATGGATAGGGTTTTTGGCTAAGTGCGGGTAAGCGATGTGGCCTTGCACCCCTTTCACGGTAAGTTTGCCTGAAAGCGAGCCGCGTCGTCCGTTTTTGATGGTGTCGCCAGTTTTGGCTGATGAGGTGGGTTCGCCCACGATACAGTAATCCATTTTTTCGCCGCGCATTTGCAATGCTTCTACCACGCGGACTGTGCCATTGATGGCTATGCCTTCCTCATCTGAAGTCAGCAACAAGGCAATTGAACCGGCATGGCCTGGGTGTGTAGCCACAAATTGTTCGATGGAAGTAACGAAGGCAGCCAGTGAACCTTTCATGTCGGCAGCGCCGCGCCCATATAACATGCCATCGCGTAGGGTTGGCGTGAATGGATCGCTATGCCATTGGTCCAATGGGCCGGTCGGCACGACATCGGTGTGGCCGGCAAAACAGACTACGGGGCCGCTATTACCGCGTCGCGCCCACAGGTTGTCTACATTGTCGTAGCGTAACATTTCCAGTTTGAATCCAAGTGGTTCAAGGCGCGCGCAGATGAGAGCCAGGCAGCCTTCATCCAATGGTGTGAGTGAACGGCAGGTGATAAGTTGTTTGGCAAGTTCCAGGGTGGGGGACATATATAGTTTAAGGTTTGAAATTGAAAATTTTTTCGTAGCTGGCTTCGTCGAAGCCGATATGCAGCAGTTTGCCATCCTGTTCCAATAGCGGGCGTTTAATGACGCTGGTTTTTTCCAGTAGCAGCGCTAATGCGCTGGTGTTATCCTGGACGACGTGTTTTTGTTCTGCCGATAAACCGCGCCAAATCAGACCTCTGCGGTTGATTAGATTTTCCCAGCCTATCTGTTGTAGCCAGCACTGCGCCAGCTCCGGTTCAAGACCCTGTTTTTTAAAATCGTGAAATTGATACTCGGCACTATGCCGCTCCAACCAAGCGCGGGCTTTTTTGACGGTGTCACAATTTGCAATGCCATACAGTTTCATCTTTATGAGTAAGAAATCAAGGATGATAGATTGCTGGCTGAGTCGGCGTTGCGCAAAGCATCTTCCTTGGTGATCTCACAATTTTTGTACAGTTTATACAGGGCCTGTTCAAAGGTTTGTGAACCGGACGATACGCTTTGGTCGATCGCATCACGAATTTTGTCGAGCTCATCATTTTTAATCAACTCTGAGATAAGTGTTGTATTGAGTAACACTTCCACAGCAGGTACCAACCTGCCGTGCACGTTGGGTACCAAACGTTGTGAAATCACTGCCCGTAAGCTCATTGCCATATCAGCGAGTACAGCCCGGCGTGTATCTTGTGGGAAGAGATTTACGATGCGGTTTAGCGTATGGTAGCTGTTATTGGCGTGCAACGTGGACAGGCACAGATGGCCACTCTGGGCAAAAACTAACGCATGTTTAAACGTTTCACGGTCGCGTATTTCACCAACCATTAGCACATCGGGTGTCTCACGCATGGCATTTTCCAGGGCATTGCCATAGGAAAGCGTGTCGGTACCGATTTCACGCTGATTAACAATGGATTTATTGTGTTGAAACAGGTATTCGACAGGATCTTCAATGGTCAGGATATGGCCGGTGGCAGTGTTATTGCGATGCTCAATCATGGCCGCCATTGTGGTGGATTTACCCGAACCAGTCGCACCCGCAACCAATATCAGGCCACGTTTTTCCATAATAAGTTGGTTTAAAACCGGTGGCAGATTCAGTTCTTCGACGTTAAGAATATTGAACCGTATATAGCGAATGACAATGGAAATGCTGCTGCGTTGGCGGAAAATATTGACCCGATAATTTCCGGCATCCAAAACACGATAGGAAAAATTCATTTCCATGCTGGATTCAAAGGCCGTGATTTGCTCCGGTGTCATTATTTCATAGGCGATGCGCTCAATCGTTTCGCTATCAAGTTTCTCTGTGTTTATTGGCATAACCACGCCATTGATTTTGATGTTGATGGGTGCACCAGCGGAGAAAAAAAGATCAGAAGCCTGTTTGTCAGCAGCTAACTGTAAAAAAGGTGTAATGATCATAAATTTCCCCCGGGGTTAAAGCAGGCTTTAAATTCCGCGTAGTAACTCATTTATCCCGACTTTTGCCCGGGTTTTGGCATCCACTTTTTTTACGATCACGGCGCAATACAAGCTATAACTGCCATCCTTGGAGGGTAGGTTGCCGGACACGACCACCGAGCCAGCAGGTACGCGGCCATAGTGCACTTCGCCAGTTTCACGATCGAAAATCTTGGTGCTTTGCCCGATGTACACACCCATCGAAATGACTGCGCCTTCTTCCACAATCACGCCTTCGACAATTTCCGAGCGCGCACCGATGAAGCAGTTGTCTTCGATAATGGTCGGGTTGGCCTGCACCGGTTCCAGCACACCGCCGATACCGACCCCGCCACTTAAGTGAACGTTTTTGCCGATCTGTGCGCAAGAGCCGACCGTCGCCCAGGTATCCACCATCGTACCTTCGTCCACATAAGCGCCAATATTGACGTAAGAAGGCATCAAGACCACATTTTTGGCTATAAATGAACCCTTGCGTGCCGCAGCGGGTGGCACTATACGGAAGCCGCCCTCACGAAAATCACGCGAGTTATAGTCGGCAAACTTGGACGGTACCTTGTCGTAATAATTGGTAAAGCCGCCCTTGATGAAAGCATTGTCTTCCATGCGGAAAGACAATAGCACTGCTTTTTTCAGCCATTGATGGGTTACCCACTGACCCTCTATTTTTTCCGCCACCCGCAGAGTACCGTGGTCGAGGTGGCCGATAACAGTGTCCACCGCCTCTTTCAGTTTTGCGTCTACGTTGCGGGGTGTAATTTCGGCGCGGTGTTCAAAAGCGGGTTCGATGATCTGTTGCAGTTGTTCCATGATTTTCCTAGTCAAGTTTTCGGGTAAATTCGGCGATGCGATGCGCGGCTTCCATGGTTTCGTTCAGCTCTGCTACCAGGGCGATGCGGATAAAGTTTTCGCCTGGATTTATGCCATGTGCATCACGCGCGCAAGGAAACTGCCGGGCAGCACTGTGACATTATAGTCCCGATGCAGATATTGCGCGAAGCGGGTGTCAGCTATGGGTACCCGTAGCCACAGGTAAAAACTGGCATCCGGCAACGCCACCGGAAGCATGGGTTTCAGGATGCTGACAACCTGTGAGAATTTTTCCGCATAAAGACGGCGGTTTTCGGCGACATGTTCTTCATCCTGCCAGGCGACGGCGCTGGCTGCTTGCACTGCCGGGTTCATGGCGCAGCCGTGGTAAGTGCGATACAGCGTAAATTTCTCTATTACTTTCGCATCACCCACCACAAAACCGGAACGCATACCGGGTACATTAGAGCGCTTGGACAAGCTGAAAAAAGACACCAGATTGCGGTAATCGCTGCGTCCCAGTTGCTGCGCTGCTTGTAGCGCACCGAGTGGTGGCGTATCGAAATAGATTTCAGAATAGCATTCGTCCGCAGCGATGATAAAGCCGTAACGGTCGGCCAGATCGAATAGTGACTTCCATTCCGCAAGTCCAATTACCCGTCCGGTTGGATTGCCAGGCGAGCACACATATATAAGTTGCGTGCGCTGCCAAACTTCTTGCGGCAATTGATCAAAATTCAACGCGTAGTTATCTTCCGGCAGGGTATTGAGGAAATAGGGCGTGGCACCAGCCAGCAGAGCTGCGCCTTCATATATCTGATAGAACGGATTAGGGCAAATTACGGTGGGGTTGTCACACGTACGGTCAATCACCGCTTGGGCGAAAGCAAACAACGCTTCCCGGCTGCCATTCACCGGCAGGACTTGTGATTTTGCATCCAGCGCAGAAAGACCGTAACGTTGCGCGAGCCAGCTGGCAATGCTGCCACGGAGCGCGTCACTCCCTGCGGTTGTGGGATAATTCGAAAGTCCCGCCAGATTGGCACTTAATGCGTCACTAATGAATCGCGGCGTGGCATGTTTGGGCTCTCCGATGTGCAGGCTGATAGGCCGGTAGGCTGGGTTGGGTGTAACTGAGCTAAATAAATTGGCGAGTTTCTGGAACGGGTAGGGCTGCAGGCGATTAAGATCAGGATTCATAATTTTTTTCTTAAGCTGAATAGGCACAATTATAAAGGCGTAGCGGGTGGCATCAAAACAAAAAAATTTTGTCGGTGATAGGCCTGTTGAGTGGTGCGCTAGTGTGGGGGCTGATGTGGTATCCCTATCGCGCATTAAATAATATGGGGGTAGGCGGCGAATTATCTACACTGCTGAGCAATTCTATGGCAATGATATTGGGTCTGCTGTTCCTGGGGCCGATATGGCGTGAGCTAAGAGTTGCCGGGTGGTTGAGTGTTGCATTGATGGCAAGTGCGGGTTGGACTAATTTAGGCTATGTGTTAGCGACATTGGACGGTGAAGTGATGCGCGTGCTGCTGCTGTTCTATCTCGCGCCATTGTGGACGGTGATCTTTTCGCGCTGGCTACTCAGTGAAAAATTAAATCGTTACGGTTACGCCATTATCGCGCTGTCATTGGGTGGTGCGTTTGTTATGTTGTGGGATATGCGGCATGGTTTGCCACTGCCGCAAAACCAACGGAATGGATAGGCCTTTCAGCGGGAATTAGTTTTGCTTTGATGAATGTAATAGTGCGTCGCACGCAGCACCTAAGCGTAAATTTTAAAGTGGCTGGCGTGTGGTTTGGCACGGTGTTGTTTACCGCCGTATTGCTGTTGCATCAGGGCAATATCATAGGGCAATTGCAGGGCATTACACCGGATGCGTGGTGGCTGCTATGGCTGATTGGATTGGTGTTATGCGCCATTAGCTTTGCCGTGCAATATGGACTGACCTATTTGCCCGCCAACCAGGCTCTTACGCTGCTTCTATCCGAGCTGGTATTTGCTGCCGTTTCCTCATATTTATTGGCGAATGAGGAAATGGGACTGCGGGAAGTTATCGGTGCAGCATTGATTGTTTCGGCCAGCTTACTGTCTGGAAAGTGCACACCACACCATGGAAAATGATTTTTTGGGGGGAGTAAATGAATAAGGCAAAATTTATAACCTTTGAAGGGGTGGACGGGGCAGGCAAGAGCACCCATCTAACTTGGTTTGCTGAAACTTTACGCAAGCGCGGCAATGAGGTGCTTGTAACGCGTGAACCGGGTGGCACGCCCGTGGGTGAAAGTCTGCGTGACATTTTGCTAAACCAAACCATGCACGCAGAAACGGAGGCTCTGTTAATGTTTGCCGCTCGCTTAGAACATATCGAGCAGGTTATCAAGCCAGCTCTGCAACGGGGAATTTGGGTGATATCCGACCGTTTTAGTGATGCCAGTTTTGCTTATCAGGGTGGGGGTAGGGGGGTGAGCGTGGCAAAGCTGGAACAATTGGAATGCTGGGTACATGAAAATTTTCAGCCAGATTTGACATTGTTGTTTGATCTTCCGGTTGAGGTGGCGCGCCAACGATTGTCAAAAAATATAACGCTGGATCGCTTCGAACAGGAAAAAGACAGCTTTTTCGAGAAAGTGCGGCAAGCTTACCTGGACCGTCGTAAGAAACACCCGGATCGTTTTGTGTTGATTAATGCTGCCCAATCACCAGAGCAAGTTAAGGCAAATTTAGAGGAAGTAATCCTATTGCTTTGATAGTAATTAATAATTTTAAATTTTCTTGGTCGGTGCGCAACTCGCAAGCGTCCAGATGTCGAGGCTTGGCTAGCTCAGCGCCCACGCTTTATGGGCACCCCTAAAAACAAATTTGCGAGCATTCCCTTCGGGGATTGCCTGCTTAACCCGTCTCGTTACAATACGTTGTTGCTCACAAAAATGTTTCCTTACATATCAATATGTATGCTGCGTCAACATTTTTTATTCGCGCCTAGTCTTGTTTAGAACTCTTAGCTTTTAGAGGTGCCTTAATGCCGATTAAAAAATGGGAAATACTGTTCGGTTACGCAGAGCCACCTTGTCTTGATTTTGTACAATCACAGGCCGCTTGCCCAACCGCTTCTGCCAGCGTAAAGTGCTACACGAGGTTTACGTATTTACGTGGGATCTTTGTTAAATGCAGGGTTAAGTGCAGGTTATAAGTTAAAGGTAAAAAGCGTTTAACTTGATAGTATGTTCCCAATTATTCTGGCTAGATGTCTGAAGGGGAATGCGCCATGCGATCAGCAAGCTCATCAGTAATTTCATCCGACGTGCGCCAACAATTGAAAAGGTGTTGGGCAGCGTGCCTAACCCCGCTGTATAAGCACACCATCTTGGTACTAAGCGTTATTTTTTGTAGCGGTACGCTGCTTACGTTAGGGTATTTGTCCCACGCCACAACCACACTGATGCAATCCGCCGCACTCCAGGGCATTACTCTGCACGCAGAGTCTCTGATGGAACTGCGTAATTTATACACAACTGAAGTTGTGGATCGCGTAAGCGGCCGTAACATTGAAGTGACGCATGACTACTTGCACAAGGCGGGGGCCATTCCGTTACCCGCTACTTTCAGTATGGAACTTGGCAGAAGGATTAGCTTACGCGGTTCTGGCATGGTGGTGCGTTTATATAGCAATTACCCCTTTCCTTGGCGCAAGGATGGCGGTGCGCATGATGATTTTGAGCAGCAGGCTTTGGCAGCATTGCAGGCGCGCCCACAACAACCTTACTATCGTTTTGAAGATTTTCAGGGGCGGGCTTCGCTACGTTACGCTACGGCGGATGTAATGCGCGCGGAATGCATAAGTTGCCACAATGCACGTTCAGACAGCCCTAAGCATGACTGGAAAGTAGGGGATGTGCGCGGTGTGCTAGAAATTATTCGGCCGTTGGATAGTGTAGTGGCGCAAAGCCGCACTGATTTGCGCGATGTGTTCATTCTCTTTGGCGCATTGCTGGTGCTGGGGTTGGGGGCGCTCGCATTGGTAATTACGCGTTTACGGCGTGTGTCAGTGGAATTGGAAGATCAGGTAGCGCAACGCACTATCCAGCTGGCTGCGGCCAATCAAGAACTGGAGGCGTTCAGTTATTCGGTGTCGCATGATTTGCGCGCGCCGCTACGCAGCATAGATGGCTTTAGCCGAGCTTTGCTCGATGACTATAGTGTGCAGCTGGACGAAGTAGGGAAAGATTATTTGCAACGGGTACGCGCCGCTACCCAGCGTATGGGACAGTTGATTGACGATATGCTCAAGCTATCGCGCGTCACACGCAGTGAAATGAATTTTGAGACGGTGAATTTGAGCGTGTTGGCACAGACGGTGGCTGACGAATTGCAACAGGCACAGCCTGAACGCCGCGTGGAGTTTGTCTGTATGCCAGGAATGACGGTGCGGGGCGATGCCCACTTACTGAAAATAGCGCTGGAAAATTTATTGGGCAATGCGTGGAAATTCACTTCTAAACGCGAACAAGCACATATAGAAATCGGTGTTACCCACAAAGTCGGGGGCATCTGTGTACTTCATTCGTGATAATGGGGCAGGGTTTGATATGGCATACGTCGGCAAACTTTTTCGGCGTTTCAGCGGCTGCATGCTATGGCCGAATTTTCCGGCACGGGGATTGGATTGGCTACAGTGCAGCGCATCATTCACCGTCACGGTGGTCGAGTATGGGCGGAAGGGAGCTAGGCAAGGGCGCGACATTTTATTTCACTTTGCCATAAGCAAGGGTGTGAGCCAAATATGGGGGGCGCAACAGGGGTAATAAATTTATTTTACTGGTCGAGGATAATCCTGATGATGAGGCGCTTGCCTTGCGGGCGCTCAAGCAAAACCGTATCGACAATGGAGTAGTAGTGGCACGCGATGGGGCGGAAGCGCTCGATTATCTATTTGGTAAAGGAAAGTATGCGGGGCGTGACCTGAATGTGATGCCAGCGTTAATCTTGCTTGATTTGAAATTACCCAAAGTAGATGGCTTCGAAGTATTAAAACAACTGCGTGCGGACCCGCTAACTGCACTGTTGCCGGTGGCGATGCTTACTTCCTCGCGCGAACAGAGTGATCTGTTAGCCGGCTACAAACTGGGTCTCAACAGCTATATCCTTAAGCCAGTGGATTTTGATCAATTCACTGAGGCGGTGCGCAATCTTGGGGTGTATTGGCTGGCAATCAACGAAACCCCTCCAAGTGGTAGGCGGGTGCAATGAGCAAGCCGATATTACGTACGCTGGTCATTGAGGACTCGGAAGATGACGCGCTACTGTTGACGCGATATTTACAACAACACTATGAACTCATCCATGTAAGGGTAGACAGCGCAGATGGTTTAAATCATGCCTTGCAACAGGGTGAGTGGGACTTGGTGCTTTCTGACCACGCTATGCCAGGGTTTGACTCATTTGCTGCGTTACAAATTGTGCAGCAAAGAGGGCGCGATCTGCCGTTCATTATCGTTTCCGGTGCCATCGGCGAAGATTTGGCGGTGGCGGCGATCAAGGCTGGGGCGCATGACTACCTGCTGAAGAGCAATTTGAAGCGTCTGATTCCCGCTATTGAGCGCGAGTTGCAGGCGGCACAGGCGCGGCGCACCCATTTTCAATCCGAGCAGCGCTTTCGCGCGACGTTCGAGCAGGCGGCGGTTGGCATCGCACATGTCGGGCTAGATGGCCGCTGGCTGCGCGTTAACCACAAGCTGTGCCTCATCACTGGCTGTACTGAGGAAGAACTCCTAACACACGATCGACCGAGCATCACCTACCCCGACGATATGTCAGACGAACTGGACAGTATGCAGCAGTTACTTGCCGGCGAGGTTCCTAGCTCTACCAAGGAAATACGTTATGTGCGCAAAGACGGTTCATTGGTGTGGGTCAATCTTACATGCTCGCTTACTCGCACTTCTACGGGTGAGCCGGATTATTTTATTGAGGTGATCGAGGATATTACCGCGCGTAAAGAGGCCACGGAACAGCTTCGATTGTTTGCGCGTATATTCGATACGATCAATGAAGGCGTAGTAGTGACAGATTCAAGTAACAATATTGTGTCGGTCAATCCGGCTTTTTCCGCCATTACCGGTTACAGCGCTACTGAAGCGATTGGCAAGAACCCGCGAATGCTTCATTCCGGTTTAATGGATCAATCGTTTTACGACAAGATGTGGCAGAGCATTAAAAAAAATGGCCGCTGGCAGGGCGAAATAACAGATCGCCGCAAGAATGGAGAGAGTTACGTCGAGTGGTTGAGCATTAGCACGATGAAAGATGCGCGGGGCGAATTTAGTCATTATATTGCGGTGGTTTCTGATATCAGCGAGCGCAAAGCGGCAGAAGAACGCATGGTTTATATTGCGCAGCATGATTTTCTCACCAACCTCCCAAATCGCATGATGTTGCATGATCGCTTAGCGCAGGCGATTGCCCATGCTGGACGTGAACAGCGCAAGGTGGCCGTTATGTTCCTTGATTTGGATCGTTTCAAGGGCGTTAACGACACATTGGGCCATCTGGTCGGTGATAAGTTATTAAAGGTTGTGGCAGGCCGCATTAGCAGTGTTGCGCGTACTAGTGATACGGTAAGCCGACTGGGCGGCGATGAATTTGCCGTCATGTTGCCGTATATAGAAAATACGGACGATGTTGCCACGATTGCCATAAAACTCCTGGCATCTATTGCAGGCTCTTGTGTGATTGATGGAAACGAAATTGAAGTGACTACCAGCATTGGAATTAGTGTGTTCCCGGAAGACGGGAATGACAGTGAATCCCTGATTGCGCATGCTGACGCCGCGATGTACCAAGCTAAGGGAAACGGGCGGAATAATTACCAATTTTTCACCCATGAGATGAACCGGCGCACGCTAGAACGGATGGCGATCAAGAATAAATTGAGTCACGCCTTGGAACGGAACGAATTATTTCTGCTTTACCAGCCACAAGTGGATTTGCAAAGCGGCCGTATCGTTGGTGTGGAAGCCCTGATTCGCTGGAATCACCCGGTGTATGGACATGTCTTGCCAGCGCAGTTTATTCCCATTGCGGAAGAGAATGGTTTGATTCCTCCAATGGGCGAATGGGTTTTGCGCGAGGCTTGCCGCCAGAACCAGGAGTGGCGTAAGCTGGGATTGATGAAAATTACCATGGCGGTAAATCTTTCGGCGGTGCAATTCCGCCAGAAAAATCTCGGCGAGATAATTAAGGCTATTCTGTATGAAAGCGGCCTGGCTCCATCTGGTCTGGAGCTTGAAATTACCGAGGGTGTCGTCATGCAGGATGCGGAAGCCGCAATTTTGTTGTTGGAGGACATGAAAGCGATGGGGCTCAAGCTGTCGGTGGATGATTTTGGCACGGGCTATTCCAGTTTAAGCTACCTCAAGCGCTTTCCAATTGATAAGTTCAAGATTGATCAATCATTTGTGCGTGATTTGGCGACAGACACGGATGATGCGGTGATTGTAAGTACCATTATTTCAATGGCTCATAGTCTCAAACTGAAAGTAATCGCCGAAGGGGTGGAAACCGCTGAACAATTGGCTTTTCTGAAACAGCAAGGATGTGATGAAATACAAGGTTATTATTTCAGTCAACCGGTAAGTGCTGAGGAATTCACCAAGCTTCTTTCTTCAGACAGGGGATTATTTGAGCTTTAAGCGGAAACAGGTCAGCCTGAAGATCATTTTCTTCTGGATCCTGGAGAAACGCTCGATGGTGTTCGATTCGTCGGACATGTGTTTTTAAAATTCAACAATATTATGTTGGCTCATGGCAAACGCCATCCAAAATGACTCGTTTGATATCTTTATCAGATTAGCTCCATCATTAAATTCCTCTGAAAATGGTTTCGTCGCTTACACCATCTGCCTGCTATAAGAAACGGGGGGGTGCAGCTTGGTAGTGCCGGATGGTATTATCCGCATCTTATGGAACATAAAAATAATTGTTTTTTTTAAGATTGGTGAACAGATGAACAGCAGCGAAATCCGTCTGAAATTTTTGAATTACTTTGCCACCAAAGAGCACACTATCGTGCCTTCCAGTCCATTGGTGCCGGGCAATGACCCTACATTGTTGTTCACTAACTCTGGTATGGTGCAGTTCAAAGACTGTTTCCTCGGCCACGACAGGCGTCCTTATGTACGCGCTACGTCTTCGCAGCGTTGTGTGCGTGCAGGTGGTAAGCACAACGACCTGGAAAACGTGGGTTATACCGCGCGGCACCACACATTTTTCGAGATGCTGGGTAATTTCAGCTTTGGGGATTATTTTAAGCACAGTGCCATCAAATATGCCTGGGAATTGCTTACTAAGGTTTATAAGCTGCCAGCTGACAAGCTTTGGGTAACCGTTTATGCCGAGGATGATGAAGCTTATGGCATTTGGTCCAATGAGGTGGGTGTACCTGTCGAGCGTATTGTGCGTATCGGTGATAACCAAGGCACGCGCTATGCTTCCGATAATTTCTGGCAGATGGCTGATACCGGTCCATGTGGCCCATGTTCGGAAATTTTTTATGACCATGGACCTGATGTTTGGGGCGGTCCTCCGGGCAGTGCGGAGGCCGATGGTGATCGCTATATTGAAATTTGGAACTTGGTATTCATGCAATACAACCGTGATGAAAGCGGTGTGCTACACCCGTTGCCTAAGCCATCGGTGGATACTGGTATGGGTCTGGAACGCATCGCGGCAGTATTGCAACACGTGCATTCTAACTATGATATTGACTTATTCCAGAATCTTATTTGCGCGGCGGCGCGCGAAACGAACACCAGCGACCTTACCAATAACTCACTCAAAGTGATCGCTGACCATATTCGCGCTTGTTCTTTTTTAATTGTGGATGGAGTGATTCCTGGCAATGAAGGGCGCGGCTATGTGTTGCGCCGTATTATCCGCCGTGCCATTCGGCATGGTTATAAACTGGGCTGTCGCGCAGCATTTTTCCATAAGATAGTGATTGATCTTACCAGGGAAATGGGCGGGGCGTATCCCGAGTTGGTCGCAGCACAAACGCGGGTAACTGAGGTGCTACGTATCGAAGAAGAGCGCTTTTTTGAGACGATTGAGCATGGTATGAAAATGCTTGAAGTAGCACTCGATAAAATCGTAACGGATGGCCTCGGTTTTGATGCCGAATCGGACAGTGGAAAAAGTCGAGGTGAAGGCAAGTTGCTTCAATCAAAAATCCTTGTGGGACATATTGCTTTTACTTTGCACGACACATATGGCTTTCCGCTCGACCTGACACAGGATGTATGTCGTGAACATGGCGTCATTGTTGATGAAGTTGGTTTTAATGATGCCATGACACGTCAGCGCGAACAGGCGCGCGCGGCGGGCAAGTTCAAGATAGCCGCAGGGCTGGAATACGAGGGTGTGAAAACTCAATTCCACGGGTACGAAAAACTGGCCACGCCGGGCAAGGTCGTGGCGTTGTATAAGGATGGCGTGGCTGTGCATGAGCTGTCCGCTTCTGATACAGGTATTGTGGTGCTAGACAATACGCCGTTCTACGCGGAATCTGGCGGACAAGTGGGCGACGTAGGCGTTCTGCAAATATCCTCCAATAATCCAACACTTTTTATTGTAGAAGATACACAGAAAATTCAACCCGATGTGTTTGGCCATCACGGACAGGTAAAGAGTGGTTTTATCAAGGTGGGTGACTCGATCGACGCTATTGTCGATAAAGCTGCGCGTGCGCGCACCATCCGTAACCACTCTGCCACGCACCTGATGCACCGGGCGCTACGTGATGTATTGGGTACGCATGTGCAACAGAAGGGTTCGCTGGTAGACCAGACAAAAACACGTTTTGACTTTAGCCATAATGCACCGATGACCGATACGCAAATCCGCGAGGTGGAAAGCCGAGTGAACCATGCCATACAGGCTAATGCTGCGGTGAGCGCGCAGGTGATGGCTTATGATGATGCGCTTAAATCCGGTGCCATGGCATTGTTTGGTGAAAAGTATGGCGATGAAGTGCGCGTATTAGGCATGGGCGAATTTTCCACTGAACTATGCGGTGGCACGCATGTACAGCGCACCGGCGACATTGGTTTATTCAAGATTGTAATGGAGAGCGGTGTGGCTGCGGGTATCCGCCGTGTCGAGGCGATCACCGGGGAGGGGGCACTGAGCTGGGCGCAACAGCTAGATGCAAGGGTGCATGAAGTCGCTGCCACGCTTAAGGTGCAGCCACATGAACTAACCCAGCGTGTTGCGCAAATGCAGGATGGGATAAAAGCGCTGGAAAAAGAACTCGCTACCTTGAAATCTAAATTGGCTACTTCGCAAGGTGACGACTTGGCAAGTCAGGCTATAGAAATTAACGGCGTCAAAATAGTAGCTGCACTTTTGGAAGGTGCGGATAATAAAATATTGCGTGAGACATTAGACAAGCTGAAAGACAAACTTAAATCGGCGGCCATCGTATTGGCTGCCGTGGCTGATGGGAAAGTAATGCTTATCGCAGGTGTTACCGCTGATATTACCGATAAGGTAAAGGCGGGAGAATTGGTTAATTCAGTGGCGCGGCAGGTGGGCGGGAAAGGTGGTGGCCGTGCGGATATGGCTCAAGCAGGGGGTACGCAGCCAGAATTCCTGGCCACTGCACTTGCATCTGTATCGGTTTGGGTAAAGGGAAAGCTATAAGCAAGCTTAAACCAAAGAGGGGATGGGTAATTGCATGGCGTATCTGTCCCAAAGAAATTTTGGGTTTGGTCATGTTGTAAAGATGAAATGCGATAGATTGCGCGCTCCTGATTGATTATACGTAGCATGGCATGAATGAGTTTGAGTGCCGCTAATGATGGTGGTAGGATACGGGAGCACCGTTAGTGGTCATAGTTCAAACATTCAAAGTAGATGGTGTTGGTATCCCTGGGCAAGATGTATTGGGGGCAAGATGTATTGGCAGATCTAAAATGGCAGCGAAGGTGTAGGGTGAAATAGAATCACGTCGGGTTAATAGACTTAAATTACGAGGAATGGAAAATGCACAACACAATTACGGTAAATTTATTCAGGCTATTGTTGGCAGTGATTTTTTTTGCGATGAGTGCAGGTGCGCAAGCCGATTTGCAAGATGCGACTGAGGCTTATGAAAAAGGCAATTATCCCGCTGCATTAAAAGAATTTCGTCGGCTTGCAGTCAGTGGCGATGCAACTGCCCAATACAATCTTGGTATGATGTACCACAAAGGCCAAGGTGTTGCCCAAGATTTCAAAGAAGCTGCGGTGTGGTATAGATATGCAGTTAAGCAGGGGGATGCGGATGCACTAAATTCTCTTGGAATTTTGTACCAGTATGGTGAAGGTATATCACGGGACTATGATGAAGCGGCATCGTTGTATCACAGAGCCGCCGGACAGGGTCACGCAGGTGCGCAGTTTAATCTTGGGCAGATGTACCATAATGGTAAAGGTGTACCACAGAACTATAAAGAAGCTGCGTGGTGGTACCGCAAAGCGGCAGCCCAGGGTAGCGCGATGGCGCAGTACAACCTTGGTGTGCTGTATGCAAATGGCCAAGGCCTTCCACAGGATTTCAAAGAAGCCGCATCCTGGTATCTAAAGGCAGCTGAACAAAAAAATGCGAAGGCGCAGCATAGTCTTGGGTTGATGTATGAAAGTGGTCAAGGCGTACCACAAGACTGGCTTCAGGCACACATGTGGTATAACTTGGCGGCAGGAGAAGGATACGAAACGGCTGAGAGAAGCAGAAGAAGTGTCGAATACAAATTGGCTGCTGTACAAATAGAACAGGCGCAGGCGCTGGCGCGAAAGTGGCTGGCAGAGCACGCTAAGTAATGGTTGGATATGATGGCGCCGTGTTTTGAAAATTAGAGTCGCCATCTTCTAAGATATAAATTGGAAAAAAAGTGGACATCTCCGTTTTGATAAACTTAAAACGGAGATGTCCACTTTAACTGATCTTAACTAATACGTGGACTGCCGGAAAAATCAAACACTACTCAGTGATTTGAACAATAAAAACTAACATTAACTTTATTCAGCTTGAAGCGGTGCCACACCGGCACGAATTACCGCTTCATCAAGGGCGGGAGAACAAAGCTCGATGAAACGGTAGGCGAAGTTACGCAGGTAGTGCCCGTGCCGCAAAGCGATATAAGTGGTGTTTTTGCCAAACAAGTGTGAGCTATCGAGCAAACGAAGCCCGGTATCCTTTGATGGATTAAATGCCATTGAGGCAATGATTCCATTGCCCACTCCCAGTTCTACATACGTCTTGATTACGTCCGCATCCAGTGCCGACATGACGATGTCTGGCTCCAGCCCCGCCGCAGCAAAGGATTGGTCAATTCCGGCCCGCCCAGTTAGGCCATCGTGGTAAGTAACGATGGAATAATCCGCAACCGCTTCCAGCGAGATTGGATGGATACTCTCTAACGGATGTCCGGCAGGCACAATTACCGCATGGTGCCAGGAATAAAAGGGAAATATATCGAGTCCGGTAACATCGGAAAGTGCTTCAGTGGCCACGCCTATGTCTGCTTGGCCATCCAGCAGCATGGAAACTATTTCATTAGGGCTGGCTTGGTGCAGCTTTAGATGTACCTTGGGAAATGCTTGCTTGAAGTCCTTCACTACTCGAGGCAGGGCGTAACGGGCTTGGGTATGCGTAGCAACCAGGGTAAGGCGACCTTCATCACGTCCGCTGTATTGGTTAGCCAAATTCGTTATATTGTTCGCATCCAATAGAATACGATTAACAATTCCTACAAGCTCACGTCCCGGTTCGGTCAATCCCAGCAGCCGTTTACCTTTGCGCACGAATAACTCAATGCCCAGCTCATCCTCCAAATCCTTGATGTGCTTGGAGACGCCGGACTGCGAGGTGAACAGCGCGTTAGCCGCCTCGGTGAGATTGAAATTGCTTGCGACCGTTTCGCGGATGATGCGTAATTGTTGAAAATTCATGACTTCCTCCGTTATGCTTCGAACACTTTAATCTGGTGGGGCCGGATGAACACTTTGTCACCTACAGCCACAGGGGTGAGGTTAAAACGTTCGCGGCTTAGCTCGATCTCTACTGTTTCACCATCTTGCCCAATTGCCGCTTCCAGTCGTACTACCGACCCAATGGCGCGCACTTGCTTCACCACTACTGGCAAGGAAGATTGCTGCGGTATCAGACTAATGTCAATGTCATGCGGACGTACGTAGGCTACGGCATCGCCTTGTTGTTGCGTCCAAAGGGCATGAGTCCGGCTGTGAAATAAATTTACATTGCCGATGAATTGATACACGAAAGGTGAGGCAGGATTAGCATATACGTCATCGGGTGAACCCACTTGTTCAATGTTGCCTTTGTTCATTACCACGATGCGGTCTGCCACTTCCAGGGCTTCTTCTTGATCGTGAGTGACGAACACACTGGTGACATGAAGTTCGTCATGCAAGCGACGCAACCAGCGGCGTAGTTCTTTGCGGACCTTGGTATCCAGCGCGCCGAATGGTTCATCCAGCAGCAGGATCTGTGGTTCAACTGCTAATGCGCGTGCCAAAGCGATGCGTTGCCGCTGGCCACCGGAAAGCTGTGCCGGATAACGATCTGCCAGCCAATCGAGTTGCACCAGTTGCAACAGTTCGTGTACGCGGCGCTTGATTTCGGTTTCGTTGTGGCGTTCCTTTTTAGGTTTCACGCGGAGACCGAATGCAACATTTTCGAACACTGTCATGTGGCGGAACAGCGCGTAATGCTGGAACACGAAACCAACATTGCGCTCACGTGCATCGCGCTGTTCAATGTCCTTGCCATGAAAAATATTTTGCCGGAATTCTGTACATCCAATCCGCCGATAATGCGCAGCAACGACGTTTTGCCACACCCGGAAGGACCCAGTAACGCAAGCAATTCGCCGCTATTTACTTCGAGATTGATGTTGTTTAGCGCAGTAAAATTGCCGAACTGCTTATTCAAATTCTGAATCGTGATGCTCATTCCGTTTCTCCATGAGGAAGTCTGTCGCCATTGCTCTTGACCTTAAATTCTACGATCGACTTGGCGAGCAACGTAACCAAAGCTAATAAGGCCAGCAGTGAGGCCACGCTGAAAGCTGCAACAAAGTTGTATTCGTTGTAAAGAATTTCTACGTGCAACGGTATGGTGTTGGTCATCCCTCGAATGTGCCCGGACACCACTGACACCGCGCCGAATTCACCCATCGCACGGGCATTACACAAAATCACGCCATACAGCAGACCCCATTTGATGTTGGGCACGGTGACGCGCCAAAAGTTTGCCAGCCGGAAGCGCCGAGCGATACCGCCGCTTCTTCTTCATCTTTGCCTTGTGCCTGCATCAGCGGAATTAACTCACGTGCAATGAAAGGAAAGGTAACGAAAACGGTAACCAAGACAATACCCGGCACAGCAAAAATAAGCTTGATATCATGTTCCTGCAGCCACGGCCCGAACCAGCCTTGTGCGCCGAACAGTAGTACATAGATCAGGCCGGACACCACCGGGCTGACGGCAAACGGCAGGTCAATCAGTGTGATCAATACACTTTTTCCGCGAAATTCGAATTTGGCAATAGCCCAAGCCGCCGCGACCCCGAACACCAGGTTGGCTGGTACTGCAATAGCTGCTGCAATCAAAGTTAATTCGATCGCCGACCAAGCATCCGGGTCTTGCAATGCTGCCCAGTAAAGAGCCCAGCCTTTGCCCAGCGCTTCGTAGAACACGGCAAATAACGGTATGCCAAGAAAAAGCAACAGATATGACAGCGCAACAGTGATGAGTATCAGCGTCACCGCTTTGGATTCATGCGTGGTGATTTTTTGGTTGTTGATCAATTGTTGAGGTAAAGACATTATCTAATTTCCCGGCGGTTGCTCCACCACTGCAAGCCATTGATAGCTAATAACAGGGCGAATGAAATTATCAGCATGAGCAAGGCAATTGCCGTGGCACCCGCATAATCGTATTGCTCCAGTTTGGCGACAATTAACAATGGTGCGATTTCTGAAATGAACGGCATGTTGCCCGCAATGAAAATGACTGAGCCATATTCACCAATCGATCGTGCGA
The DNA here is from genome assembly GCA_016721605.1 of Nitrosomonadales bacterium. GTDB lineage: Bacteria > Pseudomonadota > Gammaproteobacteria > Burkholderiales > Gallionellaceae > Nitrotoga. The sequence goes on from JADKHS010000005.1 coordinate 103,372, forward strand.
AAGCTAATGCGAAACCCGTCAACAAAGCGGGATATATTGAAGGGAAAATAACCCGGCGAAATACATCCCAGCGACTTGCACCCAAGCTTGCGGCTGCCTCTTCTATTTCGGCCTCAACATCAGCCAATACTGGCTGTACCGTACGTACCACGAAGGGTAAGCCGATAAAAGTGAGCGCCACCACTATGCCGAGCGGGGTGTACGCTATTTTGATGTCATGCTCGGCAAAATAGTGTCCGATCCAGCCATTCGGTGCATACAGCATGGCTAGAGTGATGCCCGCTACAGCGGTAGGCAAGGCGAATGGCAAATCCACCAACGCATCCACTAAGCGCTTGCCGGGGAACGTATAGCGCACCAGTACCCATGCGATCACCAAACCAAAAATGGCATTCATTACCGCAGCGGCAAAGGAAGCTACAAAGGTGACACGAAGTGATGCCAGCACCCTCTCGTTTGTGGCCACCTCCCAAAAACCGCCCCAGCCTAATGTCGCTGTTTTGAAGAACAGCGAAGATAGCGGGATCAGTACGATCAACGAGAGATACAAAAGCGTGAAGCCAAGTGCCAGATTGAATCCAGGCAACACGCTATGCGCTTTGAATTGCGCCATTAAAATATCCTTATTACCAAGCCAGGCGCGCAGTGTATAGACGCCAAGAACATAGTAAAAATCATAAATTCAGCTTTCTTTATCTTATTTGGGAATAAGCACAATCTGTAAAGATGCAATACACTTACAACCTGATTAGGTCAGGAGTTGAGATATGTGCGAACTGCTCGGCATGAACTGCAATGTCCCCACTGATATTTGTTTTTCCTTCACTGGCTTCCAGAAACGGGGTGGAGAAACGGGTATACACGCTGATGGCTGGGGCATCGCTTTTTTCGAGGGCAAGGGCGTGCGGCTATTTTTGGATCCAAAACCTTCAGCCCAATCGCCTATCGCAGAACTGGTGCGTAACTATCCTATCCAATCCCTTAACGTCATAGCGCATATTCGTAAGGCGACACAAGGCTTGGTGTCGTTGGAGAATACCCATCCGTTTGTGCGCGAGTTGTGGGGTCAGTACTGGGTTTTTGCGCACAACGGTAATCTGCCGCAATTTCAGCCTGAGTTATATGGTGGCTTTGTTCCTGTGGGAAATACTGACAGTGAACGTATTTTTTGCTGGTTGCTGCAAAGCCTGAGAATTCGGTTTAATGACACACCGCCAACGCGTGATGTTCTGTTTGCCGCATTGCATGAGCTAACCGATCAGCTTGCTGGCATGGGCATCTTTAACTATCTATTGTCTAATGGCGAATGCCTTTTCGCGCATTGCTCTACCGAATTAAACTACCTTATCCGTCATAGTCCATTTAATGTGGCGCATCTCAAAGATGAGGATATGACAGTCGATTTCAGTCGCGTGACTACGCCTAATGATCGCGTGGCTATCATCGCCACCGTGCCGCTGACTGACAACGAGCCTTGGCACGCCATGATGCCGGGTACATTGTGGATGTTCCATGGGGGTAATGCTGTCGTACAGCTTGCTACGACCCCTAGTCCGATAAAATCGCTGGATGGATGTTGGTGAGCCTTTGATTAATAAAAGGATTAATCAAAAGATTAATCGAGAAAATTTTCTGGTGCGTGGGCAAGCATTCCGAATGCCTGCGCGACGGCGTGATGAGTAATTTTTCCATTCACGATATTGAGTCCTTTACGCAACGCAGCGTTATCTTTTAGTGCCTGTTTCCAGCCTTTATTTGCCAATTGCAGCACATAAGGCAAAGTCGCGTTGGTTAGCGCCAGCGTTGAGGTGCGTGGCACTGCGCCGGGCATGTTCGCAACGGCATAATGAATTACACCTTCGACCACATAAATCGGGTTCTCGTGCGTGGTGGGATGGGTTGTTTCAATGCAGCCGCCTTGATCCACTGCAACATCCACGATCACCGAGCCTTGGCGCATGGTCTTGAGATCATCGTAGCGTATCAGCTTGGGCGCAACGGCTCCGGTGACTAACACCCCGCCGATGACAAGATCGGCGGTGGCAATCTGTTCCAGCAGATTGTGTCGATTGGAAAAAACAAACTGTACGTTAGCGGGCAAAACATCGCTAAGATAGCGCAGCCGCTCCAGTGAAATATCGAGGATGGTGACACTCGCGCCCAGACCTGCCGCCATTTTGGCGGCATTCATGCCCACTACGCCGCCGCCGAGGATGACAACATGCGCAGGTGGCACACCCGGTACACCACCAAGCAGAACGCCCCGTCCACCATAAAGTTTTTCGAGATATTTGGCCCCTTCGTGCACGGCCATGCGTCCGGCGACTTCAGACATGGGTGTCAGCAGTGGCAATTCGCGTGTAGGCAATTCAATCGTTTCGTAAGCGATGCAAGTTGCCCCAGAATCCAGATGTGCTTGGGTTAGTTTTTCATTTGCGGAAAAATGAAAATAGGTAAACAGTGTTTGACCAGGCTTGATGCGCCGCCATTCTGGCTCAATTGGCTCTTTAACTTTAACGATCAGATCGGCATCCGCCCATATTGTGTCGGCGTCAGGGACGATACATGCCCCTACCGCATGATACTGCTCGTCACTGAACCCACTGCCTAATCCTGCACCTGCCTCGACCAGCACAGAATGCCCGGCCGCAATAAGTGATTCTGCGCCGGATGGAACCAGTGCGACACGGCTTTCGTTTGCTTTGATTTCTTTTGGTATGCCGATTTTCATGCGATTGCCTCATCCCAACTTAATCTTGAGCAAACTCGATAATTTTTTGAGTTTGTTGATCGGGTATGACCACCACATCATTCGCGGCTATTTTCTGAGTAATTTCCTGAAACATTTCGAAGCGCCTACCATCATTTTCGGCTGGCCCCTGCACCGGGAACAGAATTCGATCCGGCAATAATTTCAAAGCCCGCAATTTTTCTACTTTGCCCAACCAGGCCCAGCCATGATCGTAGATTTGCGCGGGGTCTTCGTGCGCCAGATGCAGGGGCTTAATCGCTTTCACTGCGCGCCCGTTTTCTCGATGCACAAAGGGTAGGCGCGTATGATAGGTGGCAGCATCCCCCAATGTCTCGGGGCGATATTGCTTGTCCAGCTTTGCGTCCGTCAAAATCCTACGCACATTTTTTTCCAGCAACTGTTCTTGATAAGCCTTGGTCGCAAAATTGCGTTCCACATAATGACCGAACAATTCATCGAACTTCTGTACCGGATCGTCGGCCAGCACCACGCGCACCGCATCAAAGCGCATCATGGCCTCGCGCGGGCGCGTCAGCTCGGCAAAGAGATGACGAGCCAAATCCGTATTTATCCTGTTTTCTTGTTTTGGATCAAGCCAGTTACGGATGCGTTTTAGTTCTTGCTTGAAATCGTTGGCGGCGCGGCGATAGATGCCTGCATCTAATTCCTCGAAAAATGACGTGATGCGGCGGATATGCCGTAATAATCTGAACTCGAATAACCCGGCATCCGGGCACAACATCACGATGCCTACATTGGCAAACTCGCCGGTTTCCAAATAAGGTAGGAAGCGGACGATAGCGTACTGACAGGCGTATTTATTTATCACGCTATCCTCCAAAAATATCATCTGTAAATCGGTTGAGAGTTTCACTTGCTGCATCACGGTTGAAATTGGCTGGGACTCCATCATCTTCCCACCACCACTCTGGAGGGACATTATCGCAAGCGAAATCGAATTCGACAATCGCATCCGCCAAACGATTGCGGTAGACATCGCGCTCCACCAAATCACCTAAGATATTCAAAAGGCTGTCATTGAATACATGAATCTGCGCAAATTGTAGCGAATCAAAGTGCGGGTCGAATGCCTGATTGTGGTCAATAACGGCCAACCTCGAATTCTTTTGATCCCACAGCAAATTTGGATTGCCGCCTTTCTCGCTCAAAGTACGATCCGCGTTATGCACCCACCAGTCGAACATCACCACATCCTTGCGAACTTGCTCATTCACTTGAGTAATATGTGAAAAGGAAAACTCCTGCACATGTGGCAATGCCTTGGAGCCGAATACCAGCCCCGTACCCAGTTCGTTTGCATCTCCCCGGCTGCACCACCGGATCAATTCGGGCGGAATTTCCACGATTTCAAAATCAGGGACCGGCAGGCCAAAGGCGCGCGCCAGCCGTCCACCCACGTACTCTGCAATCAAGCTTTGCCTGCCAGCCCCCCGGCCTTTGACAAAGTAAGCCTGCCCATCTTCGCAGCGGCAATAGAACGGCCTGGTGACGCCCTGAATCGAGCGGTCGAGAATTTCAACAATCTGGACAGTCATGCATCCCCCGTCAAATCAGGTGCCGCTTCCGGCATTCGCCCCATAAATATCAAGCGCTGGCAGGCTGTTCACAATCTTTATCGTCTCCAGGCTCACTGTTGCCACGCGCATGAACAGTTCCAGCGGATAACGCGGGTTGCCCATTGTTTCCACTGCCCAGTCGTTGGCGTCGTTGACAATGCCGCTGTCCTTGTCGGTCTTCACGCATTGGCGCTCCACCACCCAATCCAGTGCTGGTTTGCCGTTCACGATGTAGTCGTAGGCTTCCAGCGGGATGCCGGTCAGGGTGATCTTGTCGTTGTAATACAGCGTGGTGAGGTCTTTGTCCTTGTCCTTCTTGCCGTACTTCATTTTCTCCACACGATAGTCCGCCGCGTAGGGGCAGGTTCATTGCCACCATTGTCCGTATCGCTACCATCTTGAGCGGGTAAGGCTCTACCGTTTCGTAGTTCAGGTGTAGCTCGGCCAGTTTGCGCCCAGCCTGTGAGAAAGCCCAGAAGTCGGTAGTAGTTTTCACGCGAGGGATGCGCGGCAATTCCTTGCTCAGATTGTCAGCGTAGCGTTCGCGGTAGTCCGGCGAATGCAGCAGGCCATAGACGTAATAGAACACATCTTCCTTGCTGATCTGCTCGCCGGAATAGGCGGATTGGAAATGCGCCAGCCCTTCGTCGGTGAGTGCATCGCGGCGTTGCCTTCCTGCTTTCTTTTCTGGTGTAGCAAACAGGTCTGTATTTTGCGACTCTGAATTTTCGGAGTCAGATTCTGATTCGTCGTATAGGTACAGCGGGAAACATTGCGAATCGCCGTTGCTGTGCAGGTCAAGCATCAGCAATCAGGGCGATCTGACTATGTCCTGAGTGTGGCGTTCACCATGATTACACGATTCTGTGTAGCGGCATCTGGAAAGATACGCGGCATCAAAATACATATTCATTCAGCTTGCGATTGAAGTATTGCCATTGTTTGGTAAATGGGCGATACAAGCTTGTGGTCAGGTCGCCGATTTCAAAACGAGCACCTGTCTCTTTGACCAGTTCCTGCTTCAAGGCGCGTGTCCAACTGATGCGAGTGGAGTCGGCATCGATAAATTCGTCCAACTTGGCTTCACGAGTTTTTTTATCCAATCCGGCATGTCCCTCGGCAAATCGCGTAACCTCGTTGTTATAGAAGTCGGTCATACGCGCCATGTTTGCGGTCACTGCTAATTTTGATGCGTTGTAGCACCATGCATCGCGGTTGGTTGCCACACCCAGAGAAAATTATCAAACAGCTTGAGTGTCGCCTTTCTTGTCGCCCAGAACGATGTACTACCAAACCGATCATCTCGCTGCTTAAGCCAATCGCCGCTGATCTGGCGTGATGGTCCGCCAGACACCAGCCTCAGTGATTCCGGCGATGCTGGCAAACTCAATGAGCTTACCTAGCCTCTTCACGGCTAAGGTAATCTCCAATATCGTGAAGGTAAATCTGGCCGTGGTGCGTAGCATCGGGATTTTTTACCAGCAAGGAAATGGCAATCGGGGCGCGGCTGCCCATACCAAACACGTTGTCCTTTTCCTTACGGCGTAGTTCGCCAGCTGTGCGGGCATTGCCGCGCAAGTGGAACACATAGATATTGGAGAACTCATCAGCCAGTGATTTACGTAAACCGTCAGCGGTGTTGGCTTCCAGAAATCCGGCATTGGTGACAAATCCTATGACACCACTTTTTCCGATTCGATCAGATGCCCAGCGAATGGCGCGGATATAGCTGTCATACATATTTCTGACATTGCCTGCAACCGAGCGTTCTACGTAAGTGTTACGAATGCAGCTATCCAGATGCGGGTATGACATTATGGTTTGCCTGTTTGCGGTTTCTTGCCCTACAGAATACGGCGGATTCCCATAATCACCCGAATATCCAGCCTTTCGCTTCGCCGTGCACTATTTTTCCAGCAGCGCATCTACCAAATCTTCCTTCTCGTAGAGCTGGAAAGTGTCGGTCAGGCAGATGCCTTCAAACGGCTGGTAGTTACCGCCGACGATGCTATGGTACACCGCCTCAATGTTGATCGCCGCGATGTAATAAGCCAGCAGCACGATCTCATTAGCGTGGATTTCGTTCTGGTACTTGTAGGGCAATTGTTCCGGTGTAATCAGACCGCTTTGCAGCAAGCGGGTGATGAAGGTGCCAGTGCCAGTGAATGGATCAATGATGTGAACGCCCTTGCTGCCCAATGTCTGACCGAACTCGCTTTTCAGAATGTCATTGACGCTGTGGATGATGAAGTCCACCACCTCAACGGGCGTGTACACAATGCCCAGTCGCTCAGTCATCTTGGGGAAGGCATTGCGGAAGAATTTGTCGTACAACTCCACTACGATCTTCTGCTTACCGGTGGCATTCTCGATTCCCTCGGCGCGCATCTTCACGCTGTCGTAGAACGATTGCAGCGTGTCGGCTTCCTTATCCAGATTGTGCTCTTGCAGGATGTCCAGCACAGTTCGCCTGGCGAGTGACATGGGGTTGTGCTGGGCGAAGCTGTAGCCTTCAAACAGCGCGTCGAACACTGGCTTAGTGATGAGGTGCTGCGCCAGCATTTCGATGATCTCGCCGTCTGTAATGATGTCGTTCAGGTCGTCGCGTAGCTCTGCGGCAAAGGTGATGAAGGCTGCACGCTCTTTGGCGTTGTCCGGGTTTTCCAGAATGGCGGTGATGCGGTCGATGTGGGTGCGGGCAATCTTGGCGATGTCGTTGGCCCAGTCTTCCCAGTGGTGGCGGTTGCCAACCTTTTGCACCAGCTTGGCGTAAATGGCTCGTTCGATTTCACCGATCTCGAATTGCAATGCTTGTTGTTCTGGTTTGACGGTGTAGTCTGCTACAGTTTGACCTATGCTGTAGCCACCTTTGCCAGCGTTACCGTGGTCTTGCCCTTAGGGGCTTTCTCCTGCTTTTTCTGGATTTTGTCGGTGATGGCGATGACTTCCATCTTGCTGGTGTCGCGGCCTATCAAATCCAACTTGTTCACCATCGCATCGAAACGATCGTCGTGCGAGCGCAAGGCTTGCAGCACTTGCCACACGACAGCGTAGGTTTTGTTGTCGCTGAGTGCGTCGTGTGGCTCCACACCTGCTGGAATGACAACGGGCAGGATGACGTAGCCGCGTTTCTTGCCGGGCGCGTTACGCATGACACGGCCAACGGATTGCACCACGTCCACCTGTGAATTGCGCGGAGTCAGGAACAGCACGGCATCCAAGGCGGGCACGTCCACCCCTTCGGACAAACAGCGCACGTTGGAGAGAATGCGGCAGGTGTTGTCAGGCACTTCGGATTTGAGCCAGTCGAGCTTGGATTCTTTTTGACCGGCATTCATGCTGCCGTCCACATGCTCGGCTTCGCAGGCAAGGCGGGTGACTTGCTCGAATTCTTTTGTCTCTTGATAGGCTTCGACTACCGCCTGAAACATGCCCGCGATTTGCTTGGAACTAACCTTGTGTGTCTTACCTGCTTTGGATGTTTCGATCACCTGACAGAAGGCGACGGCGCGTTGCATGGCGGCATTGTCACCCACCAGATCATCGGCCAGCCCTTGTTTGGATAAAGCCTTCCAGCAACCGATGATCTTGGCGGCATCGTCCACCTTGAGCTGGTTATTCCCATCATCTAATAATTTTTGAATACGGCGGTGAACGTGTGACTCTTCAATTGCCAGCACGATGACTTTGTAGTCCACCAGCAAGCCGCGTTTAACAGCTTCCGAAAAAGTGATGACGAATAGCTCTTTACCATACAGCTTTTCATCATCCATCGAACACAACGCCACGTTGTCTTTCTCGGCGCTGGCCTTGGCGCTGTCGCCATAAATGCGCGGCGTGGCAGTCATGTAGAGCCGCTTGGCTGAGTGGATGTACTCGGCATCATGAACCCTGACGAAGTTGCTTTCGTCTTTGGTATCAAACGTCGCGCCAGTGGTGCGGTGCGCTTCGTCGCAGATAATCAGGTCGAAGTTCTCCAGCCCGTGGTCGTGCTGGGCACGGCTGATTACGTCGATGGAATGGTAGGTGCTATACACGACGCTCATGTGCTGGGTATCGTGGCGCTTGCTCATTTCGGTCGCCAGCCTCGCCGGTTCGGTGGTGGCGGGATAACGCAGTTCATGCGTGAAGGTTTGCACGGTGTCGTCGTCTTTCTTACGCTTCTTGCCCACGTCGCTATCGGAACAGACAGCAAAGCTGTGCAGTGGTGTTGCGCTTTCCTGCGTCCATTCGGTCAGGGTTTGAGATAGCAGATTGAGGCTGGGAACAAGGAACAACACACGCTTTCCTGCGCCTGTCAACTCTTCAGCAATCTTCAGGGCGGTAAAGGTTTTGCCCGTGCCGCATGCCATGATGAGCTTGCCACGATCAGCATCCGACAAGCCATGCTTTACGGTATCAAGAGCAAACCGTTGGTGGTCGCGCAGTTGCTTCTTTGTCTTGAGCGACGGCTTTGATTTGGCGTGGTAGTGATTCCAGTCGATCTGGCTGTTTTCCAGATCATGCAAGTCGATTTTGCTGACGGGGGGCTGCTGGTTTTGTAGCGCATCTTCGGCGTGTTCGCTCCATTTGTCTGTGGTGGCGATGATGAGGCGGTGCATGAATGGCTTTTTGCCGGAGGCGGTAAAGAAGCTGTCGATGTCACCTTTTTGCAGGCGGTAGTCTTCGGCGTAGAGCTTGCACTGAATGGCGTGGTATTCGCCTGTACCGCTGGTTTTGGCGACAAGGTCAATGCCGGTATCGCGTCCATCCAAGCCTTGCAGTTTGCCCAATCGCTATATGTCCAAATGTTGCTGTATAGGTCGCGGTAAGTGGCTTCGTTGCGCAGGTAACACAGGATCAGCTCTTCAAAGTAGGTGCCTTTTTCACGCTCTGTGACAGATGCTTGTCGAAAAGTTTCCAGCAGCTTTTGCAGAGCGGTCATAGTTTGAAGTGTTTTAGTGGGCTAATTTATTTTGCGGATTTAGCTCTGATAGCTATTGCGTTTTGCAGTATATCGCACCGATATGTCGTGCAACATCTTTGCATCACCTAAAGAAGTGTTTGAGGTAAGTTGAATCCGTCACACCTACGAAGAAATCGATCGCTTAGTAAGGATGGTGCCACAGTTGGATCGCAACATATAGCTACTGTGTTTATGGTAGGGGATAGCGTCAGTCCATTGTTTACGGGAGATTTTGCTGCTAGTGTATATCTCAATCACCGCTGCTCTTTAAGGAATATCATGACAGCCCATCATCACTCACACAGCCACGCCGCAAACTACGGTCGAGCATTTGCCATCGGCATTGCTCTGAATGTGCTGTTCGTCGTCGTTGAAACGATTTATGGCTGGCAGGCCGATTCGCTTGCGTTACTCTCTGATGCCGGGCACAACCTGAGCGATGTGCTTGGCTTGCTTGTGGCCTATGGCGGTTTATATCTGGCACGGCTGCGACCCAATCAGAAACACACCTACGGTTTGGGGCGAGCCACGATTCTTGCCGCATTGTTTAATGCGATGATCTTGCTGATTGCGATAGGCGGTATTGTGTGGGAAGCCGTCGGTAGATTCAGTCATCCGGTGCCGATTCAGGGCGGCATTGTTATGCTGGTTGCCGCTATTGGAGTAGTAATCAACGGCATCACCGCCTGGCTATTCATGTCCGGCAACAAAACAGATCTCAACGTGCGTGGCGCTTTTCTTCATATGGCGGCAGATGCGCTGGTTTCGCTTGGTGTGGTCATCGCAGGTGCGATGTTTATCTGGACTGGTTGGGCTTGGCTCGATCCCGCTATCAGCTTGGTCATTGCTGTAGTGATATTGTGGAGTACATGGGATTTACTGCGCCAGTCTGTACATCTTTCTCTGGACGGTGTGCCGGTATCAATCCAATTAGACAAGGTGAAAAATTATCTGGTAGCGCAGCCCAATGTCATCGAAGTACATGATCTGCATGTGTGGGCGATGAGCACCTCAGAAATTGCGCTGACTGCTCATCTGGTCGTGCGAGATGGATATCCAGGAAATGAGTTTCTGTGCCGTGTTGCAGAAGAGTTGCACGACAACTTTACTATTGGACACGTCACTATTCAGATTGAGCTGGACAAACATCATTGCTCTCTGGCCGGTCATACTTAGCTGGCGCTAGCCTCACTGACTGAAAAGCTAATGTCATTGATGTGTCAATGAATTTGACCCATTCCACGGTGCCACTTTTAATAGCAATACCATTCCTGGCAGTGCCAGCAGTGCGCACAGTAAAAAGAATCCCGTCCAGCCGATTGCTTCCACCAGCCAGCCAGTCGCTGCGTTGGCGAAGGTGCGTGGCATCGCTGCGAGACTGGTGAATAGCGCGAATTGCGTGGCGGTGTAGGCGGGATGGGTGGTACGCGCAATGAAGGCGACAAACGCGGCTGTACCCAGTCCTACGCCCAAGGCTTCTATGCCAATTACTATGGCGAGTTGAGTGAGTTCCACCGTGGTAATTTCGGCATGGTATCCCATTGATGCCAGCCAGAAGAAACCAAAGATTGATACCACTTGAACCACTCCAAACAACCATAATGCGCGGTTGATGCCGATCTTTACCATCCATAATCCGCCAAGTAAACCGCCAATTACAGCAGGCCACAGTCCCGCATTCTTGGCGATCAGGCCGATCTGTGTTTTAGAAAATCCCATATCCATATAGAACGGGGTGGCCAGTGCGGTACACATGCTGTCGCCGAGTTTATAAAAGAACAGGAAGGTGAGGATGAGCAGCGCGCTTTGCCAACCATGCCGAGTGATGAATTCGTGAAATGGTTCCACAACCGCATCACGCAGAGATTTCGGTGAGTTAATATTCAGTGGCTCTTTTACCATTAGCGTCATCACCATGCCGGGCAACATGAACAACGCTGTAATGATAAACACGATGCTCCACGGCAGAAAATCTGCCAGGATTAGTGACAGTGAACCCGGCACCAAGCCAGCAATGCGATACGCATTTACGTGCACCGCATTGCCCAATCCCAGTTCACTTTCTTCTAGCAATTCGCGCCGATAGGCATCCAGCACAATGTCTTGAGTAGCGCTCAGAAATGCCAATAGCGTTGCAATGTAGGCAATAGTGTGTAGATCACTTTGCGGCGAAAAAGCCCCCATCGAGGCAATTACCGCCAATAGACCGATTTGGGTGAGCAGCATCCAGCCGCGCCGTCGCCCAAGGATAGGCAGGACATAGCGATCCAATAATGGTGACCACAGAAATTTCCAGGTATAGGGAAACTGGATCAGCGCGAATAGGCCGATGGTTTTAAGATCAACTTGCTCGCTACGCAGCCAGGCGGGCACCAAATTGAACAACAAGTACAACGGAAGGCCGGAGCTGAAGCCGGTAAATATACAAATCAACATGCGCCGCGTGAACAGCTGCGCGATGACACTCATGGATTAATCAGCACGCTTGAAGCGATACACCGCGGTGCTGCCTAACAGATTAGGCAATAGTTTTATTTCGCTATCGCCTGTCATGACGCGTCGATCAAGAATATGTATTTTATTGTCATGGCAGAATGTCTCAAAGTCATGCAGTGTGCACAGATGAATATTGGGTGTGTCATACCACTGATAAGGCAGATCTTCCGATACGGGCATGTTGCCCTGCAATATGTTCATGCGGTTTCGCCAGTAGCCAAAATTGGGAAAGCTGACGACACCCTCACGTCCCACGCGCAGCATTTCTTGCATCAGAGGTTCCGTGTGGCGAGTGGCCTGTAGCGTCTGCGACAGGATGACATAATCAAAGGCATCGCTTTCAAAGCCGGAAAGTCCCGACTCCAAGTCGCCTTGAATTACATTTACCTGATTCTGGATGCATGCCACGATGTTATCGTCACTGATTTCTACCCCATAGCCTTGGACCTTGCTCGTCCCCTGCAAATAGCGCAGCAAGCTGCCGTCACCGCAACCCAAGTCCAGGACTGAAGCGCCCTGCGGAATCCATGCCGCTATTGCGGCGAAATCAGGACGGGTTGCGGCGAGAGTAGAGTGATCGTGCGTGCTCATGCAGTAAACTCGCTGGCAATATTGTCGAAGTAAGCGCGCATCACATTATGGTAATGCGTATGCTGCATCAGAAAAGAATCATGTCCATGCGTCGAGGTAATCTCAGCGTAGCTAACTTTAAGGCGGTTATGAAGCAGTGACTTGACGATGGCGCGCGAACGCTCTGGTGCAAAACGCCAGTCGGTGGTAAATGACACAACTAAAAAATTTGCACGCGCAACGGCGAAAGCTTTATTCAGGTCATCATCGTATTCGCGGGCGGGATCAAAGTAGTCTAACGCTTTGGTCATGAGCAAATAGGTATTAGCGTCAAAATAGGCGGCAAATTTGTCGCCCTGATAGCGCAGATAAGACTCGATCTCGAAATCGATATCATAGCTGTAGCTATACTTGTCGGAGCGCAGCCCACGCTCGAATTTGTCCGCCATCGCATCGTTGGAAAGATAGGTGATATGTCCCAGCATGCGCGCTAGGCGCAAGCCACGCGTAGGGACCACGCCGTGTTCATAATAATCACCACCGTAAAAATTGGGGTCAGTCAAAATCGCATTGCGAGCTACATCATTGAATGCGATATTTTGTGCGGTCAGGCGAGGTGCCGAGGCAATCGCCAGTACATGGCGCACCCGCTCAGGATGTGCCAACGACCATTGCAATGCCTGCATTCCACCCAGACTGCCGCCGATTATTGCGGCAAATTGATCAATGCCGAGCTGATCGGCTAGACGTGCTTGCGACTCAACCCAGTCTTCCACTGTTACCACGGGAAAGCTTGCACCATAAGGTTTGCCAGTTTTCGGGTTGATACTCATGGGGCCCGTGGAACCATGGCAGCCACCAAGATTGTTCAGGCCGATGACGAAAAATTTCTCAGTGTCGATAGGCTTGCCGGGACCTACCATCGTGTCCCACCAACCGACGTTTTTCGGATCATCCGCATAATAACCCGCTACATGATGATGTCCGGAAAGCGCATGGCAAACCAGGACAGCATTGGATTTATCTTGGTTTAGCGTGCCGTAAGTCTCATACATCAGCTTGTAACTTGGCAATACAGCTCCGCTTTTACACAAAAAAGAGGTGTTGAATTGCGCGTGCTGCGCATTGACGATGCCGATGTTATTTGATGCGTTCAATTAAGGATCCCCAAAAACAAAACCCGTTCAGCTAAAGCGGAGCGGGTCGCTTCCTTTAGCTGGAATTTTTAAAGTGCCCCGCAAGCTGATGTCAAATCGGCACTGACGCGTAGTTTCCGTGTTTTGTCCGGGACTGTCAATTTCGTTGCATGACCTACCCCAGACTTTCGGTTCTTCCTATATGCAAAAAACAGATATGCAATTAAGAATTAATTGGTTCACGCAGGAAAAAGATCTCTCCAGAATGCGCACCTCGCTGAAGCATATTGGCGTCAAGTTTGTTAATGGGCTTTATCTATTAAAGGAAATTTTAGTGAATAAAATTATTATCACATCGACACTGGCATTGCTATTCACCGCCATAAACCCAGTTGTTTTTGCGGCAAACGTCAAGTTGCTGAACGCCTCCTACGATCCGACGCGTGAGCTTTACCAGGAATTCAATGAAGCATTCGCCAAGCACTGGAAAGCACAGACCGGCGATGATGTCACCATCAAGCAATCGCATGGCGGTTCTGGTAAACAAGCACGCGCCATTATCGATGGCTTGGCAGCAGATGTGGCGACACTCGCGCTGGCTTACGATGTGGATGTATTGCAAAGCAAGGCCGGTTTGATCCCGGCTAACTGGCAAACACGCTTGAATCACAATAGCTCGCCCTATACATCCACCATCGTGTTTCTGGTACGCAAGGGCAATCCTAAAAAGATTCGCGACTGGGATGATTTGGTTAAACCCGGTGTATCTGTCATTACGCCTAATCCTAAAACTTCTGGTGGCGCGCGTTGGAATTATCTTGCAGCTTGGGGATATGCGTTAAAGAAGAATGGCAACAACCCGGCCAAGGCCAAGGAATTTGTCGGCAAATTATTCGCCAATGTGCCTGTATTAGATTCGGGTGCGCGCGGTTCTACAACTACATTTGTTGAACGCGGAATTGGCGACGTATTGCTGGCATGGGAAAACGAAGCTTTTCTTGCCATCAAGGAACTAGGGCCCAACAAATTTGACATCGTGGCACCTTCACTGAGCATTCTGGCCGAGCCACCCATTACCGTGGTTGACAAGAACGTTACCAAACATGGCACACGTAAAGTGGCAGAGGCGTATCTGAACTATCTGTATACCCCTGAAGGTCAGGAAATTGCCGCCAAACATTACTATCGCCCTACGGATGAAAAAGTGGCCGCAAAGTACGCCAAGCAGTTCCCGAAACTGAACCTAATTACCATTGATGGGGAATTCGGCGGTTGGAGCAAGGCGCAAAAGGAACATTTTGCTGATGGCGGCGTGTTCGATCAGATTTATTCCAAAAAATAACGGTTATGCATTTCTGGCTGAACTCGTTCCATCAACGAGCTGGAATTGAGGGTTGGCTCAGATGTAGTGGCATTAATGAAATCTACTGAAGTATCGATTGAAAAATTATAACTGAAATAATTAGTTACACAATAAATGGTGTTTCATAAGCTGATCGGAATACTAGATATCGCATGATTTTAAGGAATTAGTGAATGAAAGCGTTACAGTTACACAAGAAAAAAACTTCCCGGTTACGGGTAATAGCCAGACTGCTGGCTGGTACTTTATTAATAACGCCACCCATCGCCTTTGCGCAGGAAAATGCACCACAATTAAGCGGGCAGGAGTATGAACTTGATCAAAAAAGACGCATATCAGACCGATTACAGGAGATAGAAGAGGAGAATACTTCCCTGAAGGCTAAGGAAACCTCCAAAGCAGAAACCCCGACATACTACATTCCAGTCCGTAGTTATGGGTTGCAACGTGAAACTGAGCCGCCGCGTTATGTCAGGCAACTCAACAAAACATGGTTGAAAGACATTGAAGGCTTAGAAAATGTGGATTGGGTGGATTTGGGTCTGGAATCCAGGCTTCGTTATGAATATCGTGACAATGATTTTCGCCGTAATAAGGATGTTTTGGATGAACCGTTTTTATTGCGCACACGTTTATATGCTGCGGTTAAGAGTAAGTTTGATCCATTTCGCGCCACAATTGAGCTGCAAGACTCTCGGCGCTTTAACAGTGTATTCGCGCCAGATAATCGGGATTTTAACAAAGCAGATGTAATGCAGGGTTACGGTGAGCTGTATTTTAAAGATACGTTGGGTAAAGATGATTTGGGTAATGAGCGGCCCATCAGCATAAAAGCTGGACGCATGGCTTTCGAATTAACAGACCGTCGTTTGGTTGCACGTAACGAGTGGCGCAATACAACGAATAACTTCCAGGGGCTACGGACGGCTCTGGGGCCAGCCAAAAAGTGACTGGCAGGCAGATTTATTTGCTTTGCAGCCTGTCGTTCGCTTAATTGACCAGGGAGATAAAGCCGATCAAGCACAATGGTTCTATGGCGCTACCGGAGAGTGGCGCAAATGGTCCAAAGTCGTCACCCTGCACCCCTATTATTACCTGCTTCAGCAAAATGGCAGCAAAGTTTTATATGCTTCGGATGGAACTATTGCACCGGCAAGCGCCCATAAAAATCGTGAGATCCATACCGCTGGCTTGCGTGGGTATGGGGTGCTAGGGAATACCGGCCTGGATTACGATGCAAATTATGTTAAGCAATGGGGTGAGGATGACGGGCTTGATCACGATGCCTATGCCTATAGTTTGGAAGCTGGTTATACCGTCAACCATTCATGGAAACCCCGCCTGAGTGGTCTTATAAGTTTTGCCAGTGGTGATAAAAACCCAAAAGACAACACCAGCCAACGTTTTGAGCGTTTATTCGGCTTTGCCAGACCCTGGTCTAATAATGACTATATCCAGATGGAGAACATTCGTGCCTCCAAGGTTCGTGTTGAGTTTAATCCTACCAATAAGCTAAAAATTGACTTTGGCTATAACTGGTATGAGTTGGACAGCGCCACAGACCGTTGGAGTGGTGGGGCGAACCTGCGCGATCAATCTGGTAGAAGCGGGAAAAATATAGGCCAGGAATTTGATATGCGCGTGCGGTATCCGATCAGTAAATACATAGGGCTGAATGTAGGCTATGCGTACTTTATGGCAGGTGATTTCACTAAAAAGACATCCCAGTTAGTAGAGCCTGGACGTAAAAATAACTCAAGCTTTTTGTATGTTGAAACTTCACTTTATGCCTTTTAGATTAAATCTAAATGTATTCCTTTGCAATTGCGTAGCGTATTTCAGCCAATATTCAATTTGGCTACCAATGCACTTTCTGGATATAAGGCATTGTTACGGGCATTCGACCTTGAAGTGCGCCACCCATCGCGTTCAAACAGTCAGAGGTCGTGAGGCATTGCAATGCCGATACTCTCGTGAACCACATTGATGACTAAGCATCGGGCGGCGGTGGTGGCGGATTACCGCTTGGAGGCATTGGTGGTTGAAAATCATCAGAAGGTATTAGTGGTAATTTGCCATCAGGCGTCAGTAGTGGCTGAGTGTTATCAGGCGCCGATGGGGGAGTGTCAACATCGGGGGGCGGTGGAGGTGGATTGCCACGTGGAGGCGGCGGAGGTATGAAAGAACGAGTAGATGGCAACGATGGAACCGCGCTTGGGGGCGGTGGGGAGGCGAAATTACTCTTCTTAACAGGCGGCCGCGAATATTCTAAGCGCCCTGATATTGGGACACGATGGCCTTTTGCATACATGCATTGGTGGTATGCAAAGTCATAACGCTGTTGTAGGTTGTGCCCCGAGCTTTCACCTGTATCCATTCCTACCATGGAACCAATGAGCAATCCAGATCCGGCACCCACGCCAGCACCACTATGCCCCCCTAGCAATGCGCCCGCGGTGGCACCAATCGCCGTTCCAATTACGGCGCTTTTCACTCCACTATCGGCCGCAGCTTGATTTGCTGTGCGGCCATCGACTTGAGCGCTGGCATATTGCCTGCAATCGGCCTCGTCAAATCGGAACTGGTTAAAGCTTTTTCCCGTGCCCGGTAGCGCAAGCATACCCGGACCAGTCGGTATTGACGAACAAGCGCTCAGTACAAGTACTGCCACTGGTACAGCAGAAAGTCGTATTTTATGGGTCATGGCGCAGGTACATTATTTACAGCGGGTTGATCGTCTGAATCAGGTGCAGGTTGCGGTGCGACCCGCAGCCAGCCTCCTGGGCATTTATTAATGTAGGGATAATAGGCCTTGGCATCGACGCAGTAATACCACCAGGACTCTTGAGCGTCTTGCGACGTTTTCGGTGCTTCCTGTGTTTTTACCGGTAGGTCGTTCCTTTGTTCGGTGTAAATTATTGGCGCAGACTGCATCGGTGGGTAAGCTGGAGGATAATAAGCAGGTGCCGGTGAATAATAAGGCGATCCATAGTACGGCGATCCATAATACGGTGTTCTGTAGTATGGGTACGGGGAATAGCCAAAGTTAAAACCAATCGGTGCACCAAGATAGATGCCCACACGCCCCCCCTCCCCAGCCGTTACCACGCCATCCTCCACCGCCATGCCAACCGCCCCCTCCGCGCCAGCCACCATATCCTCCGCCTGCCGCGAATACTGCTTCGCTAGTCAACGTTCCCACCATCAGTGCTATGATTAAAGTTAAAGAAAGACGCATTTTGGATGTCTTCATTATCTTAGTACTCCACTATTTAGCATAGGTAACAATTTAATTTACAGAACGGCTATCCGATGGGTTTAAGTAGAAAATTCGATCTGGTTATCATAAAGAATCTTAACTCATAAATAATCGGGGTTTACATCCTTTAAAAACGCATGACTTAAATGACCGTTGACTCAGTGCGCAGATTTTATGAGCGGAGTCTGATTGAGTGGACGGGCAAGTCATCTGAATGATGCCGCAGAAGTTGGCTGACTACCCATCACAACCACTTTCTATAAATTCTTCAGTTAGGTTGATGTCAAGGTGAATAGTTTCGTCACGGTCGAAATTAGGGTGAGTACGGGCAAACCAATGGTTTGCCCGACTTATAGCACTCGCTGCGCTGTAAATTTTAGCTGGTACCGTTGAAATCGTGTGGACGGAATGGTTCATCATGCACATGCCGTAGCCGGACGCTTTCTTTTTGGTGTGCCAATTGATACAGAATCGGCAGAACCAGTAACGTCAGTGCAGTTGATGACAAAATGCCCCCAATCACAACCGTCGCGAGGGGCCGTTGCACTTCGGCCCCCGTGCCGATCGCGATTGCCATGGGCACGAAGCCCAGTGAGGCTACCAATGCCGTCATCAGTACCGGGCGTAAGCGGGTGAGCGCCCCCTCCTGGATCGCTGCATCAAGATGCATGCCTTTATCACGCAAAGACCGAATGTAGGAGATCATCACTAAACCATTGAGTACGGCAACACCTGACAGCGCAATAAAGCCTACGCCCGCCGAAATGGAAAGTGGAATATCCCGTAGCCACAGCGCCAGGATCCCACCGGTCAAGGCAAACGGCACACCGGTGAACACTAGCAGTCCATCTTTCACGTTATTAAACATCGCAAACAACAGCATAAATACAAGCAGCAGTGCGACAGGAACCACAATCTGCAGGCGCTTTGCCGCTGATTGCATTTGTTGGAAAGTGCCGCCCCAGGTCGCCCAATAGCCAGTAGGTATTGGGATCTTTTGCTGAATCTCCTGTTCGGCCGCAATGACGAACGAGCCAATATCCCGTTCCCGTACGTTAGCTGTTACCACTACGCGACGTTTGCCATTTTCGCGACTGATCTGGTTTGGCCCAGGCACCACCTCAATGACCGCGATTTCACTTAGTTGTATATGGTTAGATGGGGGCGACTACTGGCTCCAAAGTGCTCAACGTCACCAGTTGCAAATAGTTGGAACGAAATCGGTCATTGGCTTGATCATCAGGCAAACGAATCGGCAATCGTTTGAGCGCCTCCATATCACTCCGTAATTTCTCAGGCAGGCGCACGACAATGTCGAAGCGGCGGTCGCCCTGAAATAATACTCCGGCTGCCTGGCCGCCCATCGCAATTGCAATCGTATCTTGCACATCCCCAACACTAACGCCATAGCGGGCGGTTTTCTCGCGATCTATTTTGATGGTCAGAATGGGCAAGCCCGTGGTTTGTTCAACTTTGACATCCGTTGCGCCGGGAATTTTGGCCAGTACGTTTGAAATTTTATCGGCAGTATTGTTCATTGTGTCCATGTCATCGCCAAATACCTTTACGGCCACGTCACTGCGGACACCAGATATCAACTCATTGAACCGCATCTGGATAGGTTGGGTGAATTCATAGTTATTGCCGGGTACTTTGGTCACGGCTTGCCGCATGGCATCGATCAGGTCGGCTTTGCTACGGCTTGGGTTGGGCCACTCTGATTGTGGTTTTATCATCACAAAATTGTCGGCGACGTTAGGCGGCATGGGGTCGGTAGCAATTTCAGCGGTTCCCATTTTGGCAAAAATCCTGTCGACCTCGGGAAACTGCTTGATTGTCCGCTCCAGTTCAGTTTGCATTTTGACCGCTTGTGACAGGCTGGTTCCGGGAACACGTAGTGCATGCAGTGCGATATCGCCTTCGTTTAGGCTAGGCACAAATTCGCTGCCCATGCGTGTGGCAAGCAGGCCACTGAGTATCACGGCGACAATTGTCACAATTAACACCAACTGCTTGTTAAGCATTGCAAAATTAAGCATCGGCTGGTAGCAGCGTTTGGCCAGGATCATCAAACGATTTTCTTTTTCGCTAACTTTGTGGCCGATCAGTACCGATACCGCCGCAGGAATAAATGTGACCGACAGAATCATGGCTCCCAGCAAAGCAGCCACCACAGTGAACGCCATCGGGTGGAACATTTTCCTTCCACTCCAGAGAGTGCGAATATCGGCAGATAGACCACCATGATAATTAGCTGGCCAAACAAAAGTGGTTCTTTACCGCGCTTCCTTCGAGGCTGTAAATACCTCATGAAAACGCTCATCGTGAGTTAATGCCCGGCCCGCCACGGCTTGCGCATGGGCGAGCCGCCGTATGCAGTTCTCTACAATCACCACGGCACCGTCGATGATAATGCCAAAGTCCAAAGCTCCCAGGCTCATCAGGTTGGCGCTGACCTTGTTAGTAACCATGCCAGTGAAGGTAAACAGCATAGCCAGCGGAATGACCAGGGCAGTAATAATGGCAGCGCGGATATTGCCGAGAAATAGAAATAGTATGGTAATTACGAGCAGCGCGCCTTCGATCAAATTTTTTTTAACGGTGCTGATGGCCTTGTCGATCAGAACCGTGCGGTTATAGACCTCGTTGGCCACTACGCCTTGTGGCAGCGTGCGGTTGATCTCTCTCAGGCGTTTGGCGACGGCTTGGGAGACTGTTCGGCTGTTCTGGCCGATTAGCATGTACACGGTGCCGAGCACTATCTCGCGGCCATTCTCGGTCGCGGCACCGGTGCGCAGTTCTTTGCCGATTCCAATTTCGGCCACTTCGAATCCGGATAGGTACGCCTTGTTGACTGCTAACAATTATGTTGCCGATATCTTCAATGGAGGCTACCTGGCCGGGGGCGCGGATCAGATACTGCTCGCCGCGCTTTTCGATATAACCAGCCCCGACGTTGTTATTATTGCGTTCGAGCGCCACAATCAGGTCTTGCAGCGTCAGATGGTAAGCCACTAATTTATCCGGCAACGGCGCGGCGAAATTCCTTTACGTAACCACCAATGCGTTGATCTCCGGTCACGCCGGGCACATGGCGCAGCTGCGGCTTGGTGATCCAGTCTTGAATTTCGCGCAGATCGGTGGAGGTATAGGGTGTGCCATCTCGGCCTTGCGTGC
>JADKHS010000006.1 GCA_016721605.1 Nitrosomonadales bacterium
GAAAGCAGGTTGATGAAAACCTGCTTCAACCGGGTTCGATCGGCACTGACATAGAGAGGAATGTCGAATTGGGGAAAGGTCAGTTTGATGCCACGCTGCTCTGCCTGATTTTCAATCATGTTCCGGCATTCGAGCATGACTTCGTCTAGCGCCACCGGTTCTTGCGACATTAACACCTTCCCGGACTCAATCGTCGCAAGATCGAGAATCTCGTTGATCAAAGTCAGCAAATGCCATCCCGCCTGAAGAATATAGGCTAAGCTATTTTTCTGCGAAGGCGTTATCGACGTGGAATCGGACTCCATCAGTTGGGCGAACCCGAGGATGGCATTAAGCGGGCTGCGCAGCTCATGGCTCATGCTGGAGAGGAAGTCTGATTTGGCGAGGTTGGCTTTGTCCGCCACCGCTCTGGCATTCTCCAGCTCAATATTCTTTTCTCTCAGCGCCTGGTCCTGGAGGTTACGTTCGGTGACGTCACGCGCTGCTGCGAACACACCCTGTAGCACCTTATCCCGATCGTAGAAAGTGGTTGCATTGTAAGACACGGCAGTTTCCGTGCCATCTCTGGCGCGTGCAGTGAGCTCATAGTCGGTGACTTTTTTTTCGCTCAGCACCAGTTTGATACCCACTTCGGCCAGCTCTGGATCGGTGAAGTAATTTTTGAACGGTGTACCGATCAGCTCGTCTCGCGTGCAACCGGTGAGCGCTTCCATCTGCTTGTTGACGTCTGTAATGATGCCGGACGGATTGGTAGTCATCAGCGCGTCAATGTTGGATTCGATGAGAGAGCGCGTATAGAGCTGCTGGTCATGCAGCCGTTGATCGAGTTTCTTCTGTTCTTCCTTGATCTGCTTGCGCTCGGAATTGTCGGTGCCGATCAGCAGATAGCCGATGACACCCCCATGCACGTCGCGTAGCGCCGTGACCGAAACGACCGCCGGGAAGCGGCTGCCGTCCTTGCGGATGTAGGTCAGTTCGTAGATGTCCTCGATGCCGCGCGAAGCCTTGAACACCAAGGCCTCGAAGCCCGGCGTGATCGGGGTGCCGAGCTCGGTGCTCAACGCCTTGGCACGCGCGATCACTTCTTGCGGATCGGAAATTTCGGCCGGGGTCATCTTGTTAATTACATCTGCGGCCGTATAGCCCAGCATGCGTTCCGCACCGACGTTGAAGATCTGAATGACGCCCTTCGCATCAGTGGCAATGCTCGAAAAATTGGCGCTGTTGAAAATCGCGTTCTGCAAAGCCCCCGTCTTGAGCAAAACCTCCTTGCGTCGGATCTCGGTGATGCCTTCCGCGGTGCCAGCGGTGCAATTTGAAATAGCAGGATCGCGGTTTTTTTTGGACATGGCTGATTTACATTAAAGTACGAATAAGTTTGGAGGGGGCCGCGCGACCGGCGGTGCGCAGCTCACCGCAGTTCACTATACAGCTTATTGTTGTTCGTATGATTAACTATATAATTTATTTAATATAATTAGATGGCAACGCAAGGGTGTAAAGGATACGTGATGAAGCTATGTCGCGCTGTTGGCGTGCATTTAAAACTGACTGCCTAGTTCGTAGAAACATCTTGCGAGTAGAGGGTGAGTTTGGTGGAGTGTCTCTAATCTCGAAAAACCGAGGTTGGAGTTGGGTTGTTGTGTTTAGTTTTTGTCAGGCGAGCGCTACTTTTTTTCTTGACAATGTGGCCCTAAGAGTTCTTCCCATAGCGTAACTACCGATGTGGTATCGACTTCTTTTCTGTCAATTCGACAGGGTGATTGGTTATTCAGGCGCATTTTGTGTTGCAGTGCGCGCAGGGTGCGGTAGCAGTTACTTGCCGCTTCCGCCAATTCTACTTTTATTAACTCTAGGTTACCGGCGAGCATCAGTAGTGCCAAATTGCCGCTATTGGCAGTCAATTTTGGCTCGGTGTGGGCATGTGCCAGTATCAAAAATTGCACTATGAATTCGATATCCACCATGCCGCCGCGGTCATGTTTGATATCGAACAAATCGCTGTCATTTGGATGTGTGTCCAGCATTTTTTGCCGCATTGCCACGATTTCCTGGCGCAGCACATTCAGGTCACGCGGTTTGCACAATACGTTGTTGCGGATGATTTCAAATTGCTTACCCACTTGCGCATCTCCGGCACAGAAGCGCGCTCGCGTCAGCGCCTGGTGTTCCCACACCCAAGCGTGATGCTGCTGGTATTCAGCGAATGCGGGAATGGAGCTGACCATCAGGCCGCTAGCGCCATTCGGGCGCAGGCGTAAATCTATTTCATACAAACGACCCGCTGAGGTATAGCTGCTTAACAAGGTATTGATGCGCTGAGCCAGTCGGGCGTAGATTTCTGCTGCATCGGGATGCTGGTCGTCGTACAAAAAAATCAGGTCGAGATCGGCAGCGTAGCCGAGTTCGCGTCCACCCAGCTTGCCATAGGCAATAATGGCAAATTGCGCTTGCTGTTGATGTTTTTTGCGCGCATCACGCCAGCACAGTTGCAACACATGGCGCAAAATCAGGTCGGCCAAGTTGCTGAGGTGATCGCTGAGCGTTTCCAACGGCAACAGCCCTTGCAAATCCATTGCCAACAAATGGAATGTTTGGACATGCTGAAACTGACGAAGCACATCCATCTGGCGTTCGGTGTCCGTATTGCAGTGATCGAGTTGCGTCAGCAGTTCTGCATCAAGGGCAAGCCAATCGGGTGTACGGTAGATTTCACGCGCATCGAGCAATTCATCCAGCAAAATGGGATGCTTAATTAAATATTCGCATGCCCACTCACTGGCGCTGGCAAGTCCGACCAAACGGGGTAAAACCTTAGGATATTCGGCCAGAAAGGCCAAATAGGAGGCGCGTCGGCTAATGCTTTCTAACAGATTGAGTATGCGTGGCAAAGTTTGGTCACGGTTGTTCGGCACAGCACACAGCGTGATGAACTGCGGAATCAGTTTATCCATGCGTTGGCGGCTGGTGTCCGGCAGTTGGCGGTAACGGCCACTGTCACGGATATTCAACAGCCGTTCAGCCAAGATGGTTGTGGTTGCATAACCTAATTTGCCAAGGTCATTTTGCAATTCATCCACTTTTAAATTCTCGCGCCAAAGCGCACTTGCTATCGTGTTATCTTTCTGCGTGCTGAAAATTTGGGCGAACTGATCGCTTACCAACGAGCGGTGGTGGTTTAATTGTTTCAACATGGCGCAGTAATCTGGATAGCCCATGCCTTCGGCTAGTAACGCCTGGTCTGCAATATTTTTCGGTAAATCTTGAGTTTGCTGGTCATCCAGATATTGCAGGCGATGCTCCAGATTACGTAAAAATACGTAAGCTGCGCTTAATTCGATTACGGTGTCTGGTGTAAGTTGGCCGTTTTCGCGCAGAAGTTGCAACACTTGCAGGGTGGGACGGATACGCAGGCTGGCATCGCGTCCGCCCCGTATTAGTTGAAAAACCTGGGCTATGAATTCAATTTCGCGGATGCCGCCTGGCCCTAATTTGATGTTATCAATTCGATCGCGGCGCTGCACTTCCTGGCTAATTTGCGCATGCAATTTGCGCATGGATTCGAATGCGCCGAAGTCGAGATATTTGCGGAATATGAAGGGTTGCACGAGCTGCATGAGTTCTTGTGTAGCGGGATAATCTGCCGGAGAGATTACCCGGGCTTTAATCCAGGCATAACGTTCCCATTCCCGCCCCTGTTCTACCAGATATTCCTCCATCGCTGCGAAACTCATCACCAGTGGTCCGCTGTCACCATAAGGCCGTAAACGCATGTCCACGCGGAATACATAGCCTTCCTGGGTTAGTTCGTTAATCAGGTTAATGAGGCGACGCCCCAGGCGGGTAAAAAAATCGTGGTTACTGATACTGCGGGAACCATTGCTGTTGCCGTCTTCCGGGTAGACAAAAATAAGATCAATATCAGAGGAAACATTGAGTTCCATGCCGCCCAATTTGCCCATGCCAACTACCAGCAATTGTTGCGGCGTGCCGCTCAATGCGCCTACCGGCTGGCCGTACTGTTGCACCAGGATTTCCATAATGAAGGATTGCGTGCGCTGCACGACCAGCTCTGCCAGTGCAGACATGCAGGTCATTACTTCCTCCAGATTGGCTAGCCCGCCCAAATCGCGCGTTAGTAGCTTGAGCATGACGCGCTTGCGCAAACGGCGTATCGCGCGCGACAGTGACTCTTCGTCCGTAATGGGCATGGTGGTGAGCCATGCCGTCATTTCATCCATATTGCAAGGTTGGGCATAGTGCGCGCACAGCCATGGCAGTAATTCGCTTTCGCTGTCGAGTAGGCGCTGCGCATATCGACTGCAGCGCACGGCGCGCTGTAAAGCAATGTCAAAATTAGCGGAGAGGGGCGTGATGACGGTATTCATAGAGGGGTCTTAGGGTTAAACTGTTCATACTTCATGGTTTATTATAAATCTGCTATGCGCGCCTTGGCTTATTTGTTTTCATGGTTACTTGGTTACCCCTTTATATGCTGAGAGCTTGTGCGAGCTTTTGTTTGCGTTGCTGCAATCGATTAACACGATTTGTGCTGTTCAGTGCAATGCTGTTGTTGTTCGTTGGCGGGGGATTAGTGCTGACATTGCGTTACTGGATATTGCCGGATATCGAACGCTATCACGATAACATTAGCGCTATGGTCAGTCACGTTGTCGGTCAGCCAGTGACTATCGGCAAGATTGAGGCAGACTGGCAGGGCATTCGCCCGCATCTCTTGTTTACTGATGTGCTTATTCTGGATAAACAGGGGCAAACTTTGCTCGCGTTGCAGCGGGTGGACAATGTGGTGTCGTGGATGACAGCCCTGACGGGGCAGGTACGACTATATAGCCTGGAGATTAACCAGCCAGATCTGTTGATCAAGCGGGACGCGCAAGGCTTGTTGCATATCGCTGGCATGAGGATGTCGAGCAATATCCCCGGCCAGCCTGCGGATCACGGGCTGGCGGATTGGTTACTACACCAAAAACATATTGTGGTACGTGACGCACGCATTACTTGGCAGGACGAGCGGCGTGCTGCGCCTCCGTTGATATTAAACCAAGTGAATATGCTTATTGAAAACAGAGGGCGCCGTCACAGTTTTTCTTTGCGGGCGGAGCCTCCAGCGGAATTGTCTGCGCAACTGGATTTGCGTGGTGATTTTTTCGGTGCCAGCTTTGATAACTTTAATGCTTGGCGCGGAGAGTTGTATACCCAGCTTGACTATGTCGATGTTGCCGCATGGAATAAATGGGTACCGCTGCCCATTGCCCCCAAACGCGGTAGCGGTGCGTTACGCGGTTGGCTGGGTGTCGAAAAGGGCAAGATTAGCCAGTTTACTGCGGATCTGGCACTCGCTGATGTACAGACACAATTGGCCGATGATTTGCCGCTTCTCGATGTGATCAAACTGCGCGGTCGCGTTGAATGGCATGACGTGGTTCGGGGTTTTGAGATTTCCACGCGAAAATTATCGTTGCAGATGAGTAATGATCTGATGTTGCAGCCAATTGATTTATATCTGAATTTTGCAAATTCTGCAGACAAACAACCAGCTAGTGGTGCGGTGCGTGTTAATACGCTGGATATGGGCAGTTTCACCAGTCTGACCCATTTTCTGCCGTTGACATCTAGTTTGAAGCAGCAGTTGGCTACATTCGCGCCTCAGGGGCGGATTTCCAATGTACAAGCAAAATGGCAGGGTGATTTTGACAAGTTATTGAATTACGAGATTAAGGCGCGCTTTGACGGATTATCCATACAGCGTTCGGGCAATATCCCGGGATTTACTCGGTTGAGCGGTCAGTTGGACGGTAACGACGTTAATGGCACGTTGTCGCTGAATATGCACAATTCTGTGGTGGATGCGCCACTGATCATGCCGGAGCCTTTGACATTTGATTCGCTCATTGCACAGTTTAGTTGGCAAAAGCATGACCGTGGGATGGAGATCAAGTTTAATAAAGTTTCCATATCCAATGCCGACCTTGCCGGGAATTTTTTTGGTAGCTATCAGCTACTACCACAAAGCCCTGGCTTGATTGATTTGACTGTCCATTTGACGCGTGCCGCAGTGCGTCATACTGCCCGATATATTCCATTGGTTGCTTTAAATAGCGAAGCCAACAACTGGATACGAAATGCCCTGATTGATGGGCAATCGGAGGATTTTAACCTGCGCCTGAAGGGTAATTTGAAGGACTTCCCATTCGATGGCAACCGTAATGGTTTATTTCAAATCCGGGCGCGTGCAACGGGAGTGGGGGTGGAGTACGCGAAAGGATGGCCTCGCGTGGAAAACGCTGCTGCGAAATTGGTGATTCAGGGCAAACGGCTCGAGGTGACTGCTCCGACTGCGATGACGGTAGGCGCGGCCTTGAATGATATTAGTGTGGTTCTGCCGGATATTAAAAACCTTGGTCTACCATTGCAAGTGCGTGGCGAGTCGGTGGGTGAAACAAAGAATGGTCTGAATTTTATTCAGCAAAGCCCGGTGCGTGAATATATTGATGGTCTTACCGATAACATTACTTCGGGCGGTAATGGCAATCTGAATCTACAGGTGGATATTCCATTGCGCGGTAGTAAGCCGGCAATAGTTTCTGGCCGGTATCATTTTATCGACAATGAAGTGAGCTTGGGCAAGGGTGTGCCAATTTTACATAAAGTTAATGGGGATCTATTGTTCAGCGAATCATCGGTACGCACGCAGGGCGTTACTATGCAAGTTCTTGGAGGACCAGCCAACCTGACAATACAGAGCAACAAAGGCAGTGCTGTTAATGCCAAAGTGGCTGGTCGCGCAAATATAGATGTCCTGCGTGATTTAGAGCCACATCCATTGCTCAATTATCTGCATGGTAGCAGCGATTGGGAATCGGAAATTACGGTGTTAAAAAAACAGGTCAGTTTGCAACTCACTTCCAATTTGGTTGGGTTGGCGTCTGATTTACCCTCGCCCTTTGCAAAGCGCGCTAACGAGATTATTCCACTGCGTTTCGAGATGAATAGCACGACTCCGCAACAGGATCTGTTATCGGTGCAATATGGCAAGTTGTTCAGTGCGAAATTTTTGCGTTGGGATGAGGGTGGTGATCGGGTTGTCAAGCGCGGCACGGTAAACTTTGGCAATGCGGGCAAGTGGGTGGAAAAAGATGGCGTTTGGTTAGCCGGCATCATGCCGCAGTTATCGTTGGAAGGTTGGGGAGCCTTGGCTAGTGCGTCTGAGGGTTTGACACCGGTCAGTGTCGCAGGTGCCGATTTGTTGATCCAGAAAGTCACTGGATATGGCTATATGGTAGGTGATGTGCGTATCAACGCACGTAATATTAATGGTACGGTAGTTGCGCTATTGGCAGCTAAATCAATTAATGGTGAAGTGAGCTGGCAACCACGGGGTAATGGTAAGTTTGGCGCCCGCTTGAAAAATTTGTCTTTGGAGCTGGATCGGGATGAAAACGGCAAAAAGAGAAATGCTGTAGCTCAATCTAATGTAACTAAAAAAAATATTGCTAATACAAAACATCCTGCGCTCGACGTGGCAGTGGGTAGTGTCACACTTAATGGCAAGAATCTGGGCAAGTTGGAATTGCTGGCACAACAGCATGAGCGTGACTGGCTTTTGGAGAGATTAATTATCACTAACCCAGATGGTGAGTTAACGGCGGATGGCAAATGGCAAACGGCTCCTAGTGGGGAGCGGACTCAAGTTAATCTCAAGTTGGAAATCAGCGATGCGGGGAAAATTCTTGGTCGTTCCGGCTACCCGAATAGCGTAAAGGACGGCAGCGGAAAATTAGAAGGAACATTTTCCTGGCTTGGCGCGCCAGCTGAATTTAGCTATGCCACGCTGGATGGCATACTCAATCTGAACACTGGCAAAGGACAGTTTCTGCAAATCGAACCGGGTATTGGTAAGTTGCTCAGTATTTTGAGTTTGCAAGCGCTGCCTAAGCGCATTGCGCTGGATTTTACCGATGTGTTTAGCACAGGTTTTAAATTTGATAGCATCAACGGAGTGGCGCAAGTTAAGAAGGGGGTTCTGTTGACCGATGATTTTAAAATTGAAGGCTCGGCCGCAAAAGTGACTATGAGAGGGCAGGTGGACCTAAACCATGAAACGCAAAATTTGCGCGTACGCATCCTACCTACTGTGGGAAATACAGCATCCCTGTTGAGTGCGTTTGCCGCTGGCCCGGCAGTGGGTATTGGGGTTTTTATTGCTAATAAGATACTGCGTGAACCGCTCGATAAGTTGATGTCATTTGAATACAATATTACGGGCGCATGGGCTAACCCGAATGTAGAGAAGGTAAGTGTAAGCAAGTCTGTTTCGCCACCATAAGAAGTAATATACGAAAGAATTGAAGGTATGCAAAATAAAAATGCCACCCAACGAAATGCTACTGCCCATGCGCAAACTAAAACTTTCAAGGTTGCTGCTGTGCAAATGGCTTCGGGGCCAAATGTTTTGGGGAACCTGGGCGAGGCGCGCCGCCTGATCGAAAAAGCCGTGGACCAGGGGGCACGCCTGGTTGTATTACCGGAATATTTTCCTATTATGGGATTGAATGATACGGATAAATTGGCGGTGCGCGAACAAGCAGGTAGCGGCATGATCCAGTCTTTTTTGAGTGAGACTGCACGTGCGCATAAAATCTGGTTGGTTGGCGGTTCCATTCCGTTGGTGGCGGATGCGCCGGACAAAATGCGTAATGCCTGCTTGGTGTACGATGATAATGGAGAACAGGTAGCGCGTTACGACAAAATTCATTTGTTCAGTCTTGAATTAGGCAATGAGCATTACCATGAAGGGCGCATTATTGAGGCAGGTAATCAGGTAGTGGTGGTGGATAGCCCGTTCGGTCGTATTGGTTTGGCGATTTGTTACGATTTGCGTTTTCCTGAGTTGTTTCGCGCTATGCGCGATGTAAATATCATTGTGCTGCCTTCTGCCTTTACTGAGACCACTGGGAAAATGCATTGGGAGATATTGGTCCGTGCGCGCGCCATCGAAAATCTGGCTTATGTAGTGGCCGCAGGGCAGGGTGGTTATCACGTCAATGGCCGTGAAACACATGGTAACAGTATGATCGTTGATCCGTGGGGGAGGGTATTGGATCGGTTGCCACGTGGTTCAGGAGTCGTGGTTGAGGAAATCAATCCGTCCTATCATGCCAGCTTGCGCGCCAGCTTGCCAGCGTTATCCCACCGAACGCTTACTTCATGTTAGTCGTAAGACATTGAGATGCCTTATTATTTTGTGCGGTGAGGAACAGCCTTATATAAAGCCAGTCTTATTGAAAAGTATTAGGGTTATTTAATGCTGGTGCAGCTTGATGTATAAAAATATGGGTGTCTTTTTACGGTTTTAAATACGCACTTCAATAAAATGAGCTGAATTTTTCGTAACGATTTTTTAAATTTATATGGGTTTGACAATGCAAAATAACGAT
This sequence comes from Nitrosomonadales bacterium, assembly GCA_016721605.1. Lineage (GTDB taxonomy): Bacteria > Pseudomonadota > Gammaproteobacteria > Burkholderiales > Gallionellaceae > Nitrotoga. The sequence goes on from JADKHS010000006.1 coordinate 9,459, forward strand.
ACTGTATTTGGCCTTGCACAGCAGTCACTGCTTGCACCGTATGCCCTTGAAACCCGCCATCTGGAGCAAATGTTTTCCAAAATGCTGGCGAATAAAGTGGATTACGCTGACCTGTATTTTCAATACAGTCGTGCTGAAAGCTGGTCACTTGAAGAAGGTATCGTCAAATCTGGCAGCTTTGGCATAGAGCAAGGCGTAGGCGTGCGAGCAGTGAGTGGTGAAAAAACCGCTTTCGCGTATTCCGATGACATCAGTTTGGCAGCCTTGGAAAGTGCAGCATTGGCCACACGCGCGATTGCACGGCAGGGTGGGACGCAAACCGTGCCGCTGTTACGTGCCAACAGCAACAAACATTTCTATCTGCCACACGACCCCATCGCCAGTTTGAAAGCCGTGGACAAGGTTGCGATGCTGGAACGCCTGGAGCGTTATGCGCGTGCCCTGGATCCGCGTGTTACTCAGGTAATAGCTGGATTGGCCGGTGAATATGATGTGGTTTTGGTGGCGCGTAGCGATGGTTTGATGAATGCTGACATCCGTCCATTGGTCCGTTTATCGGTGCAAGTTATTGTAGAAAGCAATGGCAAGCGTGAGCAAGGTTCATCTGGAGGCGGCGGGCGTTTCGACTATGCTTATTTTACGGACGAAGTGCTATCTGATTACGCTGCCAAGGCAGTACATCAGGCTGTAATTAACCTGGATGCAAAGCCCGCGCCGGCGGGAAATATGACTGTAGTGCTCGGTTCCGGTTGGCCTGGTATTTTGCTGCATGAGGCCGTTGGTCACGGTCTCGAAGGTGATTTCAACCGCAAGGGTAGTTCCACTTTGCTGGCCGCATCGGTGAACGTGTTGCAGCCGAGGGTGTGACGGTAGTGGATGATGGCACGATTGCTAATAGGCGTGGTTCGCTGCAAATGGATGATGAAGGTAATCCTACGCAATGCACGGTTTTGATTGAGGACGGCATCCTTAAGGGGTATTTGCAGGACACTTTAAATGCGCGTCTGATGGGCGTACCAATTACTGGTAATGCCCGGCGTGAATCTTTTGCGCATCTGCCCATGCCTCGCATGACCAATACTTATATGTTGAATGGCGACAAAGACCCACAAGATATTATTGCTTCAGTCAAACGCGGACTGTATGCCGCGAAATTTGGTGGGGGGCAGGTGGATATTACTAGCGGCAAGTTTGTGTTTTCCACCGCTGAAGCATACATGATTGAAGACGGTAAAATCACCTACCCTGTGAAGGGGGCAACGTTGATTGGTAATGGCCCCGAGGCATTAACCCGTATCTCCATGATAGGCAATGATATGGCGCTTGATCCAGGTGTTGGTGTTTGTGGCAAGGAAGGCCAGAGCGTGCCGGTAGGTGTGGGTCAGCCAACGGTAAGAATAGATGGGCTGACAGTGGGTGGTACTGCGTAGGTGTGTCTTAAAAACGTGATGTGCGGTGCATAAATCGCACATCACATCACGCCTATCAAAAAATCTTTAACGATTGAATAAAAATTGGATTAACGTGTCCGCGTTTATGCGTCTGTCACCGCGCCCAAGCTTGCGCTGGACACCAGTCGGGCATATTTTGCCAACACGCCGCGTTTATAGTGTGGCGTTGGAGGTTGCCACAAGGCGCGGCGCCGTGCAAGTTCTTGGTCGCTGACATTCAATTGTATCAAACGGGCTTCAGCATCAATGGTAATAGAATCCCCTTCTTCGACCAGTGCTATGGTGCCACCCACTGCCGCTTCGGGTGCAACGTGTCCCACTACAAAGCCATAAGTACCACCAGAAAAGCGGCCATCGGTAATAAGCGCGACGCTTTCGCCCATACCAGCGCCTACCAGGGCTGCAGTGGGGGATAACATTTCACGCATTCCCGGCCCTCCTTTCGGACCTTCATAGCGGATTACGAGTACTTCTCCGGGATTGATTTTTTCTGCAAGAATCGCTTCCATGCAAGATTCTTCTGAATTAAAAACGCGCGCGGAGCCAGTGATTTTGGGATTTTTAATGCCACTTATTTTGGCTACCGAACCTTCCGTCGCCAGATTGCCTTTAAGAATGGCTAAATGTCCTTGCGGATAAATTGGATTATTCCAGGCGCGAATCACGTCTTGATCAGAACGTGGTTCTGCGGGTACATCTTTAAGGACCTCCGCGATAGTTTCGCCGGTGATAGTCAAGCAGTCGCCGTGAAGCAAGCCGTGCACCAAGAGCATCTTCATGATCTGCGGAATGCCACCGGCTTTGTGAAGGTCGGTTACCACGTAGCGTCCTGATGGTTTCATATCGGCAAACACAGGGACGCGTTTGCGGATCGTTTCAAAATCATCAATGCTTAAGTCAACACCCATTGCATGTGCGATTGCCAATAAATGCAAAACCGCATTAGTCGTGCCACCTACCGCCATAACTACGGAAATTGCGTTCTCGAAAGCTTTTTTCGTTAGAATTTGCGAGGGTAATATTTGCTTCTGGATGGCTTGTACCAGCACCTCTGCTGATCGTGCCGCGCTGTCGGATTTTTCCGCATCTTCTGCCGCCATGGTGGATGAATATGGCAGGCTCATGCCCATCACTTCGAATGTTGATGACATGGTGTTAGCTGTAAACATTCCACCACAGGAACCAACACCGGGACAGGCTTTACGCTCGACGGCCAAAAGCTCAGTTGCATCAATTTTATGCGCGATAAATTGTCCCACTGCCTCGAAACTGCTGACTATGGTCAAATCTCGTCCGTGGAGATGTCCCGGTTTGATGGTGCCACCATAAACAAAAATAGCAGGAATGTTCAAACGTGCGAAGGCAATCATGGCACCCGGCATGTTTTTATCGCAGCCACCGATGGCGAGTATGCCGTCCATACTTTGACCACGACAGACCGTCTCGATTGAGTCAGCAATCACCTCGCGGCTTACCAGCGAGCATTTCATGCCTTCGGTACCCATCGAGATGCCGTCAGAAATCGTGATCGTGCCGAACATTTGTGGCATCGCACCAGCGGCGTGTGCCGCGTGCTCAGCCCGTGTCGCTAATGTACCCAATCCCGCATTGCAGGGTGTGATAGTGCTATACGCATTGGCGATACCTATAATAGGCTTGTTGAAATCACCATCGCCGAAACCTACAGCGCGCAACATGGCGCGATTAGGCGAACGCTGTACACCTTGTGTGATGGTTTTACTATTGATGTTGCTGGGCATGATGCTTCCTTTAATAAATTATGTTGATACTTGTTCCGCGTTGCGGAATTGGTGTTGTTTTTGATATAACACAATGAAATTATCTTGTGGTGTAACGCATGGCTAATGGTAGCAGAAATCAAGCCGTACAATTGTCAGGATGCCTCCTGCTTTAGTTCATATTAGTTCTTCGAGATTCTGGCATTGGACAACACAGGGCGTTGGCTAGGTTTATTTGTTTGAGAGCAAGCTTAACTTGTTTGTTGTTTTTGATGTTGTCGTTACTGCCCATATATGCTGGTTGTTTTCTGTTAAGTGATCACCTACTTAAAATTAATTACGCTCTCATTGCCTACTTCATTTATACGCCAGCTCTACGGAAAAATTGGCAACATGACCCCGTTTCTACCCTTTACATTGACAACCGACCCTACCTGTAGATAATTCGCATATTATTGTGCAGTAAATTTTTCTGGTGTATATGTACAAGTTATGTTCTAAAGTTTTGCATTTGGCAGTCGATAGTAAATTTTATCCGCGTTGGACAAAGAGGTTATCATGAAAATCGAAAAAAATAGTAAACCGTTGCCTACTGTTACGTCGGGTGAAGAGCGAGCGCGTACGCCCGCTGCTAGCTCTGCGGGTAGCACACAATCTACTGCCACCAGCGTACATCTGGGTGCAACTTCCGCACAACTTCAAAAATGGAAAGCAGCATGGCAAACACACCGCTAGTGAATGCAGCTAAAGTCGAAGATATTAAGCAAGCCATCAGTGAAGGCCGTTTTCAGGTCAATTCCAGTGCGGTGGCTGATGGCCTGATTCAAACGGTGAAGGATTTGATTAGTTCGCACAAAACCTGACGCAATATGGTTAATGACAGATCTACCGCTGGGACGGCAGAATTTATCTCCGCCCTCATGCAGAGCGCACTGCATTACATGCTTTCATACACTTGCTCGAAATTGAACAACAAGCCTTACTCAACGAACAGACCGAACAAGTACAAACGCTGGCTGACGACAAGACAAAAATAGTACAAGAGTTGGCCAAGCTGGTGGATGCACGAAGGAATGATATGTTTACTCGGGGCATAAAAATCGAACCGGGCAGCATGGAAACCTGGTTGAAAACCCACACTCCAATTAATTTACCTGCATGGCATGAAATCCGGCAGCTGGCCATCCATGCGCAGCACATGAACCACACTAATGGTGAGTTAATTCAAGTAAAAATGCGTCATAACCAGCAAACGCTAATTATGTTGCACAATGCTACACATAGTGCAAATGGATTGTATGGCCCTGATGGGCAGCCTAGCTTGCCCGTATCAGGCCGTATCTTGAATAGTGTCTAATTAATTTAAGGTCGTTCCCTTTCCCGCGAAATTGGGGTTTTCCAGTACTTGTAGCAATTGCACAACGCCGTCCCTACAACGCCATTCCTACATAACCCCACACAATAAAGCTGATTTTTTTCGGGTAAATATTCAATGTGTGGTGCGGAAACTTGATGCGTCCAGCTTGATATATGCCATTACAAGGCTTCTACGCCAGTTTCACCAGTGCGGATGCGAATTACCTGTTCGATGTTATGAACGAATATCTTGCCATCACCAATATTACCTGTGTGCGCAGATTTTTCGATGGCTTCGAGCACCAGCTCCAGCATGTCCTTTTTAATAGCGACTTCCAGCTTGACCTTGGGCAGAAAATCCACCACGTATTCTGCGCCGCGATATAGCTCGGTATGTCCTTTTTGCCGACCAAAGCCTTTTATTTCCGTAACAGTGATGCCCAGTACACCAATTGCAGTCAAAGCCTCCCGTACTTCGTCAAGTTTGAACGGCTTGATGATTGCAGTAACCATTTTCATAATTATTACTCCTCCTCATGTGCATTAGAGCGTAAATAGCCTTAAATAACGCTTTCTTAAAAGAAATACTATTATTTCACTGTGAGTGTATTTTGGAAGGTAGGGTTTGGCTTATCCAAAATTGCTTAATCAGAATGGGATCGTCGCATCGACTGAAATTAGTAATTGGTCTTTTTTATTGTCAAAGGGCCGATACGCCTGACCAATTCCATCCACTCTGTCGTAGCGGATATTTGGACGAATATTTAATTTTTGCATGGCTTCTGAGTCAATGCCCAACTGTTTGGCTGGTTTCCAATTCATGCCTAAGGTGACACCATAATAATCGGCAGGTTGGCAGGTAGCCAAAAAGTCAGCTGCAAAGCTAATGTGTACACTATTAGTTGCTTGAGCTACCCGGACTGGTGAGCAAACACGGAAGCCGTCTTTATCACGAAACCATTCACCACGGATACCCACCGACAAATCTTCCCTGAGGTTATGCTGTAATTGCATGTCGACGCCGTGCCATGTGATATCTTTGTGGCCATCAGGCACAAAAACCCCGCCCGCAAAACCGCTAGTATGGTGTAAAACTAGGAGTGTTTTTGGGGTGATCTTGTGTTGCAAAACAAGACTGTAAAAACCCCAAGGCTCATTACTTCGTTTAGAAGTCCTACTGTAAGAGCCGGTTAGATTGGCTGAACTTTTTTTGTCATCGCTGGTCCACGTGGCTCCGGCTAAGCCGCCCAAATTGCTTAACTCCTTATCCCAACCACCATCCCAACCGCCGGTTGCGCTGCCAGTGACTGCGCCACCCATAAACGCCCAATTTTTGTTGACTGTGTAGTTGCCCACCAAGCCAGTATGAGTAAATGGCTCACCATTACTAAAGGTGTATGAACGTGTATAAAAAAAGTTGTCAGGTGCTGGAACCGTTTCATAACCGGTTGGTGAGTAAAATGACCGATTTTAAGATTTAGGCCGTTTCCAACTGGCACATAGGCTTCCATATAAGCCTGTGGTAATGCCATATTGTAGAAGCGGCTAGAAGAACAGCATAAATTTAGATCCCAACTATTCCTTTTCAAAGGTTGGCCGGTATTTACATCGAATGCTGGGATACCATATGCTTGGGCAAAAATAGCGTCAGTACCAAACATTAAATCGAATCTACCCCCAAAATTCCATTCTTTACCTTCTGTCGCTACGGCGCGCTGTATAAATACATTAAGCTGATTTAATTGAAATTCCTTGGAACGATCAGCGAAAGTAACAGGGCCATTAAATCGATCAGTGGGATTATTCGCGTTATAGGTTATTCCCGCATTGATCCAACCGCCAACTTCAATGCCGTTATCTTTAAATAGTGAAGAAAATCCGTTGGCCGCTGCTGCGGGAAGCATGAATGAAGTACTTAAAGCGATAATGACTAATTTAGTTTTGTACATAACATTTCTTTCTAAGATTGAGAGCGAAATTTAAGAAACGCCCAATCAGTCATAAGCAATTTCAATGCCACTATTATTTTTATACATAAACAATGTGTTGCGTAACATGTAAGATATGGAAGAAGATTTTTATGCACCAACGGTACGCATCTTAAAATGTATACCGCACCAATCAGGTGCGAGGAATTTGTCATTTACAATAAAAGTGCTCTGTTGAAATTATGTCTAATTAGTCTCGCTATTAAATAACTTAAACCAAGATGAAATATTGCGATGAATATCGCAGGCAAACTTCGACTTGCTCAGCTATAGTCCTGAATTAAATAAATAAGGAAGAACGGTTGAACTCAAACCTGAAGCAGGCTATCGGATTAAAAGTGTAGATGCGTTACTTGGGAGAAATTGCGTACCTATTGTTCACGATCATATGACGATACTGTAGGGTAACCGTAAGACGCGCCGCTTTTTGCTTTTAAGATCCATGCGTAAATATGTCGCTTGAAGCTATTCAATAACTGAATCGTTATGCCAAAGCGAGAGCTAGCGTTTTCCGCAGGATGGTGTGTCTTCAAGGTATAATCGCCATCCCGTGTGTAAGTTAAGATAAAAATGACAACAACGTGTTAGTAAAATTAGCCCCAAAGCTACCAATCTTAAGAAGTATATGTATTTTGTGATTCATGAAACGTCAAATTAAATAATCCGAGATTGTAAAAATAATGCAACACATTCGTAATTTTTCCATTATCGCCCACATTGATCACGGCAAATCTACTTTGGCCGATCGAATTATTCAGTTGTGCGGAGGGCTTTCTGACCGCGAAATGGAAGCGCAGGTGCTCGATTCCATGGATTTGGAACGTGAGCGCGGCATCACCATTAAAGCTCAAACAGCCGCGCTGCAATATAAGGCCCGTGATGGCCAGATATACAATCTCAACCTGATTGATACGCCGGGACACGTGGATTTTTCTTATGAGGTATCACGCTCATTATCTGCCTGCGAAGGTGCGCTATTAGTCGTTGATGCATCTCAGGGAGTGGAAGCGCAGACAGTTGCTAACTGCTACACCGCGCTCGATTTGGGGGTGGAAGTAGTGCCGGTGTTGAATAAGATTGACTTGCCGTCTGCTAATCCGGAAAACGCTATTGAAGAAATCGAGGAAGTAATCGGTATCGATGCGCATGACGCGACACGCTGTTCAGCCAAGACGGGTGAGGGTGTGCAGGACGTGCTAGAAGCTTTAATCGCTAAAGTCCCGGCACCTAAAGGCGACCCAACTGCGCCGTTGTGTGCGCTGATTATAGATGCCTGGTTCGATAATTATGTTGGCGTAGTAATGCTGGTGCGGGTTTTTAATGGTACTTTAAAACCCAAAGATAAAATTTTGTTGATGGCTACTGGCGCGCAGCATCTGACTGAGCATATCGGTGTCTTTACGCCGAAATCGCAACCGCGGGAAGTATTGGCTGCTGGCCAGGTCGGTTTTGTCATTGCGGGCATCAAGGAGTTAAAGGCGGCCAAGGTTGGTGACACCATCACGCTGGCGAACAGCTACAGCTACAGCCTTACCAGGTTTCAAGGAAGTACAGCCGCAAGTATTTGCCGGATTGTTTCCAGTAGAATCAAATCAGTATGAGTCGCTGCGTGATTCGCTGGAAAAACTCAAGCTTAATGACGCTTCATTGCAGTATGAACCGGAAGTATCACAGGCATTGGGTTTCGGTTTTCGCTGCGGATTCTTGGGATTGCTGCATATGGAAATCGTGCAGGAGCGGCTGGAGCGCGAGTTTGATATGGATTTGATTACCACTGCACCTACCGTTATTTATGAGGTGGTGCAGCGCGACGGAACGGTGTTGGTTGTGGATAATCCATCCAAGATGCCAGATCCGTCCAAGATCGAGGTAATCCGTGAACCTATTGTGACAGTCAACTTGTATATGCCGCAGGAATACGTTGGTGCGGTAATTACATTGTGTACGCAAAAGCGCGGTGTACAGCTCGATATGAGTTATCACGGTAAGCAAGTGTTGCTGATATATGAGATACCTATGGCAGAAATCGTACTCGATTTCTTTGACAGGCTGAAATCGATTTCGCGTGGCTATGCTTCAATGGATTACGAGTTTAAGGAATACCGACCAGCCGATGTGGTTAAAGTGGATATGCTGATCAACGGCGAAAAGGTCGATGCGCTGGCGATTATCCTGCACCGCAGCAACAGCCAGTTTCGCGGCCGTGAAGTGGCGGCCAAGATGCGTGAGTTGATTCCGCGTCAGATGTTCGATGTGGCGATCCAGGCTGCTGTCGGTTCAAACATAATCTCGCGTGAAAATGTTAAAGCCCTACGAAAAAATGTATTAGCCAAATGCTATGGCGGCGATATCTCGCGTAAGCGTAAATTGCTGGAAAAGCAGAAGGCTGGCAAGAAACGTATGAAGCAAGTGGGTAATGTGGAAATTCCGCAGGAAGCTTTTTTGGCCATCCTGCAGGTAGGCGAAAAATAACGTAGAGACGGGAATCGAGATGGACTTTGCTTTAATTATGTTTGTATTGTTGCTGATCACCGGTAGCGTATGGTTATTGGATCGCTTTGTGCTGCAATCGAAACGCATAGCGTCCACAAAAGAACCTTGGTGGGTGGAATATTCCAAGAGTTTTTTTCCTGTTATCTTGGCGGTATTCTTGCTGCGTTCATTTCTGGTTGAGCCGTTCAAAATACCGTCTGGGTCGATGATTCCTACTTTACAGGTAGGCGATTTTATCTTGGTTAACAAGTTTACTTATGGCATCCGTTTGCCCATCATCAGCAAGAAACTGGTAGAAATAAATTCCCCCAGCCGAGGCGATGTGATGGTATTCCACTATCCGGAAAATCCATCGCTAGATTATATTAAGCGGGTGGTCGGATTGCCTGGCGACCAAATTACATATCGCAATAAGAAAGTATTTGTAAATGATGTGATGCAAGAACAGCAGCCGGACGGAGACTACAACTATGTGGAAACTGCTCTAAACTTTGTGCATACCGAGCGTTATAAAGAAAATCTGACTGGGCATATCCATGCAATGCTGGTAAATCCAGAAGTGCCCAACATACACCTTGGTGCGGTGGCAGAATTTCCACATCGGGAGAATTGTGCGTACAGTGAAAAGGAGGTGCGCTGTACAGTGCCAGCTGGGCATTATTTTATGCTGGGTGATAATCGCGATAACAGCCGGGATAGTCGTTATTGGGGTTTCGTGCCGGATAACATGATAGTTGGTAAGGCATTTATGATCTGGATGAATTTTAGTGATTTGAAACGTATAGGCTTGTCCATTGATTGAAGTTGCAAACGAAGGAGGAGCATGAAAACAATAGCAAACAGGCAGCGTGGTGTGAGTTTGTCTGGTCTTTTGGTCTGGTCAGTTCTATTGATACTAGTGGCGATTGGCGGCATGAAGATTATTCCGGCGTATGTTCAAGATGCCGAAATTAGAAGCATTCTTTCCACCATCGCAAATGATCCCTGAAATGCAAGGGGTTCAATCCAAGGATATTCGTGAGTCGTTCAGTAAACGCGCCATGATGAACAATATCAATGTCGTCACTGCAAATGATATTGAGATAGTCAAGGATGCGCGTGGCCTATCACTGAGCATTAGCTATCAAGTAAAAATACCACTAATTGGCAATGCTAGCCTGTTACTCAAATTTAATCCAAGTAGTTTTAAGAATAGCCGATGAATCGTGATGTGCTGTGCAATCGGATTGGCCACGTTTTTACGCAATCTCAATTATTGCAGCGTGCTCTGACACATCGTAGTTATAGTCCGGCTCACAACGAACGTTTGGAATTTTTGGGTGATAGCATACTTAATTGTGTCATCGCCAAACATCTATATGATATTTATCCCGGTTTGCCGGAAGGTGATTTGTCTCGTCTACGTTCTAATTTGGTTAACCAGCAAACTTTGGTTGTTTTAGCGCAACAATTACATTTGGGCGAATTATTATTGTTGGGTGAAGGTGAGCGCAAAAGCGCCGGTTTTCGTCGCCCGTCTATCCTTGCCGATACAATGGAAGCATTGTTTGGCGCAGTATTTTTGGATGCTGGTTTTGCAGCAGCAGAGCAAGTTGTGCTCCGGCTGTATGTGCCCTTTATCGCGCAAGCAGATGCGCAGACATTGGGTAAAGATTTCAAAACCTTGTTGCAGGAATATTTGCAAAGCAAGCGTCTGGCATTGCCAAAATATATTGTGATTGCTACTCAGGGCGAAGCACACGCACAGCTATTTAAAGTTGAATGCCAAATCGAACAATTAAAATTATTCACGTGTGGTGAGGGCAGTAGCCGTCGCACCGCAGAGCAGGTGGCAGCAGAAGCCGCTTACCGAAAAATTGAGAGCCAGTCATGAATGCAAGCAATTTCCACAGCGGCTTTATCGCCATTGTTGGCCGTCCGAATGTGGGTAAATCCACTTTGCTTAATCATCTGGTCGGCCAAAAAATTAGCATCACCTCACGCAAGGCGCAGACCACACGCCACCGTATTACCGGAATATTGACTGAAGAGCACGCACAATTTGTATTCGTAGATACTCCCGGATTTCAGACGAAGCATCTTAATACCCTGAATCGCGGTTTGAATCGTGTGGTGACGAGTAGTTTGCGTAATGTGAATGTGGTGTTGTTCGTGATTGAAGCTCGGAATTTCGACGAGCGGGATCGTCAAGTAATGAATCTGTTGCCAAAAAATATGCCAGTGCTGCTTGTTATCAACAAGGTGGATAACATGGAGAATAAATCAGAGTTACTGCCCTTTATGCAGGAGATAGCCAAGGAGCGTGAATTTACTGCTATCGTGCCAGTGAGCGCAAAACAGAACAAGCAGCTCGATACCTTATTAGATGCGGTTCGCCCCTATCTGCTTGAAGGTGAAAAAATTTATCCTGAAGATGAAATCACCGACCGTAATGAACGCTTTCTCGCGGCCGAATTGGTACGTGAAAAAATCTTCCGCTACTCCGGTGAAGAGCTACCCTACTCAGTAAGTGTCGTAATTGAACAGTTCAAAATAGAAGGAAAGCTGCGCCGTATCCATGCTGCGGTTCTTGTGGATAAGGATGCGCATAAGGCAATGCTGATTGGTAAGAATGGTGAGAAGCTTAAAGAAATTGCCACCCAAGCACGGTTAGATATGGAGACATTATTCGATGGAAAAGTCTACCTTGAAGTGTGGATTAAAGTGCGAAGTGGTTGGGCAGATAATGCACAGGTATTGAAAAGTTTGGGGTATGAATAATTTTAACCTTAAGCCCTTTCTGTTTTTTTCTGCATCAGTAAAAAATTTGTTGGTGTGGTTCTCACTGCTAGGTAGCGCACCTTTCATCGTTGGATGGTCAGCTTTGCTTCCCTCATTCTGTTCTTCTGTAATAAGGGGAAGCTGGGAGGAGTAGATTGCAGCCGAACAAGCACAGATTAGAAGACGAACCCGCTTTCGTTTTGCACAGTTATCCATACCGCGAAACCAGCCTGGTGTTAGAAGTACTAAGTCGGCAGCACGGTCGCGTAGCATTGGTGGCGCGCGGTGCACGGCGCCCAAGATCGGCGTTGCGTGGTTTATTAATGGGTTTTCAACCATTGTTGTTAAGCTGGTTCGGCAAACATGAATTGCGCACCTTGCACCGTGCCGAATGGCGGGGTGGGCAGCCGCAATTACAGGGAACGGCATTGCTGTGTGGTTTCTATTTGAATGAATTACTACTCAACCTGATGGTGCGTGATGATCCACACGAGCAACTGTTCGATTATTACCAGCACACCCTGCAACGGCTAGCAAATGAAGCGGACTATGCCGCCATCTTGCGTTGTTTTGAAAAACATTTGCTGCAAGAGTTGGGTTATGCGCTTTTATTAGTAGAGGAAGCGGACAGCGGCGAGCCGATTAATTCTGACGCGCCCTATCGTTATGTGCTTGAACGGTGCGGTGCGGCCACCCAATGGCTCAGACATATCAGGTGCATCAGAGGGTTTATTGATGTTGGGCAAAACCTTGCAAGATATGGCTGCTGATGATTACCGCGATGCAGTTAGCGCGCAGCAGAGCAAGCAGTTGATGCGCATGTTACTAAACCACTATCTTGCGGGTAAGACATTGTATACGCGCGAATTGATAAGGGATTTACAAAAAATATGATTAAACTCGGACTTAATATTGACCACGTTGCCACGTTGCGCCAAGTTCGGGGTACGCGTTACCCCAATGTGATTCAAGCGGCGTTAATCGGTGAGGCGGCGGGTGCCGACGTTATTACACTGCATTTACGCGAAGACCGCCGCCACATTCAGGATCGGGACGTGGAAATCCTGCGTGACATGTTGCAAACGCGCATGAATCTTGAAAGCGCCATTACTGATGAAATGCTGGCCATTGCTTTGCGCATTAAGCCGCACGATGTTTGCTTCGTGCCGGAACGGCGCGAGGAATTGACCACCGAGGGAGGGTTGGATGTGGTGGGGAATTTTGATAGTGTGAAGCACGCTTGTGAGTGTTGTGCGGCGGCGGGCATACGTGTGTCATTGTTTGTGGATGCGGATGAAAAACAAATGGATGCGGCGCGGTCTGCGGGCGCTCCGGTAGTAGAGATACACACGGGGAAATATGCTGATGCGGCCAGTGTATCGCATCAGACGCAAGAATTAGCGCGTATTCAGCGCACAGTGGCGCATGCCCATGCGCTCGGTTTGCAAGTGAATGCCGGGCATGGCCTAAACTATCACAACGTACAACCTATCGTTGCTATTCCTAATATCTGTGAACTTAATATCGGTCACGCCATAATCGCCGAGGCGCTTTTTATTGGCCTGGAGCAAGCTGTGAAAAAAATGAAAGCGCTGCTAACAGGCATTCATTCATAAAAATATTGGAGCTCAGCTACCATGATTTTTGGTATCGGCACTGACATTGTGGCTTATGCACGCATTGAGGCAGTGCATGCCAGCTATGGCGAGCGTTTCGCCCAGCGCATTTTGAGCCAGCAAGAAGTAACGGAGTATCGTGCGCATACCTATCCCGTGCGCCTGTTGATGAAACGCTTTGCCGCCAAGGAAGCACTGGCAAAAGCGATAGGAAGCGGCCTGCGCTATCCCGTAAGCTTGCAGAAAATTAGCGTGACACATGATGTGTTTGGCAAACCCACTTTTGAATTTGATGCGGAATTAGCTGCGCACCTAGTGCAATTAGGGTTAACACACCACCATCTAAGCATCAGTGATGACCATGATGTTGCTGTGGCATTTGTCATTTTGGAAAAGCTGATTAAAAATTTAATTGTGAAGATAAATACCCTGATGTCATGAAATAAGTGAAGATCATTAGGAGAAACTGAATGGGAATCGGCCCATGCATGCTGGATATTGCAGGAACTGCCCTTACTGCGGAGGATGAAGTCCGTTTACGTCATGGACTGGTGGGAGGCGTAATTTTGTTTGCGCGTAATTATGAATCTCCCCGCCAGCTTGCCCAGCTGACAGCCAGCATTCATGCCCTACGTACTCCGCCGCTATTGATCGCTGTGGATCATGAGGGGGGGCGGGTACAACGTTTTATTGACGGTTTTACACGCATCCCGGCGATGCGCGAGCTGGGCAGTATTTGGGATGAAAACCCGCGCCGCGCCAAACATCTGGCGCAGCAGGTAGGTTATGTGCTGGCTGCAGAATTGCGTGCTTGCGGTGTGGATTTCAGCTTTACCCCGGTACTAGACATAGATTTCGGCATCAGCAAAGTGATTGGTGACCGTGCTTTTCATTCCGAGCCACAGGCCATAGCCGAACTGGCGCATAGCCTGTTGTTGGGGCTCAAACAGGGTGGGATGCCTACTGTGGGCAAGCATTTTCCTGGGCACGGCTACGTACACGCCGATTCACACCTGGCAATTCCGGTAGATGAGCGCAGCTATACCGACATTGAGTTTTGTGACCTGATTCCGTTTCGTCAGATGGTTAATTACGGTCTGACTGCAGTTATGCCTGCGCACGTGATTTATCCTAAGGTGGACAAGCATCCAGCAGGTTTTTCAAAAATATGGTTAAAAGATATTCTGCGCGGTGAACTCGGTTTCAATGGATGTATCTTTAGTGACGACCTTAGCATGGAAGGTGCCACGGTAGCGGGTGGCATACTGCAACGTGCGGAAGCTGCGTTGCAGGCCGGTTGTGATATGGTGCTGGTATGCAACCAACCGTCCTTGGCAGATGAATTATTAGTTGGATTAAAGTGGGACATGCCAGCGGCTAGCAAAGCGCGTCTCGTGCAGATGCGCGGTCGCTGCCATCCAGATACGTTGGTGCAATTGCATGAGCAAGCAGGATTTATGAAGGCGCTGCATGAAGTTGCAACTATAGGCTCAGGCACCGCAGAACTACCGTTTGTTTAGTTGCGTTTTATTAGGATATAGTGATAATTTTGTATAAGATATTGAATTACAACTATGTTTAATAGTGACATGCTGTGCTGGTGGATTAAATTAGTAAAAAATCTGCACCCAACGAAATATGAGCGAGGAGAAAAATCATGTCTGATTTGGATTTGTTTGAATCATTGCTAAGTTGTGGCACAGTTGAAGTCTTGCATGCTACGACTGCCAGCATCGCTGGCCAGTTAGGCTTTGACCATTTCATTTATGGGGTGCAGGTAAACACCTCTCTTACTCGACCTTATCAATTCATTCTAAATGGATATCCTAAGGAATGGCGTGCTCGTTATGTTGAACATAATTATCAAGAGATTGATCCTACCTACGATCACTGTATAACTAAAAGACAGACAATTCCCGTTATTTGGGATAGTCGCGTGTTCAAGGGTAGCAAAGAAGTTAAAATGAGAAACGAGTCAAGAGAGTTTGGTTTGTTGTGTGGCGCAAGCTTTGCTGTCCACGGTGGTCATGGTGAAGCCGCGATGTTGAGCCTTGCTTCTTCCCAAGATTCTTATAGAGCTCAACAGGACATCCTTTCCATTCTAGGGAAGTCTCAATTACTGGCATGTTATTTACATGAGGCGATTCAGCGCATTGTACTGAGTAA
Organism: Nitrosomonadales bacterium; assembly: GCA_016721605.1. Classification (GTDB taxonomy): domain Bacteria; phylum Pseudomonadota; class Gammaproteobacteria; order Burkholderiales; family Gallionellaceae; genus Nitrotoga. Next base: position 25,028 of record JADKHS010000006.1, read on the forward strand.
GGGGCCGCTTCTGTTGACAAAAATGGAGCTTACGCTTCGGGAAAAAGAGTGTCTTCTGTGGGCGGCTGAAGGAAAAACTGGAGGTGAGATAGCTGACATACTTCAAATTACGGAACGTACCGTAACTTTCACCTGCAAAATGCAGGTAACAAAATGGGAGCATCCAACCGTCAACATGCGATTGCTCGTGCTCTTTCGATGGGTCTTATAGCTCCCTGAGTTTTGTATGACGGATCTGTATGGTGGTTGGTCATTGCCATACTTAGGTACCACAGAATTACACGATTAATGCGTGCAGCAGATTGTAAAACCTACGAGATGCCGTGAAAGGCAAGCTCTTCCCATATTTATCCCAAAGTAACACTCCCCGCTTAACTCTAATGTCTTGTGCAACGATGGTATATAGCCATTAATTGTTATTTAACCCTGTCAGATCTTACAGCTAGCTAGCCGTTGAGATACGTAGTCTCATTACTCCTGTTATCAACCAACAACAGAGGGAAGAAAAATGAGACAAATAATGCTTGCGCAACATGGAGATGGATCGCTAGATCATCAAGCAGCGCTGGGAATGTACCGTCTTAGGCACGAAGTTTTTCATGACCGTTTGGGATGGGATGTTAATAGTGATAACGGCATGGAGCACGACGAGTTTGATGAGGCTAACCCGTATATGTGTTGGCAAAAGGCGAAGAGAACGAGGTGCAGGGTTGTTGGCGATTATTGCCTACTACCGGTCCCAATATGTTAAAGGACACCTTTCCTCAGCTCTTGCACGGGCAGCCGGCACCGCAACAAACTGCCGTGTGGGAATTAAGCCGATTTGCAATATCAAGTGGTAAATTGGATAGTAGTGGTTTTGGACTGAGTAATATTCCCATCCAGATGATCCAGGCAGCTGTGAGGTTTGCTCAAAAAAACGGAATAGAGCGATACGTTTCAGTTACGAGTGTGGCAGTTGAGCGGATGTTTCGCAAGCTGGGGTTAAGCATAACTAGGCTAGGCACCCCGATAAAAATAGGTAAAGTTCTAACAGTAGCCTGCACGTTAGAAATCGACGAGATTACAGAGTTCGCCCTGTTTGGTACTTTGCCCGAGCATGCACTGAGGCTAGCTGCATGAATATTTTGTTACTTGGAGAAGCACCAGGCACCCGTCGTATCTTGAATCAGATGCTGGAAAAATCTAGGCATCAGTTAGTCCAGCAAGCATGGGCGGATATGCCTGAGCCAGATTTGGAACAGTATGACATGGTGTTGGTAGATGGTAATGTTTGCGATTGCTCCCAGCAAGCGCGTTTGCTGGAATGGGTGCGTGAGGCCAGACGCCTCTTTCCGAATCTGCCGGTAGCCGCATTAAATTATGTGGGCACTCCTGTAGCGGCGGAAAATGCAGAGTGCAGCATGGCCAACCATTCCTGTGGCGTTTCCGAATCTGGTGATGGAGTTTGGCGCATGCGCTGCCGTTTAAAAGAGCTTGCCTTGAGTGAAACGGCCGCGCTATTGCGCGATGCATGCGAGCGTCAGCCTTTGGAGCCAGTTATTTTTGAATACTCGGGGCAAAGTTGATTATGAGGACAGCAGTTATAGTACGCAGAGTTCTTCGTCAGTTTAATCGGAATCACAGATTCTACCTGATGCCTAACCTGATTAACCAAGATCAATGAGTGATATTAATGCAGGATTTATCTAGTTCGGGACAAGAAAGCGATAGCGTACGTCAAAAAGAGAAGCAACTTAGGCTATTCGCGCATATATTCAATAGCGTACATGAAGGCATAATTGTCACGGATGCCGATAAAAACATGTTGTTTATTAACCCGGCTTTTTCTACCATTACCGGTTACAGCGCTAATGATTTAATAGGTAAGAACCTGAATCTGTTACATCTTGGTTTGATGAATGACGCGTTCAACCATGATGACACATGGTGCAGCATTAACGAGACCGGAAGCTGGCAGGGTGAAATGGTCGGTCGACGAAAAAATGATGAAAGTTACGCCGAGTGTTTAAGTATCAGCACAATGAAAAACGACCGCGGCGAAATCAATTACTATATCGGCGTTTTTTCCGATATCAGCGAGCGTAAAGCGGCAGAAGAGCGTATGGCTTATGTCGTGCTGCATGACTTCCTCACCAATCTGCCTAATGGCCTGTTATTACAAGATCGCTTAACTCAGGCTATTTTCCATGCTGGCCGTGAAAAACACAAAGTGGCAGTCATGTGTCTTGACCTCGATCATTTTAAAGCTATTAATGACATGCTGGGCCATCTTGTTGGTGATAAATTATTGCAGGAGGTTGCTAAACGAATTAGCACTGTGAGCCGCGCTAGCGATACGGTGAGCAGGCGGGGTGGGGACGAGTTCATCATTATGTTGCCGGATTTGGAAACTGTGGATGATGCTACCGATATTGCGGTCAAACTGATAGATGCCATCTCTGGCCTGTGCATGATAGATGGCAATGAAATAAAAATAACCACTAGTATCGGCATCAGCATCTTTCCAGAAGATGGATGCGATGGAGACAGTTTGATTAAGTATGCTGATGCTGCAATGTATCATGCTAAAAAAAATGGGCGCAATAACTATCAGTTTTTCACTAATGAAATGAATCAGCTTGCGCTAGAGCGCATGTCGATCGAACGGAAACTGTGCCATGCAGTAGAACAACAAGGGTTTTGTTTACATTATCAGCCTCAGGTGAATTTACGTAGCGGCCGTATCATTGGTGTAGAAGCATTATTGCGATGGAATAATCCTGAGATTGGAATGGTTCCACCAGAATATTTTATTCCAATTGCAGAAGAGACTGGTTTGATTGTTTCAATTGGTGAATGGGTATTACGTGAGGCTTGTCGGCAGAATAGCGAATGGCGTATGTTAGGTTTACCTAAGATTACCGTAGCGGTGAACCTATCGGCAGTGCAGTTTCGCCAAAATAATTTTGGTGAAATGATTAAGGAAATTTTACGCGAATATGAACTCGACCCCTCTGGTCTTGAGCTGGAAATTACCGAAAGTGCTGTCATGCACAATGCTGAAGCGTCGATTGCGTTGTTATTGGAACTAAAGGCAATGGGATTAAAACTCGCAGTGGACGACTTTGGTACTGGTTACTCCAGCTTAAGTTATCTCAAGCGTTTCCCTATCGATAAGCTTAAGATCGATCAATCATTTGTGCGCGATATAACAGTTGATTCGGACGATGCTGTGATTGTTAGTACGATCATTAATATGGCGCGCACACTTAAGCTGAAAGTAATCGCTGAAGGAGTGGAAACAGCCGAGCAGCTCTCTTTTTTGAAACATCAGGAATGTGACGAGATACAAGGTTATTACTTCAGCAAGCCGATGCCACCTGAAAAAATTAACAGTCTGCTGGCGTCTGGCTATGAGGTGGATGGTCAGTGGTCATACCAATCGAAATAAAGGAAAGAGTGAGGTAAGTTGGAAAAATGGAGTCCAATGTTTCTGTAAAATGATAAAAAGGAGGACTCCATTTTTTCCAGCTTACCCCATCTTAAAAATTAGGTAACTGTCAGCTCAGGTCTGAGCTAGTACAAATAAACCTATTGATTACAAACAACGCCCGGCAAACTTCCAAAGTTACTCAATAACACCAATCACCATTTGTAAGCACGAAGGCTAGCTTGCAATTCGGACAGCGACGCTTCAAGTTCAGCCACTGCATCAATTAATTCTGATTGCCCGATTCCGTGCTCAACTAAAGTAACAGCATGCATGGTACGCCCAGCAGCAAATGCGCCAACCATGCCTTTAAGTGCGTGAGCGCTGTGGCGTACTGTCGTGACATCGCCTTCATTAACTGCCGCTTTAATACGTTGCAAATAGGACGGCGCATCAGCTAGAAATATATTTACGATCTCATCGAACAACTCGCGATTATCATCCACCGTTTGCCGTATCTTTTTAAAATCTGCTACAGGCAGCTGCACAGAAGACAAAGCTTGTGTACTAGCTTCACCCTTAATATTTTGCATCACCTTATCCAGTTCGCACCACAATGCTACAGTATCAATAGGTTTGGACAGATAACCATCCATGCCATGACTTAAGCATTCATCACGCACTCCCTCCATCACATGAGCAGTCATTGCGACAATGGGAACATGCGTACCGTTTTCTTGTTCCTGCTCGCGGATACGCTGGGTCGCCTCATATCCATTCATCTCTGGCATATCAATATCCATCAGAATTGCATCAAATTGTTCATTCTGCCAGTATTGCACGGCCTCGAAGCCATTATTTGCCACGGTTACAGTATGTCCCGATTTTTTTAGTAACCGGATCGCCAGTACCTGATTCACCGCATTGTCTTCTGCTAACAGCAACTTTAGCTTACGTCGCGATTCCCGCAGTGAATGACGTGTGATGAGTTGCGCCATTTGTGGCTTCGGCTCGCCTAACGCAAGCATGATGGCATTGAGCAATTCGGACTGCGATACAGGTTTCGTCAAATAGCTGGAAATGCCCAATTCTTGACATCTCGCCGCATACCCGCGTTGCCTTTCCGACGTTAACATCATCCCGGCATTTGTAAATCAAGTATCGCAAGTGAATAAGGCTGACCCAAAGCTGTTGCACGCTCCATTTCGGCCAACGCTGCTTCACCACTACTTACTACAGTCGGCAACATCTTCCAGCTACTTAGCATGTTGAACATCAACTTACGGTTGGTGGCGTTGTCATCCACTACCAAAATATGCATACCGGTAATTTGTCCGAAATATTGATATTGATTATCGGTAACATCAAGATTTACCGGTAAGTCAATTGTGAAACGGAATGTACTGCCTTTACCCACCTCGCTATCCAATTCGATTTTCCCTCCCATTAGCTCGATGATCTGCGCTGAAATGGTCAGGCCTAGACCGGTTCCCCCATATTTACGGGTAGTTGAAGTGTCTGCCTGCGAGAATGAATTAAAAATAGTTTGGAATTTTTCTTGAGGAATACCGATGCCAGTGTCACGAACGCTAAAGTTCAACTTGGCGCTCATTTTCTGTACATCATCGGCAAGGCAAACCGATTGGTGCGCGCGTATTGCTAACAGCTTTATCGTATCGCGCAACATACGCTCTAATGAAAACTCCACCTTCTCAATTTCCATTTTGCCCGATTCGATCTTAGAGAAATCTAAAATATCGTTAACGATATGGAGTAAAGAATCAGCGGAAGTTTTAACCAAATTCAAATATTCACGTTGCTCCGGGGTTAATTCAGTATCGAGTGCCAATCCGGTCATACCGATAATGCCGTTCATCGGGGTACGTATCTCGTGACTCATATTGGCTAAAAAATCGCTCTTGATCTTGCTCGCCTGTTCCGCGATCGTTTTTGATTGCCGCAATGCATTTTCTGCCTGCTTGCGTTGAGTAACGTCACGTACGGTCGCTTGTACAACTGGCCTATTGTCTAGCGTCATGAGATTGAGCAAAACATCCGCATCAAAAGTATTGCCATTGTCCGCGCGTTTATGCGCCCATTCGAAACGGTTACTCCCTTCCTTCATTGCTATTGCAATCTGCTTGTTCGCTAATATCATTGAATCCAGGCCGCCAGGTTGCTTCTCCGGCGATAAACTTGCTGGGTGCTGAAAAAAATATTGCCGTGATAGGCATCCAAACATCTGCAATGTCGCTAAATTGCAATCGAAAAATCCCTTTTCGTCTAGTAGCATCACCGCATCACTAGTTGAATCGTACAATGTGCGCAGCTTGGTCTCGGACTTATATAACGCCTCTTCCGCCCGCTTTTTCTCAGTTACATTAGCACAGGTACCGGTCAGACGCACTGCGCGCCCTGCTGCATCACGCTCTACTACCTTGCCTCGTGTAGACACCCACAACCACTCATTATTTCGACATTTTATTCGACACTCAACCGAATAATGAGGTAACAGCCCTTTCAGAACAGGCACCCACAATCGTTGTACTTGCCCACGATCTTCTGGATGAATATCATCAAATAGGCTCTCCACCGTCATTAGTGTTTCTTCTGGCACCCTACCCAGCATTTCCGCCCATTTACTGCTTAAGTAAATATGATCACTGGCAACATCTAAATCCCACAATGCCAGGTTGGAGCCATCCAAAGCAAGATTAAGCCGTTCTTGAGTCTGCCGAATGCAAAATTCACTTTTTCTTCGTTCCGTAATATCCTGAAATGCCACCACAACAGAGTCAATTACACCTTTACGCATAAACACCTGAGAGGACACTTCTACCGGAAATACTGTACCATTCTTGTGCACAAAAACTTGATCATCAAGGCGCACCCCCCCTGTTTTTTTCGCCCCCAATATAATTGGACAATCACACTCTAACAACGGATGTCCGTCTGCTGTCTGCTTGTGAATTGTGTCATGCACAGACCTATCAACGAGCTCTGTTCGCGACCATCCTAATAAACGCTCAGCTTCAGAATTCATGTAGATGCATCGCCCATTTATATCCTGTACAAGCAAACCTTCATCCAATGTTTCGCTAATCTGCTCGTAAAATGCTCGCTGTTCTTCTATTTGAATCTCTATCTCCTTACGTGCAGTAATGTCTGTACGGATCGAGATATACCGCAATGGCACCCCCTGGTCATTCAATAACGGAATGATTGTGGAGTCCACCCAGTAGTAGATACCATCTTTGCGACGGTTTTTTACCTCGCCATGCCAAATTTTGCCACGGCTGATGACTTTCCACATTTCCTTGAAGAATGCGTGTGGATGGTGGCCGGAATTCAAGATACGATGATCTTGTCCCAACAATTCCTCACGATCATATCGACTAAGCTCGCAGAATTTATTGTTGGCATAGGTAATTTTTCCGTTTGGATCGGCCATACTTACGATGGCATGCTGATCCACAGCATATTTTTGGAATTCCAGCTCACTTAGTGTTTCCCTTAAGTTGTCATATGCTATCCGTAAATTATTTTCCGTTTCCTGACGCAAGCTAATATCTTGAAACGATACGAGTGCCCCAATAAATTTACCTCCTACCATGATCGGGCGCGATATATATTCCACTGGAATAAAACTGCCATCACGCCCGATATAATGACTACTGCCATTAATTGATTCACCGCTCCGAATTACTATAAATTGCGGACAACGTTCGGCGGGAAATAATGATCCATCGGGGAGATGATGTTGCACGATCTCATGAATTGGGTGTCCGATAAGCTCTTGCTCAGTTCTACCGAGGATCTTCTCAGCAGTGGCATTCATGAAAGTAAGTTGTCCCTGCATGTCGGTAGCGTACACACCATCACTCAAAGTGTTGAGCAAAGTGCGCGTTATTTCAGCGCTCTGGATACGCATATGTTCATTCACCGCATTGAGCTCGGTGGTATTTATATGTAGGACGTTCTGCAGTAAGCGTTGCTCCCTGTCCACCTCTTGATAATAGCTATCAATGACCTCTAAAAATGCCCCCATCGTCTCATCAGGCTGAAAGTCCTTTCCTAGATAGCGCTGTAACTGACGTTTAAGTAAACGATGCATGAAATGAGTCTATTCGTAAATAGTAGTCAGAGTCATAGTCTGGTTGTGCAATTGGCACTGCATGATATTGCTAAACGGAGCCAGTTCGCCGTAAGAGTAGAAGCCGGTGATGTAGGTTTCAGCGCCCAGTTTTTCTTGTACGATATCCAACTCATCTTCAGTCGCTTGCCCCATCACTAAACGCCTTCCGACACAACTCACCAGCAGACACAAGCCAGTTTCAATCTGGTTGGCTGGTTGTGCTTCAGCAGCCGCCAATCCGGCACTATCAATCAAGTTATCCAGATCGGTACGCATCAGTTTGCAAAGATGGCCTTGGGGCATATCACCAGCAAAAGTTAAGCTATGTGCAACTTCGTCTACTGCTAATAAAGTACGTATCACAGCCCTGTCTGCTTTAGTCATCTGGATGCTCATGGGGAATCGCAATCCGCTGGCAGGAAGTTCGTTAGCCTGCTCACCCAGATATTTTTTATAGAGATCTAGTGCTGGCTCACCATCAATCTCATAGACCACATTTCCTTCAGACTTAGTGATGATCCGCTCAGCACCGAACTCTTCCCAACCGGCAAAACACCCGCTTCTAATGGTGACACCGCCATAAAAGCCCAAGGCGGCAATGCGCCCAGTTCTGGCAGGTGACCCTGCCATCACCCAGGTCTTCCCAAACCGCACACCATCTCCTGCCAAACCGCCGGTGACCGGTATGCCCGCTTGGTTCAATCCTTTTGCCAGATCGCTACCATTGACTTGTTGGCCATCTGAAAACGATTACATGGCGCAAGTTAGAATCAGCCAGTTTTGCCATCAGGGATATTCCTAACTCCGTTGCTCCCATATTTGGATTCAAATCAATCAATGCCACTTTAATATTAGATCGTTCTAGCTTGACTGCAGTGGCAACCATATCGCCATCGCTGATGGTCACGCCCATTACACTGCCCGAAGTAGAGCACCCAACAATGTGGGCTTGTGGGAACATCTCCTGTAATTGAATATAGCAACCATCAGTTTGAAAATAGTTATTGTCGGCAAATACCAACACCAAATCGGCATTTGCGAAAAATTTGAGGCCCGCTCCCATCCAGTTTTTTCAGACCAGCGAATTTGACTGATTTTCATAAAATACCTTTTCAATTTAAAGTAAATATAAAAATTATATTCACAATCAATTTAATGTGAATTACTGCATTTAACACAAACTATTCATTTCAAGTATCGCCACTTCATGCAGGTGCACTATTTGTTTACGAAATTCCTGTATGAAAATTACACTTGGGCTATGTTTAATTTCATCTGATTGTTTCAGTATGTTACAAAAAACCATACACATTTTTTCAACCATTTTCGTAAATAGTGGTTAGAGTCATTGTCTGGTTGTGCAATTGGCAGGGCATGACATTGCTGAACGGAGCCAGTTCGCCATAAGAGTAAAAACCGGTGATAACAGCTTCAGCGCCCAGTTTTTCTTGTACGATGTCTAATTCATCTTCAGCCATCTTCCCCATCACCAAACGTCTTCCGAGGCAACTCACTAACAAACATAATCCAGTAGCTTCACGATTGGCAGGCTGTGCCGCTTCAGCTGCCAATATGGCACTGTCAAACGTGTTATCCAAATTGGCGTGCATCAGTTTACATAGGTGGCCTTGAGGCATGTCTCCGGCGAAAATTAAGCTTTGCGCCACCTCGTCCACTGCCAATAATGTACGTATCACAGCTTTATCCGCTTTGGTCGCTTGAATGCTTAAAGGGAATCGCAAGCCACTGGCGGGAAGTTCACTAGCCTGTTCGCCCAGGCATTGTTTATAAAGACCCAACGCTGGTTTTCCTTCAATCTCATACAGCACATTTCCTTCCGACCTGGTGATGATCCGCTCGGCACATAATGCTTCACAGCCAGCAAAACATCCGCTTTTGATGGTAACGTCGCCATAAAAGCCTAAGGCAGCAATGCGCCCATTCTGGCAGGTGCATCCGCCATCACCCAAGTCTTTCCGAACCGTTCACCATCGCTTGCCAGACCGCCGGTGACCGATACGCCTGCTTGATTCAGTCCCTTCGTCAGTTCGCTGCCATTCACTAGTAGGCCATCAGAAAGAATGATCACATGGCGTAATTCAGGATCACCCAGCTTAGCCATCAAGCGCATCCCCATCTCCTGCGCATTTTGGCCAGGTTCTACATCAACCGATGCAAGTAAAACCTTGGAATGTTCTAGCTTGATTGCCGTCGCTACTATATCTCCATCAGTGATTTCTACACCCAATACATTACCGGCAGACGAACAGCCAACAATACGGGCTTCGGGGAACATTTCATGTAGCTGGGCATAGCAAGTTTCAGTTTGAAAAAAAGCATTGTCGGCAAAAACTAATACCACATCAGCGTTCACTAAGACTCCTGGAGTTTTCTCCCATCCAGCTTTCTCAGACCAACGAATTTGACTGATTTTCATATCACATACCTCCTACTATCAGCATAGTAAAACTAAACCCATCAGGCTAAAGTGCAATCTCTAAATTCAATGGTATTCGTCGTCTACAAATTTATTCTTGATCCTCAGTACTTCATCAAAATCGGTGAAAAAAGCATTGACGCAGTTCACATCAAAATGCTGTCCCGCACAATCATGAATCATTTGTGTTGCCCGTTCGATACTCCAAGCTTTTTTATACGGACGTTCAGAGGTCAATGCATCGAAAACGTCTGCGATTGCCACAATGCGCCCGAACAATGGAATATCATTACCTGACAGACCGTTCGGATAACCACTACCATCGAATTTCTCGTGATGGGAAAGGGCGATTATCGCTGCAGCCTTGAGCATGTGCGAATTACCGGTACTCAGTACCTTATAACCAATCGCTGCATGCTGTTTCATGATGGTGAATTCTTCAACAGTTAATTTGCCTGGCTTGAGCAGGATTGAATCAGGAGTGCCAACCTGCCAATGTCATGCATTGGTGCGGCTTCCAGTAGCAACTCCTGCTGATCTAAAGGCAATCCGAGATTCCGGGCAATATGTTTCGAGTAATGCGCCATGCGTAGTATGTGCGCCCTGTCTCTGGATCACGGTACTCAGCTGCGCGGGCGAGACAAAAAATAGTCTCCCGTTCACGGGTTACAATCTCGGACGTGGCTTTGCGTATTCCCTCCGCTAACCATTCAGAACGCTCGGTAATATATTTATGGATTTTCCGTAATTCAAGCATATTTTTGGTACGCGCCATAAACTCGATAGTGTCTAATGGTTTATTAAGAAAATCGGTTACCCCCCTATTTAATGCATCGTGCCGCACACTAATTTCATGATTGGCCGTGACCATTAGGACAGGAATCGTCTCGTAGTTCTTAAAACTACGCAATTGTCGGGTAAACTCAATGCCATCCATCTGCAGCATCATATAATCAACCACAACAAGATCTGGCTCATTATCTTTACACCAATCCATTGCCATACAAGGATCGGTAAAGGCAACAGATTCACATTCTGGAATTTTTTTGATGAGATGCTGTAACAACGTAATGTTGATCTGTACGTCATCAATAATTAAAATACGCATAAGTCCTCGTCGATTCCTATCCTTAAGATACGGCTTTACACACTTGTTATGTTAAGTGATATACATTTTAGAAGCATACCGGGGGCTTTATTATTCATTGGATGCCTACATTAAGTGGTCTAATTTAGAGATTAAACAAATGTGATGCTTGAATCCGCCATCTTCTTTGCACGACACATCTATATAAAACGTATATATTCAATAAGCTGGATACAATTACACAGATATTCATCGTGTTTATTGATCCTAAACAACGCCACGCCGATTTTATACATGCCGAAAGTCAACTCATTGATCTTGAGTAACGGCTTCTATTTGTAAATATTTAGTTCGGTAGTATCAAACAGTCTCCCTAAATATCATATAAATTATGCCAATATCCAAGTGGCAAAGCGGTTGTCCCTTCCGGGAGGGAACCGATAACTGGATTAACAAGGCTTACTGTGGCGAGTTGGACGACATGAACAAAATTAGAAGTCGCTGGCTGAGCTAGGAACAAAGTAAAATATATCAAGTACGAAATAGTCTCAATCAAGATAGCGCGCGAATTACTCAAAAAAGTGGCGGCTTACTTTTTGCTGCGTAACCCGTCTGATTCGATTATTGCCGACTGATCTTCGCAAATTACTAACCCAATATTGAAGGGCTTAATTAGCTTGCGACATAACAAGCAACTAGCAGCATGTACTTTACCTATTAAAAAATAAAAAATCGGTAAAATTCAATATGTGTCGTTCCTTTTTCGCCTTTTAACATACTCCCAAAATTTAAGGTCTTGGGGTAAGCTTGCACACCTTTCATTAATAATTCGATACACAACAGATACTATGGCCCAATACGTTTTTACGATGAACCGCGTGGGCAAGATCGTTCCGCCCAAACGCCAAATTCTTAAGGATATTTCCCTTAGCTTTTTCCCTGGTGCCAAGATCGGCCTGCTTGGGCTAAATGGCTCAGGCAAATCCACTGTGCTGAAAATTATGGCTGGAGTGGACAAGGATTTTGAAGGTGAAGCCATGCCGATGCCGAACTTGAATATCGGCTATCTACCCCAAGAACCACAACTTAACCCGGAGCAGACCGTGCGTGAAGCAGTGCAGGAAGGGTTGGGCGAGGTGTTCAGTGCTCAAAAAAATTGATGAGGTATATGCCGCTTATGCTGATCCAGATGCCGACTTTGATGCGCTGGCCGCCGAACAGGCCCGACTCGAAGCTATTATCGCTGCCAGTGACGGAAATGCGGATCAACAAATGGAAATTGCCGCCGATGCATTACGTCTGCCCGAGTGGGATGCCGTGATCAAAAATCTCTCTGGTGGCGAGAAACGTCGCGTTGCGCTGTGCAAGTTGTTGCTGTCGAAGCCGGATATGTTGCTGCTGGATGAGCCGACCAATCATTTGGATGCTGAGTCGGTAGAATGGCTGGAACAATTTTTATTACGCTTTCCTGGTACCGTGGTGGCGGTAACACATGATCGCTACTTTCTTGACAATGCCGCCGAGTGGATTTTAGAACTCGATCGTGGTCACGGCATTCCGTGGAAGGGAAACTATTCAAGTTGGTTGGAACAGAAAGGAGCCAGGCTCAAGCAAGAGGAATCTTCTGAGTCCGCACGCCAAAAAGCGTTAAGCAAGGAGCTGGAATGGGTGCGCCAGAATCCAAAAAGGGCGGCAGGCAAAATCAAAGGCGCGTATCGCCCGCTTTGAAGAATTAAATTCACAGGAATACCAAAAGCGCAATGAGACCCAGGAAATCTTTATTCCCGTTGCCGACAGGCTGGGTAATGAAGTTATAGAGTTTAACAATGTTTCTAAAGCGTATGGCGACCGACTGCTGATTGACAATCTTAGTCTCAAGATTCCGCCCGGCGCTATCGTCGGAATCATTGGACCCAACGGTGCAGGTAAGTCGACGCTGTTCCGCATGCTGACTGGAATAGAAAAACCGGATTCTGGCGAAATAAAAATTGGATCAACAGTCAAAATATCGCATGTAGACCAATCGCGCGATGCGCTGGAGAGCGATAAAACCGTGTTTGATGTTATTTCCGGTGGCAACGACATTCTCACCGTGGGCAAATTTGAGACACCATCGCGCGCCTATATTGGCCGCTTTAATTTCAAAGGTGCAGACCAGCAAAAGCTGGTCGGTAATCTTTCAGGTGGCGAACGCGGACGGCTGCACATGGCGAAAACCCTTATTTCGGGCGGTAATGTCCTGTTGCTGGATGAACCCTCCAATGACCTCGACGTAGAAACCTTGCGTGCGCTTGAAGACGCGCTGCTGGAATTCGCCGGTTGCGTGCTGGTGATCTCGCATGATCGCTGGTTTCTGGATCGTATAGCGACTCATATCCTCGCCTTTGAAGGCAACTCGCAGGTCACATTTTTTGATGGTAATTATCAGGAATATGAGGCTGATAAAAAGAAGCGTTTGGGTGAGGAAGGCGCGAAGCCGAAGCGAATTCGATACAAACCGATTAGTCGGTGAGTTTTGTTGGCAAGAACGGGTGAAATAGCACCAGTCTTTAAATGATGCCGGTTTTTTAGCCCCAAGGACTGTTATTCGGCTGGAATTTTGAATTACTTGAAACTTAAATTGAGGAGAACCAGATGGAACATACTTTACCAGCACTACCTTATGCAATGGATGCACTGGTGCCGCACATTTCCAAAGAAACTTTGGAATATCACTATGGAAAACATCATCAAACCTATGTGACCAATCTCAATAACCTGATTAAAGGTACTGAATTTGAGAACGCAACACTGGAAGAGATTGTCAAAAAATCCAGTGGCGGTATTTTCAATAATGCCGCCCAAGTGTGGAACCATACTTTTTATTGGAATGGTTTGAAGCCTAACGGTGGCGGTGTACCCAGTGGAGCGCTGGCGGAGGGTATTAACAAAAAATGGGGTGGTTTCGAAGATTTTAAAAAAGCATTTTCGGCTTCTTGCGTAGGAAATTTTGGCTCTGGCTGGACATGGCTAGTGAAAAAAGCCGATGGCTCGCTGGATATCGTTAACACCAGCAATGCAGCTACCCCTTTGTCTGGCGCAGACAAACCTTTGTTGACTTGTGACGTATGGGAACACGCCTACTATATTGATTACCGCAACGCCCGCGCCAAGTATGTCGAAACCTTCTGGGGTTTGGTTAACTGGATTTGTAGCGAAGAATTACGCGTAATTCTTCCAGCTTGCGCAAAATAAAAATCCTGGATTCGCCGGGATTTTTTATGGCAGTTTAGAAAAGTTAATGCCCTATGGGAGCTCGCTTTAATCCTTGGACCGTTATTCCTCGCTTGATGCCATTTCGGGTAAACCAACCACTATTCATTTCCAACGCATACAATGCATCCCCTTGGGCATCGTGCGTATCTAGGGTGTTAGGCTGCATTTCCTCAATATTGAGAATGACGCCATCGACGGCGATGAAGGCAATGCTTAGCGGCAGTGGCGTATTTTTCATCCAAAAGCTATACCTGTCAGCTTTTTCAAAAATAAACAACATGCCGCAATTAGCGCACAGGCGACCGCGCTGCATCAGTCCCCGTTCGCGGCTTTGCGGGGTATTAGCAATTTCAGCATGAATATTGTGTTTGCCAATCTGGAGTGAAATATTTTCACCCCAAGCGGGTTTCAGGACAAGCAAGCAGAGCAGGGATAGCGCGGAAAAAAATCTCATATCAGAATTATGGTTGATGAAACTGGTCTAGCAGAAATGAAGTATGGTTCAGCATCATAAAATTGAGCGGCTATATGTTTAACAAGACAATTATATATACCATAAACCGCCTGTTAAATGGCTGCCTATTCGGCTTGTTAAGTTTTTGTCCGTTATTTTTGTCTGCGCCGCTTTATGCCGTGCAAATTACATTAAACGTGGCAGACGTTGCCGCACCGAGTTTTGCCGCGCGCGGAATTAAAGTGATATTGGCACAAGAGGGTTCGGCAGAATTTAGCATAGACGAATTGCATATGGCGGAAAAAATATGGCGTAAGGTACACGTGCATTGTTCGGAATTTTTGCTTAGTTCAGCCCGCGTGACATGCCATAAAGGTAAGCTGGATGCGATTCCAGATTTGCCATTCACATTTAGTTACGAGTTTGCCTCGCAACGGTTGGAGTTGCGGCTTACCGCTGAAGCTAATGAACTATGGCAGGTAAACGCTGATTTCCGCGCGCAGCCGTGGCGTGCCACAGTACTATTGCGCAACGCGCAAGGTAAGCGTCTGGCAAGCTTGCTTCCACCGAATGGGCCATTGCCTACACAGGGTGCCCTGAATGGCACCTTGGTGGTACATGGTGATAAAGCGGGGGTAAGCCAGATTAACGCTGATTTGCGGTTGACCGATTTAGCTGTTGCGGATATGAGCGGTTTGCATGCCGCAGAAAAATTGCAAGGTACGCTGCATGTAGACGCTGCTCGTACAGGTCAAACATGGAGTTGGCGTGGCGCACTCGATTGGCAGGGTGGTGAACTGTTCTGGCAACCGTTGTATTTGCGTGGCGGGCATACGCTTCGGGCCTCTGGCCAGTGGGACAATACACAGCTAAAAGTAACCCAGGCTGTAGTCAATCTGCCAGGGGTAGGCAAGGTTGAGATGCAAGCACTGTGGGACGTTAAGAAAAGTAATTTATTGGAAGGCCGTTTGGTTGGAGAAAATTTGTCGCTGGCGAATGGCTTTGCTGATTACGCTAAACCATTTTTGGAAAAGAGCGCTTTATCAGCAACAGAGCTGAAAGGGTTCGTTGATGTGGACTGGCATTACCGCGATGGCGCTACCCAAGCATTGCTGATTAAGTTGCGCGATGTAGCTGTAGTGGATGGTGAGAAACGATTTGCCCTACACGGTATTAATGCGGACATTCCGTGGCATGCACAAGTGCAGAGTATGGCGCATGTGGCTTTTGCTGATGGTGAATTGATGGGATTGCCGTTGGGCGCAACGCAATGGCAAATACAGATGCGCGGGAATAATTTCATTCTGCCAACAGCCACACTACCTATACTTGACGGCAAGTTAGAAGTGAACGATTTCTATCTGCATAATATAAATGACACGTGGCAGTGGAATTTTTCCAGCACGTTGACGTCGATTTCCATGCAGAAGCTCAGCACCGCATTGCATTGGCCTGAGATGCACGGCTCGCTATCTGGCTCTATCCCCAAGGTGAGTTACCAGGATAAATTACTCAAGGTGGATGGTACCTTACTGTTTCGGGTATTCGATGGCACAGTACTGGCAAATCACTTGGAACTATTTGATCCCTTCGGTCGCGCACCTCGTCTGTCAGGTAATTTGGACATGCGTGAACTGGATCTTGACCTGCTCACGCGCACGTTTTCTTTCGGAAATATCCAGGGGCGTATTGATTTGGGAGTGAATAATCTCGAACTGGTGAACTGGCTTCCGGTGCGTTTTGATGCCAAGCTGGCAAGTAGTCCCGGAAAATATCGCAAGAAAATCAGCCAAAAAGCAGTAGAAAACATTTCTTCGCTGGGTGGTGCAGGCGGAGTTGCTGCCTTGCAGCGCAGTTTTTTGCGCATCTTTGAGAATTTCGGCTATGAACGCATCGGACTGAGTTGTGCGCTGCACAATGATATATGCACAATGTCGGGAGTGGAAGAAAATGGCAACGCTTATACGATCGTAAAAGGGGGTGGCATTCCCGCCATCACTGTGATGGGCTACAATCGCAAAGTAGACTGGAGTGAACTGATAACCCGCTTGAAACGGGTATTGCAGGACAATAAGGCAGTGATCAAATAAAGGAGGGGCACAATGAAAAAAATTTGGACCGTACTACCTTTGGCGGGCATGGCACTGAGCGCCTGCGTTACCATCAATATTTATTTCCCTGCCGCAGCAGCAGAAAAAGCGGCTGACAAGATAATCGACGAAGTTTGGCAAACCGATAAATCTGCTACAACCCAGAAATCTGATAAATCCCTGCCTGTTACACCTGATGCAAAAAAGGAGAAAGCAATATGAATAACTTAATTAAATTTTGTTTTGCGTTGTTTGTACTGTGTGTTTCTGCGGCTGCATCGGCACAGGTAAACATCGAAATTAATACTCCTGGCGTTAGCGCTTTAAAACAGTCCATGCAGACGCGTCATGCACAATTGGCAGAGTTCTATGCCAACGGCGCAGTCGGGTTAACTTCTGATGGTATGGTTGCCTTACGCGATGCAAATACGGTTCCACTGGCGGCGCGCCAAAAGGTCAATGGGCTGGTTGCAGCGGAAAATCAGGATCGTAAGTCGTTGTATGCCGAGATTGCGCGCGCTAACGCACATCCCGAGTGGGAAGGTGACATCCGCAATACATTCGCGCAACGCTGGATACAGCGTGCCCAAGCGGGTTGGTGGGTACAGAGTGGCGGCGGTTGGTCAAAAAAGTGACTGTTCAGAGCTCGAGAAGTTGATTTTATAATTCTGGGAGCTTTTTAATGTCTTCATTCATTTCAACTTTACAATATTATTGGCGTTAATGGCTCCTGTTCTTGTTTTTGATATCGAAACTATTCCTGATGTTGCCGGACTTCGGACTCTGTACGGACTTGATGCACAGGTGAACGATAGGGATGTGGCGGAGATGGCCTTTCAGATGCGTCGCCAGAAGACAGGCAGTGATTTCTTGCAACATCATCTGCATCGTGTGGTGGCCATTTCGTGTGCATTGCGCGAGGGCGATAATTTTCGCGTGTGGTCGTTAGGCGGGCTGGAAGACAACGAGGGCGCACTCATTCAACGTTTCTTTGACGGCATTGACAAATATACCCCGCAATTAGTGTCATGGAACGGCGGTGGCTTTGACCTGCCGGTGCTGCACTACCGTGGCTTGATTCACGGTGTTCAGTGCGCATGCTATTGGGATATGGGAGAGGATGAAAAAGATTTTAAGTGGAATAACTACATCAGCCGTTATCATTCCCGGCATCTTGATTTGATGGACTTGCTCGCATTGTATACAGGCCGCGCCAACGCTCCGCTGGACGATCTGGCTAAGCTGATCGGTTTTCCCGGCAAACTGGGTATGGACGGTAGCAAAGTGTGGGAGGCTTATCAGCAGGGCAAGCTGAATGAAATCCGCAATTACTGTGAGACCGATGTGGTAAATACTTATTTGGTCTATGCGCGCTTCCAGTTGATGCGTGGTCAATTCACACATGCTCGTTATGAGCAGGAATGTGAATTGGTGCGCAGTACCTTGAGCAAATCCCCAGAACCGCACTGGATGGAATATCTCGCTGCTTGGCCAATCGTAAAACCATAACCATGTCCAAGCTTCGTCGGATCTGGCTTGCGCTGGGGAGCGGGTTGGGTTGCCACGGTTATGTATCTTTCACTCACACCTCATCCACCGGAACCGATGCATTTTTTAAATGCTGACAAGCTGGAGCATGCACTGGCATACAGTTTTTTGATGCTATGGTTCTGTCAGGTTTATCAACAACGGGCGTCCATGTATTCTTGTAGCGGGTCTGCTGGTTGCCTTGGGTGTCGGAATAGAATATTTGCAGCGCATGACCGCTTATCGAGTTTTTGATTATGCCGACATGCTGGCAAATGGTGCTGGCGTGCTATTGAGCTTTATTTTTATAAACATGGGCATGGGGCGGATTGGTATCATGCTGGAAACTAAATTTTTTAAAATTGCGGAGTGAGATGACTGATAAATTCATACACGCAAACAGCGTTGTTGTTGAATCGCTTGACTACGAAGGTCGCGGCATTGCGCATGCGGATGGTAAAGTAATTTTTATCGAAGGCGCATTGACGGGTGAGCGCGTCACCTATTCGTCCTATCGTAAAAAACCTAGCTTCGAAATAGCACAACTCGGCAAAATTATTAAGCCAACTTTTATGCGCGTCCAGCCGAAATGTAAGCATTTCGGCGTGTGCGGAGGGTGTTCCATGCAACATATGGATGCACGCGCACAGGTTGCCGCCAAGCAGCGAATTTTGGAAGATAACCTGTGGCATATCGGCAAGGTTAAGGCACAGACTATTTTACCGCCGATCTATGGGCAGCCTTGGGGGTACCGACAACGGGCACGGCTTTCAGTGCGCCATGTATTGAAGAAGGGCAAGACACTGGTAGGTTTCCGTGAAAAGCGTGGCGGCTATGTGGCGGATATGCAGCATTGTGAAATCCTGACACCTAAAATTGCCAAGCTTTTGCCACTGTTGGGACAATTGAATGAAAGCTTTACCACTCGCGATATATTGCCGCAAATCGAAGTGGCAGTCGGCGAGCATGTGGAAGTATTGGTGCTGCGCATTTTGCAAGCGCTTTCGCCGACTGACGAAGAGGTGATCAAGCAGTTCGCCGATACCCATGCGGTACAGTTTTGGCTGCAAACAAAAGGGCCGGAAACTGTAGTGCCATTTTACCCGCTGGACGCACCGCCGCTGACATACAGCCTGCCAGAGTTCGGGATTACCATGCCGTTTGCTCCGACTGAGTTTACCCAAGTCAATGCGGATATGAACCGCGTCATGGTAAGTCGTGCCGTGCGTTTACTTAATCCTCAGCCGAATGAACGTATCGCTGATTTATTCTGCGGACTGGGCAACTTCACACTGCCCATAGCGCGCAGCGGTGCTCAAGTAGTGGGCATCGAAGGCAGCGCGGCGCTGGTGCAGCGTGCCGTGCAGAATGCCGCGTTTAATGATTTGTCGGGCAACACCCAATTCAGCGCGATGAATTTGTTTGAGATAGACGAAGCGGCATTGGCGCAGTTAGGCCATTTCGACAAAATGCTAATTGACCCGCCACGCGACGGCGCGTTTGAGCTGGTCAAGGCGCTGGGTACAGATGCGCCGGTTCGCATCGTGTATGTCTCATGCAATCCCGCAACGCTGGCGCGTGATGCCGAGATATTAGTGCATCAGAAGGGTTATGTACTTAAGGCAGCAGGCGTGATGAATATGTTTCCGCACACCTCTCATGTTGAATCCATCGCGTTGTTTGAAAAGACGCAGGCATAGCACATGCTACTTGATGTTCCTAAAGAACTTCGCTTGGCAGCGCTTCATTGGCTGGCGGAGTCCGATCCTGTTCTGAAATCCGCTGGCGTAATCGCCTTGGCCCAAGCATCGAAGAAAGGTGAAATTTGCCTGGAGGTCGATGCTTCCCTGACAACGCTGCAACCCATCCCTGGTCACCCGCTGCGTCCTGAGCTGGTTTCACATCTGTCTGTGCCACGCAGGTCCATGCGCACTGAAGAAGGCCGCGCTGCGCTGATTCATGCGCTGACACATATCGAATTTAATGCCATCAACTTGGCCCTGGATGCTATCTGGCGTTTCTCGGAAATGCCGCGCGAATATTATATTGACTGGCTCAAGGTCGCAAGCCGAAGAAGCTCGACATTTTCTCTGCTTTCTGCCCATCTGCTTACGAAAGGTTATGCCTACGGTGACTTTGCAGCGCACAACGGTCTTTGGGATATGGTCGAAAAAACCACGGATGATATCCTCGCCCGCATGGCACTGGTTCCGCGCACTATGGAAGCGCGCGGCCTGATGCCTGCGCCGCCTCTGCGGGCCAAGCTTGCGCAAGCGGGAGATATTGCGGCAGCTGAAATTATCGACATCATTCTTGCGGATGAGATTGGCCACGTATTGATAGGCAATCGCTGGTTTAACTGGATTTGCGAGACACGTGGCCTTGAGCCTGTTTCAACCTATGCCTCGCTTGCAGAAATTTACAAGGCACCAACGCTGCGCGGGCCTTTTAATATTGAAGCCCGACGGGCGGCGGGATTTAGTGAAAGTGAGCTGATGGCTTTGATGGTTGTTAAATGATGGCGATTCGATTTTGAACATAAAACATCTAAACCCCACTCATGGTGATTATACCGTTCATGGCAACTACCAGCCGGGTGAGCTTAGAACCACACCCCTCCGACAAGCTCCAGGTGAACGTTTCATCGTACCGCGCGTATACGGGTGGTCACGCTCCGAAGCAGGTTTTAAGGTGACCGAAACCCTCACCACGCACGAAATTCACTGATTCAACCTGTGCAAAACGCAATGCCTTCGTCACTCCAGCCATAGTTGATAACCATCGGATCGATCTCGGCTTGGCTGGTCGAAAAACAGAATTAGAATCCCAGGCGTTGCGTTTTCCGTTTCGGCATAAGCATTGTTATAAATACCTCCGGCACAGTTCCTTTCAAGCGGTACGATTGCCGTTAGCGTCGACTACAATAGCCACTGCATAAAAGCCATTGCCTTCGCTGTTCCATTGCGGTACATCGGTGGGGACGGGTGATTTTTGCAACGCTTTCAGACCAGTGCATTCATTTTGATCGGCACTAAAAAAATGCGAGTTGGGTCCTGGCGTTTGGCTACCATAAAATCGGCATACCGGAACATATCCACCTGTATAAAACTACGTCCTGTGCGTTGAAAATGGCCAGCCTGTCCACTATCGATATAGCTTTGCTCGGCTGCATCGCTGGTGTAAAAAAAATGTCCGCCCGGGGGGGGGGGGGGGGAGGTGGGGGGGGGGGCGGGGGGGTAAAGGAAGGGGGTCTATGATGTTGTTGTATTCAACAACACTTCCTTCAATGGCTGGTGGCGGTAGAGTTAAAACGTTCAGCTCCGTAACTGAAAAAATAGGGATAGTTTTAGGTGCTTCTGCTATTTTAATTAGTCCTATTCTGTATCCAAAATCAAACTCTGCCACGGCAAGCTCTCTGCAGTAACCGAAATTTTTACACTTTCAATCTGATTTCCGTCAGCGATAGTCACAATTGATGGGGCGCTGTAGGATGCTACAAAGTTAGGTATCGGGTGTGGTGGTGGTAAGCCTGCAATACAGCCATAGTCAGAAGTCAATGTAATTGCAATGGGGAATTCTGAACCAGTCACCTTTCCTAAAGGTATATATGGAACATCGCATTTGTCCACCCAAATTCCATTTTGGAAAGTAGGAGGAATCCCATCTCGTAAATAAACAGAGAAATACAAATCATGTCTAGGTTCTAAATAGTCACGTGTTAGGGCAAATCAAGTGTATACCCATTGAAAATCTTGGAGATTGCATCATCACTAGAAGGGTTAAGGAAACGTAGGGTCTGAACCACTTGGCCGTGCACACTTTCCTATCTTATTACGAAACGGGGTAGTCTGTCGTCGAGTGGGGGAAATACTTATAACACATCTATCGGGGGGGCCTAGATACACCAGATAGGGATCTAACAACACGGTTGTAGCCCAGAGTTAAAGGAAATAAACAACTCACAAACAAAAAAAAAACGGAAGATTTTTTCATTGTACCTGTGATATTTTGTAGATCTTGGATGATCAGTATCCAAGATAATCTGAATTCTGCGACGTAACCTAAACTACAAGCGTTTAATAAACGTGCAGCCTATCAGGGAAATTAGTATTCATACCGCCATTAAATCAGCCATTACAACGTTCACTAGCGATTGGCAAAAATACACATTGGTAAATCGCACGCTGTCTGGTCCGGCCAGAAAGCGCTGGATTGCCGCTTGATAGCGCGCATAGCTATCGGCGTCGATGGATTGTAAAAATTTCAACATCTCCGCAGAGCTATTAAAACGATCGCCATCGATGTAACAATCCTCTGGAATGAGCGCTGCTGTGAGTGCTACCGATATAAATCGGTATGCAGCCGCTGGTAAAGCAATCAAAAATTTTCTCGGTCAAATAGCCTGGGCTGCCGCGTGAATTTTCGTAACAGATTGAGAATTTGGCGCGATCCAAAACTTCTGGTTTTGTATACACTGTCCCGCGGTAACTTGGGAAGGGTCGGCTGGGGGCAATACGGGCACGCCATTCATTCATACGCTTAATAAGACGTCGTGTTCTAGGGGCCATGACGCCGGAATGTCCCAACCCTTGCCATATAGCGCAAACAGTTCAGGAGCCTGCGCTTCGAAAAAGCGAATAATTTCAATACGATTACCATGCAAGCTGCGGGGATGAGGATGTAGCAGCGCTTTGTTTGAAGCAATCATCACGCAAAACAAATCACGTTCGATAAAACTTGGCATTGGCCGTAAACTTAAATCGTTGGGGTAATCCAAGCACAAGATTTGTTTGCCATCGATTAGTGTTTCATTCGATGTAAATACCTTACGGTAACGACGTAACTGCGCCATCTCGCTGTTGAGTGGCCGAATAATCGGATCTTCATATAGATATGCGTAGGCTGGGCATTTTGGCAAGCGACGCCGCGCGTTAATATGCAGTTCAAATATTACTTCACGGCCCATGTTCATATCGGCGGTTGAAAGCTCGATCCCGGCTTCCAGAAAGAGTTCACGCAACAAACGGTACGGTAAATGAAACTCGCCTCCATTAGGGCCAGCGCCCGGCTTAAAAATATCATTCCGCTTATGCCTTCCAACGACAATTGATGCGTGCTTCATGCGCTGTTAATTTCTGTAGTGATACGCACAGCTTATCTCCCGAAGAAAGTAATTTGTCGTATTCAATTTCCGCTGCTGGTCGCGCGGCAAGCTTGACAATGCCATTAGCGGTCCAGTCGATGCCACTCTTCCTTACTTCACGTACGTATGCTTTATTACGCCGCACAATATTGGCGTCGGCATAGCCACGTAAATGTTCAATATGCAGCAGACAAGTACTGTAGCGGATATGTTGCCCGACAATACCGTGGTTATTCAGGCGCACACCCATCTCCACATCCTCGGCACCGTATTTTAATGATTCATCGAAACCGTTAACTGCAATTAAGTCGCGACGCCAAGCCGAACTATTAGCGCCGTTCCAAGTGCGCTTGACTGGTGAGAGCCATTCAAGCTTGCTCGCTAAGGCCATCGGCAATACTGCTGCCTTGAGCAGCACGCTGAGTTTTCCCAGTCCTATCTGTGCGACGATCCAGTTCAGCCGGAAAACCTCGCCACTGGCAATAGCTTGCTCCGATAGCGCTAAAGTTGATTTATCGGGCAGACGAATCATTCCACCGGAAAGAAAAACACCCTCGGTGCGGCGCGCAATGTGGCGGGCAATAAAGTCAGGGCGAGCGACACAATCGCCATCGATGAAGATGAGGTAATCCGCTTGTGACGAGTTGATTGCTTTGTTCAAGATAGTGTTTTACGAAAACCGTCATCTGGCTGCCAAATATGGCGCAGCGGAATCGGGCTGAGACGGCGACTCCAACTTTCAAGTAGCGCGTGCGTTGGTTCGCCGGATCCATCATCCGCTACACACACGCTGAAGTCAGCGTTGCGCTGGCCGGCCAGTGCTAGCAGCACATAGTTCAGTGCCATTGGATTGTTGTAAGTTGAAACGATTACTTCGGTACGCACGATACTGGGTTGTGTTGCAGTCGGGTTGCTCATATCAACGCCGTTCGATTAGTGTGATGGACGCAGTTTCGCAAGCCAAAGAAAATGCATATACGTTTCATGGAGATTTCATTCAGTCCAATGCTTGGATATCCAGGGTGCGGCCTGCACGTATCGGAACCTTCGGTTACGCCGTCCAACCAGCGCATCGGGTGGGTTGACTTCGCCATGAAAAATCAGGATGCGCGCACTCTCTGGAATAATTGGGGCAGACCAATAGTTGTAAGGCCAACGGGGAATACAGTGATATTTGAAACTACGGCACCAAGCATCAGGCCAATAGCTCAACTTCCCTTGGCGATGCAACCAGTCAGAGAGGAATGCCTGCTCATGCCGGAAGTTACGTCGTACATCAATTTGTTTTGCCCGGAATTCGGCCAACAATTCAGCATGTGCGCCAAGACGAAAGCGATAAACTGAAGAATTGCCGGTAATGCGCCAACGCCGCTTCCAATCGTGGATGATCAGAAATTCGCCCGGTTGTTCAAAAAAACAGTCAATGTCATCGACAATCACCACATCAAGGTCGAGAAACAGCGCGGTACCTTGTAATCCGTGTAGATTGGCCTCAAAGGTAGTCAGTTTTTTCCAACCGCGCTCAGGAATATCTTCTGGCAAAGCTAAATCAGGAATGGGCAAGCACTGCACTTCGGCGCGCACACCTTCACTTCGATCAGTTAAGCAGACGAAACGAAACGGCCCACGCAGATGCCGTGTCACCATCGCGTATAGTCTGTTGACGTATTCCGAGCCGTACTTAACGCCCCATTTCATACACAAAATGACACGCTCGTCAGTGCCGACATTGGGCTTAGTTACTGATTTTTCAATTTCTTGCGTCATACTGCTCGGACGTGATTACGCGTCACACCAGCCAGCGGAATGGCAAGCAAAACCATAAATGGCATGCCAAATACCGCATCCCGCAAGATAGCGTTAAACATGCCGCCAACCATGATGGCTATCCCCAACATACCTAGCCACATACCAGGGGCGCCACCAATTTTCCAGGCAACGGTCAATTGGGTCAGCCATATCCATAACAAGGCAGCCAATCCGATTAATCCAATTTCGGCAGCGTAAAACAGGTAATCATTGTGTGGGGTACGTGTTCCTTCACTGGGCAAACCTTTGGCATGTTTTTGATACTGCGATGGCCAAGTTGCTATTCCGTGGCCCGTCCATGGTTTTTCAGCAATAATTTTGGAGGTAACGCTATACATTTCTAATCGAATGCCATCATCACTTATTTGCTGGCCTTGTGAAAAGGCATTAATATCATCTATCGTACCGATGGTGCGCAAACGCAAATTCGATGCAGATAGCCAGGTAACCGTAAGCAACAATACGAACCCAAGTATCCAGAGCACGCTACGCCAAGACATTGTGAGATATTTCAAAAAAAATAATAAACATAACAAGACAAAAATCAGACTGGCAGTGCGCGTCTTGGCAAGAAATAACAACGCGATTACAACATATAAAAATGCTGAAACCCTCAACCAAAGCCACCGGCGATCAGTAAGTGATGCCATCTCGTACAGCATCCATCCAGCAGCGATCGCCAGCAAAATGCCAAGCAAAATAGATTTGTTTCCTCGATAAACCAGATAATTCGCAAATATTTCTATGTTTGGAAGTATCTGCAATAGATTGAGGTAATACAACGTTGCTGCATAGAGTGCGCCAACAAAAAAAGCCGTGACTGCCCGTTTTTGCCAATCTCCTGATCCGACACTAATAAAAAACAACAAAACAATATAAATTTGATAGTGGAAAAAACCTGACCAGAAGGAATTTTGAGGCCGCTCCAATAAAATTGCGGCACAACATGTTATTGCAGACAAACCTAGAATAGGCCAAAAAAAGTGGACTTTCTTTAATGGTCAATCATTTCGATCGATAATCTCCAGAATACAATAAACTAAATAAAAACAGGAAGATGCCAGTGTATATTATACCAACTGGAAAAATAACGTCAGTGGCAAAAAAGATAGAACTGTTTGGGGCAATAAATCGCGCCGGAATGCAGGGTTCATAATTGCATGGTTATTTAGATTTAAATTTCAAATGTAATAAAGCCATGATTAAGGCTACTCAAACAACAGTGTTGCCAACCAGACATGGCCGATGCTCGAGCAATATACCGCCGGCCAGCATGGGCGCACGATCAAATAACGGTAAAGAGGAATTCATACCACCTCTCCGATTTGTTTAATAATACCCTGTAGTACCTGCAACGGATCGGCGGCACGGGTGACGGGACGGCCAATTACCAGATAGTCCGCGCCTTGACCCAGTGCGGCACACGGTGTCATAACGCGTGATTGATCATCGGCAGCAGCATCGGCCAGACGAATACCCGGCGTAACTAAACAGAATTCACTTCCACAGTGCTGGCGTAGCAAAGCAGCCTCCCGTGCAGAACATACCACACCGTCCAACCCACTATCACGCGCAAGCTTTGCTAAGCGCAGCACCATCTCGGCAGGAGTCGTTACAATCCCTAGATCGGCCAAATCTTCCTGTGCCATACTGGTAAGCACTGTCACGGCAATCAGTTTAGGCGATTGGGGATACAAGCTCATTGCTTCACGCGCCGCTTCCATCATCTTGCGCCCACCTAGTGCGTGTACGTTGACCATCCACACGCCTAATTCAGCGGCAGCTTTACATGCTTGTGCGGCTGTATTGGGGATGTCATGAAATTTAAGGTCAAGGAATATTTCAAAACCACGCTGCATTAACTGTTCGATCAATTGAAACCTTGCCGCGGTAAATAATTCCAGTCCCACCTTGAGGCGACACATTGCAGGCTCAAACCGTGCCACCAATTCCAGAGCAGGCTGCGTATCGGCGTAATCAAGAGCGATGATTATCTTGGGATCGCTCATATGTTTAGTCCATTTTCTTCGTTTCTGCGTGGCGAATAGGTTTCCCAACCATGACATGCCGGGCAATGCCAATAAAATTGGCGTGCCTTAAAACCACAATTAGCACACCGGTACATTGCCAGCATTCGCGTACGTTGGTGCACTAAATTTTTCACCATCTCCACATCAGCACGGTGTTCGCTTGATACACCAAGCAAACGCGCCTCAAGCAGCTTATCTAGACCAAGCAGTATAGGATTGCGCTGCAGCTCATCACGGACTAGCCTATATGCCGCTTCAGCCCCATCACGTTGCAGGATGGCATCAAATAGCACATTCATTAAATCCAACGAGGGGTGTTTATTTAAGTAGGTTTGTAATTTGTCAATTCCTGCATCTACACGCCCAGTTTGACGATATGCCTGTAGCAAACGTTCAGCCACCAAGGGCAGATACTGCTGGTTCTGTTGTTCGATACGCTGCCAGATTTCAATGGCGTTTGAAAAATGCTGCGCCGAATTTTCCATGTCGCCTAACATCATCGTGGCGCGCACTGACTGAGGATTGGCTTCCAGTGCCTGTTCCAGATGAATGCGGGCAGCATCGATTTGCTGTTGCGCCAACTCTGCGGCAGCCAGTTCACAATAGAAGAAGGCAGCTTCCTTACCATGCGGCTGACCGCATAACACAGTCAAACGTTGTGTTACGTCAATCGCCTTAAACCAATCCTTTTCTTTTTGGTACAACTCGAGCAAAAAATTTAACGCGGCCTTGGCATAGGATGTAGCTTGTAATTTTAGAAACAGTTCTTCGGCGCGATTTAATATTCCGGCATTAAGGTAATCCTGCGCCAACTCAAATAACGCCTGTTGCTTCTTGTCTTCTTCTAGGTCGACGCGTTCAATCAAATTCAGATGCATGCGAATGGCGCGGTCTACCTCGCCACGGCGGCGAAACAAAACTACCTAGCGCAAAGTGCAATTCAATTGTCTGTGGATCAACTTTGACTACCTCAATAAACGCCTCGATTGCTTTATCCTGTTGCTCATTGAGCAAGAAGTTTAGTCCTTGAAAATAGGAACGTGGCAGCGCACTAGATTCAAATAACATTTGCTTGATATCAATACGCGCTGTCAGCCAGCCCATACCAAAAAATAGCGGAAAAACCAGCAGCATCCACAGCTCAAATTCCATAAATGACAGATCAGATTAAAATATTATATGGTAAGCAATCAGCCTAAGTATTTCATAAACCAATTATAAAGTTACACAAAAAATTTTATTTGTTAGAAAAATTTAGAAGGGAAGGGCAATATATGCCACGTCCGGAAAATTCTATATCTTGCATAGTAGGTACAACATCATCAGTCATTGACTGTTTAATGGCCGGATTTATGACACATATCAATTCATGACATATCTAGGTTAGCATCGTTAACATTGGCAAGTTTGTTTTTTAGGCGCAGCTCGCGTTTTAGGGTGGCAATTTCCCTGCGTTGCCGAAAAATATTGCCCAGCACTGCGACAACACCGACGCTCACACCCACGGCAAAAAAAAGAAACAGAATAAGTATTAGTGATGTTTGCCATTCATAGCCAAAAAAATAGTGTAACACTACAGGTTGATCGTTCTTTATGGCAAAACCAAGAAGAAACAAAAATAATACTGTACGCAGCAACCAAATCATATAACGCATAATTCACCTGCAATAATTTTTTGTTGCAATATTAAGTACGAATGAGCAAAAAATTGACGGCACTATCTTGCGACAGGCCGCCAACTTTTTTATTACAAAATAATACTTACGACTAAATTGTCCCGAGCTCTCTAAAAAAGTCAGAACAGACTTCAGGAAGGTGTGTAATCAACCCGTTCACGTAATTCCTTCCCCGCCTTGAAATGTGGCACATACTTGGCCGGAACCTGCACCTTATCACCAGATTTTGGATTGCGTCCCATCCGCGGTGGACGATAGTTCAACGCAAAACTGCCGAAACCACGGATTTCAATGCGTCCTCCCCGCGCTAAGGTTTCCGACATGGCATCAAGGATTACTTTAACTGCCAGATCGGTATCTTTGGCCAATAGTTGCGGATAACGCTCCGCCAACTTTGCGATAAGATCAGAACGGGTCATTCCTATCACTCCTTACTGTGCGTCAATCTTGCTGGTTTCCATTTTAGCCTTAAGCAAGGCACCCAAATTGGTCGTTCCGGCCGTAGTAGATGTGTTGTCTACAGCAGGTGGAGCAGATTTCTGCATTATTACCGCTTCATCTGTCTTGTCCAAGGCCTTGATCGACAAATTAATGCCACGATTTTTGCGATCTACGTTAATAACCATAGCTTTCACTGTATCGCCTTCCTTCAAATGGTTACGAATGTCCTCAACACGGTCAGTGGACACTTCAGAAGCCTTGAGGAAACCCTCAACATCACCATCCAGGGTAATAGTTGCGCCTTTGGCATCAATTGCCTTAACCACACCGTTTACCACACTGCCTTTATCGTGTGTTGCGATATAACCATTAAAGACATCGCCATCCATTTGTTTGACGCCTAACGAAATGCGCTCACGCTCTACATCAATTGCCAGTACCACGGCCTCAAGTTCATCGCCTTTCTTATAATTGCGTACAGCTTCTTCGCCAGGTACAGACCAGGAAAGGTCAGACAAATGTACTAAACCATCGATCCCACCTTCCAAGCCGATGAAAATACCAAAATCAGTAATCGATTTGATCTGGCCTTTTACCTTATCGCCTTTTTTATGGTTCAAGGCAAAATCGTCCCATGGATTGGATTTGCATTGCTTCATACCAAGAGAGATACGGCGGCGTTGCTCATCAATTTCCAGAATGATGACCTCAACTTCATCACCGAGTTGCACCACCTTGGAAGGATGTACGTTCTTGTTAGTCCAATCCATTTCGGATACATGCACCAGACCTTCAATACCCTGTTCGATTTCTACGAATGCGCCATAATCAGTCAGGTTGGTCACTTTACCAAACAGTCGGGTACCTTGTGGATAACGGCGCTCCAAGCCGGTCCATGGGTCATCACCCATCTGCTTGATGCCGAGAGAAACACGGTTTTTCTCTTGGTCGAATTTAAGTATTTTGGCTTCCACTTCATCGCCAACCGCCAGCACTTCAGATGGATGTTTGACACGACGCCAAGCCAAGTCGGTAATATGAAGCAGGCCATCAATACCGCCCAAGTCCACAAACGCGCCATAGTCAGTAATATTCTTAACAATACCCTTGACAATTGCGCCTTCTTTCAGGTTTTCCATCATGGCCTGACGATCCGCTCCATGGCTTGCTTCCAACACCGCGCGGCGCGAAACGACTACGTTATTACGTTTACGATCCAGCTTGATGATCTTGAGTTCCATGGTCTTATTTTCGTAAGGTGCAGTGTCCTTGACCGGTCGGATATCCACTAACGAACCGGGTAAGAATGCACGTATGCCATTCACCATAGCAGTCAAGCCACCTTTAACTTTGCCACTGACATAACCTTCAACGATTCTGCCTTCTTTCATCGCTTCTTCCAGCTCGATCCATGCAGCGAGGCGTTTAGCCTTCTCGCGCGACAGCTTGGTTTCACCGTAACCATTTTCTAGCGATTCAATCGCTACAGTAACGAAATCGCCAGCTTTTACTTCAATTTCGCCTGCGGCGTTGAAGAATTCCTCGACAGGGATAAAGCTTTCGGATTTCAGACCGGCATTCACCACCACTACATTATGATCGATGCGCACAATATGTGCAGTGACCAACTCGCCCGCGCGCATTTCTTTGCGCGTCAAACTTTCTTCAAACAGGGAGGCGAAACTTTCCAGGTCGTTTTCAATTACAGCAGCGTTAGCATTCATTTATAAAGATATCCAAGACAAACCCGCTTTTGGCGGGGCTGGTTAAAAAACCCGAACGATAGGTTCGTTGCGGGGCTATCAAACGTACATCAATACAACTTTTATATCGGACTCATGCGCAGGACTCAATGCATGGAATGATAACGCGTTAGCACTTCCTGCATCGCTTGCCCGATGGTCAAGTCGGTAGTGTCGAGCAAACTGGCTCCGGGCATCTGTTGCAATGGAGCCGCAATACGCCGACTATCTCTCTCATCGCGCGCGAGAATTTTTTCTAAAAGGTCTGGAATATTAGCACTGATTCCTTTTTCCATCAACTGTTTATAACGCCGTTCGGCGCGAACCTCTGCACTGGCAGTTAGAAATACTTTTAAAACCGCATCAGGAAATACCACTGACGCCATATCACGGCCATCCGCAACCAATCCTGGTGCCCGACGGAAAGCATGTTGCTTGCCCAATAATGCGGTGCGCACCGCTGGCAATGTCGCCACTCTGGACGCCGCAATCGCTGATTGTTCGGAACGCAACTCATCATTCACCTGCACGCCATTCAGCCAGGAATCCACTCCCTCGAAGCGTATATCCATGTGCGCCGCCAGATCAGCCAATTGATCTTCCGCATCCAACGCTATTCCATGTTGTTGCGCAGCTAACGCCAACAAGCGATACAACGCACCGCTGTCAAGATAATGAAATCCAAGTTGTGCTGCAACCAGTTGCGCCACGGTACCCTTGCCGGAAGCAGAAGGGCCATCAATGGCAATAACTGGCACAGCTTTAACCACGCTGGCAAAACATTCAAAATAGTCCGGAAAGGTTTGGCTACGCATTCAGGATCGTTAATACGCACACCCGTCTGATTAAATGCGGCAAGTGAGAAACACATTGCCATGCGATGGTCATCGTAGGTATCGATTGAGTATTGAGGGGCCAAAATCAAGGATTGAGGCGGCGTGATGCGAATGAAATCTGCGCCTTCTTCCACCGTTGCGCCAAGTTTTCGCAATTCAGTGGCCATTGCTGCGATGCGATCGGTTTCCTTAACGCGCCAGCTGGCGATATTCCGCAGCGTGGTTACACCGTCGGCAAACAGTGCACACGCTGCCAGCGTCATCGCCGCATCGGGAATGTGATTGCAATCCAAGTCTATGCCTTTCATTCTGCCATTTTCCGGTGCACGCGCTTCCATCCAGTTCGGCCCCATTGCGATGCGCGCACCCATAAGCTGTAATGCTTCGGCAAAGCGCACATCGCCCTGAATACTATCGTGACCT
Organism: Nitrosomonadales bacterium; assembly: GCA_016721605.1. Classification (GTDB taxonomy): domain Bacteria; phylum Pseudomonadota; class Gammaproteobacteria; order Burkholderiales; family Gallionellaceae; genus Nitrotoga. The sequence goes on from JADKHS010000006.1 coordinate 57,525, forward strand.
ACACCCTCAACCCGTACTGGGCCGCCACCGATGGCGCCCGCAGCCAAAAAATACGAAGCGGATGAAGCATCGCCCTCGACATGAATCAAACCCGGCGTGGTATAGCGGCTGTCGGCAGAAACCGTAAACGAATTCCAGCCGTCTCGATCAACCTGAACTCCAAAACGCGCCATTATCGCCAGCGTAATTTCGACATAGGGCTTGGAAATCAATTCGCCCATCACCTCAACCGTGGTTGAACTTGCATTAATGGTAGCGCCATCAATAAAGCACTGAGAAACTGACTGGAAACGTCACCGCGTACTGCAACGCGGCTGCCGCTGAGTAGCTTAGCAGGATGTATTTCGAGTGGAGGAAAACCTTCCGCACCCAGATATCGGATATCCGCACCTAATTCACGTAACGCATCCACCAAATCGGCGATTGGGCGCTCGTGCATACGCGGCACGCCAGACAGTTGATAATGTCCTCCCGCCAATGCCAGAGCAGCTGTCAAGGGGCGAAAAGCTGTGCCCGCATTGCCGAGAAACAGCTGGGCATCCTTAACCGGAAAATCACCAGCGCACCCTTGTACTCGATAAGCATGGTCTCCCAATGCTTCCACTGATACGCCCAAAGTGCGCAATCCTTGTAGCATGTGCTCCGTGTCATCCGAATGCAAAAGATCACGGATTTCAGTAACCCCATGAGATAACGCTGAGAGCAACAGCATGCGGTTGGAAATACTTTTGGAACCAGGAAGACGCACAGTACCTTGGGGCTCAGTAAGGAGGAAGATCAATAAATTTTGATTTGTCATTTCAAAGTAAATAATGCGGTCATTGCAAAGTGAACCATAAGTAGGGGGTGAATAGTGTTAAACAATAGGCTGCGTATGTTCATTTTTTCTAACTAAATCCACCTGCATAAATATTTTTTTCATGGCCATATAGCTATAGGCGAAGTTTTGCTGTAGTCATTCCAGCGAGTATTTTTGACTGCTGTTTCCATCAAGGTGACCTCTTCATCCGGCGCGCCACCACCGTCCTCATTATCACTAAGGCCAACCCCATAAATCAGTCCGCCACTTTCTGTAATGATAAAGCGGTTATGCATTTGTGCTTTCTCGTAAATATGCAATTGCATCTTCACGCCTGACGGCAACATGGAAACGCTCTGCTGGAAACGTCGAATCAGTTCGTCGTTCGCGATTTCATCGCTGCGATGTATTTCCACAACGGCTTTGCTGCCGGGCAATAGAGAATATATTTCCTCTAGCGGTCGCTGATAGCGAGGCTTGGTAGGGTCAAAATGCGGATCAACCAGCTTAATTATTTTAGCGTGCCGGATCAAAAATTCAGCACAGCCTATCAGGGCTTGGGCTGTTCGAGGAACAGCGCACTGTCGAGCGGCTTTAAAGCGCGGGTTTTCTTCATCAATTTCATCTTTTAGCAGCACATCCGGGTGGTCTACAGCAGTAGCTGAGATAATCGCCGCAAAGGGTTTGCGTGCATGCTCTACTAATGCCCGATCAATCCACGGCTGAGAACCTTCGCCACTCGGTCGGCTCGTATCAAAAACGATATCACTACCAAATTTATTCAGGCGCTCCACAATTTTGGAAAACTCGACTTTACCTTTATGCTCGCGCAAAGCAGAATCACAAACTAGCTTCCTCCACTTTTTTGGAAATGAAGAAATCACCCGCCCTTGGCTCACACCAAACTTCTCTGTAAAGTAGCAAAATTCGCGATAAGACGAAGTGATGGCATCCGGATCTAATGCAAATTCCTTGATCATCAGAACAACTCTCCGGCTCGTTCATCAAAAAATCCTTTAGGCCAACTTTCCGTGAATTCACCTGCTTCATCTACGGGCAAGGATTTAATCTGAACCCCATTTTCTCCGCGACCGACATAATAAACCCCGATCATTTCAGGAGAAACAGGCGGAAAGCCCGACGGTAAACCACCTTCCGATGTTTCGCGAATCCGGCGTAATAAGCGCAGAATCAGATGCTCGCTGTGCGTTTCAATCAAAAAGCTCATATCGTGGCGGAGTACACTATAGATTAGCAAGTCACCCAGACCCACTTGCACCGAAGGGTGAATATGGAGTTCCGGCTGCTCGATAGTCACCAGGCTTGCAGAAGGCTCCAGCGCAGCGACCACCACTGGCAGCACTTGCGAGATGCCGATACCGACATCCCGTGACTGCATTTCCAGACCGGATTTAGTATCGATCAAACCGATGCGAGGCTTGGTCAGCAAGGCTTCAATTGCTTTATTCAACATCCACTGACGCTGGGGATTCAATTCTTCAGAGCCAATCAGATCCAGCCACTCTGAGCGCACTTCGCGTACCCAACGGCGCTCGATCGCATAACCGGTATTGAGCTTGTCTTCGTCCGCCATCCAGCGGCTGACATCATCGATCAGGCTTTGCTGTCCAGTCAGCAAAGCTTCCCAGCCAGCCAAAACCGTCTGCCCAGCCTGCTTCGTCCCTAGTCAGGCTGGCATCGAAATCGCGTGCAGGCACATGGCGAATGGGTTCAACATAGCGCATTTTGCGTAATTCATCGCGTACCAGCAAACCGGCCGACAATCAAAGACGAAATAAAGGCGGTAAATTCCGGGCGATATAACATTTTCCGCCCCGATTACATCGGGTGCCGGGATATGCAGCAGTTCACCCAATCGAGGCAACGCGCTATCAAAACCGGAAAGCCATTCGCGCAAACCCTCACCGGTCTTTTCCATGCCCGCATCCGTTACCGTCTCGATAATGTGCGGCCATACTGTGTAGTGAGTTTCAATCTTGGGGGCTACAGAGTCACTGGATGCGGTCGAATTCGTATTCGATCGCAAAATATTCAGATTATTGGCTAAATCTTCCTGCGTGAACGGGCGCATAAAAATGGGGTTGATCTCGTTAATGCTGATGCTGACATCCCGGCCATCATCGGTAGCATTTATTTCGGCCAGCCATTCGCCATTGGCACCCACTTGATAGCCGACCACCACAGCTTTATCGCGCAGATGACTCCAGGCAATCACCAACTTCACGCTTACCGACTCAACGCGATTCCGTGTTTCATGCAACAGGTTGTAAAAAGCCCATACCTTGGAATCATCTGTTTGCCAATCATCAAAGGCTTCCGGCACCAAATCGGGTAGCCCTTTGCCACCTAAAGACAGTTCGATTTGAATGGTAATATGACGGGTTGTGTCACGCAGATGAACAAGATTGCGAAACCCTCCCAGATCAACAAAATTTCCACCCTGCAGAGTGCGGTCTGGGTTGGCGTTATTGCGCTCCAGTACTTCACGCATATACTGCAGCGCTTGCATGATGGTGCTTTTGCCAACGCTGTTTGCACCGAAAAGCAGGGTAATCGGTTTGAGGTCAATCCGAATTTCGGAACCGATTCCTTTAAAGTTCTCAATATAAATTTTGGTCAGACCCGTCTGACCAATAGCGGTCGGTGCACTCATATTTTATTTATCCTCATTGCTCAGGCTGCCTCAGACGAGCCAAAGACAGATGCGACAAGACTGTTGAAAGAAAATTTGATTGAACCAGTTCATTTGCAAGCTTTTCTTTAATGGAAACCGTCTTATTATGAATTTGCGAATAATGTTCTTTAACAGCAATTGGAGGAGTTGGCCATTTTTTGGATTTGTCACTGGATCGCCAAACATATCCCAAAAATAGAATGTAAAAACTGTCTGCCAGTTTGAGTGCGGCACGGCGTTTTTTACAGATAGCATCAGCTTTGTCGAGGATTAAGGTGATACGCCGCTGCTCTTCCAGGGGCACAAGCGGGATATCAATATCAGCCAGAATTTCAGTCGCATGTTTGTTTTTCATCCATTCGTTGCCGTTAATCTCAAGATTATTCGCCTTCGAGAGTAAAAAATGCTGTATGTAATTTCTGTCAAGATCAGGTGATTCAACAATAATTGCCTTTAAATCCTTATTGATGGCAACCGGTACATCGTTAATGACAACATTTTCGAGAGTCACGCTCGATGGCACAAGTATGCTTCCGATTGGCAATAAATTAGATGCTGACTCTTTCAGGCCAAACTCTGTAATCCTTTCCAATGAATCAATAATGTTTGCACCGCAAATATCCTTCGCAGTAACCCAGGGAATCGAACCATTCCAACAGGCAGAGTTGGATCGGTCAAGCGATCCTCCACAAACAATTCGCGCTATATCTCCTAGCCTAACGAACTTCATCGAAGCATCGCCTCCAACTCAGCCATATCTTGTTGAATCTCGGCTTCAAGCATTAGCATGTGCGCCAGAATCACCTTGGGTTCTTCGCACTTCATTTCCTGATGCCCGGTTTCCCTGTAGCGGTTTATTGAAAGCTCGAAATTTTGGGCTCGAATTTCCGCGGCGGACACCTTGAAAGCTTTTGCAGTTCGATCAGTGAAATCACTCTCGCCATTACGCCAGCGACGATATTGGGTCAACACGTCGGACAGATCATTGTCAGCATTTTCTTGACACTTTTCTTCCTGCGAGAATCCGTCGGCTTGCGCGTCGTAAAAAAATACATCCTGAGTGCGCCCACCCTTGGTGAATAATAAAATAGCGGTAGAAAGTCCTGCAAAAGATCTGAATACGCCGGATGGCAGCGAGACCACCCCCTCCAGTTGGTTATGGTCAAGCAAATACTCACGCACGGCCAAATGGGCTTTACTTGAGCCAAACAGAACCCCATCGGGCACAATGGTAGCGGAACGGCCACCGCTCTTGAGCATGCGCAAAATAAGGACGACGAAAAGCAACTCGGATTTCCTGGTTTGGACAATTTTTAGTAACGAAGGATGCACATCCTCCGCCAGCGTGCCCTTAAACGGCGGGTTGGAGAGGATGATATCCAGTCCACCTTTGTCGCCATCGGCAATGGCTGGGAACTTTTCCGGGAATGCTTTTGAAAGCGTATCCATGTAGTGAAGATCCGGATTTTCCACTCCATGCAGCATCAGATTCATGGCAGCCAAACGCAGCATCGTGGCATCGAAATCAAAACCGTAGAACATGCCGTACTGAATGTGCTTCTGCTTAAGTTCAATTAGCTCACCAGAGTAGCTTTTGCTGCCACCTTCCAATGTTTCGAGGGACTCCGGTGTAGAGCAAGTCTTGCGCAGGTATTCTATCGTGGCCACCAAAAAACCAGCCGTGCCGCAAGCGGGGTCACCAATTGTTTCAGACGGCTTGGGGTCTATAAGCTCCACCATGAGCTTGATGATATGGCGCGGCGTGCGAAACTGGCCATGTATGCCTGCCGTGGTGAGTTTGCTCAGTAAATATTCATATAAATCGCCCTGGATGTCGGTATTGTCCAGCGGCAATCTTTCGATCTGCTCCACCACCGAGACCAGCAGGCTGGCCTTTGAGATTTGGAGCGAGACGTTTTTCATGTATTCGCTAAATGTAAATTTTTTGCCGCCGAGAATGCGCAGATGGGGAAAAACCTCGTCACGCACAAACTTAAGCATGTCCTCGCCATCAATCATCCGGCTCCAGTTTTGCCAGCGCAGCGTTTGCTGGTCAACCCGAAAAAGATGATGCGGGGATTCATCGGAGCGTAAGGCATTTCGCTCATGTTGTGCTTCTTCTATATCTAGCAGGCGGGCAAAAATCAGAAAGGATATCTGTTCTATTATTATGAGCGAATTAGAAATCCCTCCCGTAGCGCAATCCAGCCAGAGTCGGTCTATATCATTTTTGATTTGGTTATTAACCATGCTTATTCCAATGGTACATTTTCTTGTGCGGGTAATTCGGACAAGAACTCTAATTCGAGCCCCGCCTTGGCCACCAGATTCTCAGAGAATTTCCCTTGCACTGCAACGCCAAGTCTTTCGAAATCGTTGACTTGCTGAATTAGATTACCTTTTCCATGAGTAAATTGATCCATTGCTATTTTATATGACTCTTTGGCCTTATCGAGTTGCGTGCCGACTCCTTCCATAGTGCATACGAAGGTACAAAGCTTTTTGTGTACCATGACTGCACGTTTCGCGAGTTCTACGGTATTAGCATTTTGTACTTCAAATTTCCAGAGTTGGCGCACGATATTGAGGCTAGTAAGCAAAGTAGTCGGTGTCGCAACCAGCACATTCTGTTCAATCGCTTTTTGGAATAACGTTTCGTCTGCGCGCAACGCTTCCACAAAAGCAGATTCAATGGGAATGAACATAAAGACCATCTCAGGGGAATTTAGGCCAGGCAACTCAAAATAATTGCGATCTGAAAGCTCCTTAATTCGGCTAGATATAGCTGTAACATGCTCTTTTAGCGACGATTTCCGATCATACTCTCCTTCTGCATTCACATACCGAGTATAGGCATTAAGGGATACCTTGGAATCGATGACTAGATGTTTTTCTTGCGGAAGATAAATAATTACGTCTGGACGGCTCCTGCCCGTCTCGGTGTTGAAGCTGACTTCGCGGCGATATTCTTTACCGGATCTCAATCCTGAACGTTCCAGGATATTTTCCAATACCATTTCCCCCCAATTTCCCTGTATCTTGGATTGGCCTTTAAGTGCTGTTGCCAGACTATGAGCCTCCTCGGTAATCTGCCGATTTAAATCTTTCAGCTGATGCAGCTCGGTCTTTAAGGTTGCTTGTTGTTTTGTATCCTCAAGATGAATATCTTCAACCTTAGCTTTGAATTCATGAAGTTGTGTCTTCAATGGCCCAAGCAGCGCGCCTATGTTGGTTTGATTCTGCTCAGTAAAGCGCTTGCTTTTGTCTTCCAGGATTTCTCCGGCCAGAGATTTGAACTGATTTGAAAGCTGTTCGCGGGCATCATGCAATAATTGCAATTTTTCTGGTGACTGCTTGCGCTCAGCTTCCAGTGTCACGGTGAGCTCGGATTTTTGTACACTCAAAATCTTGATGTCCTGAGTTAATAACTCGCTTTGTTCTTTCAGATTGTCGCGTTCCTGTTGAAGTTGCACAATATGTTCCGCTTGTGACTTAATGGTTGAGTTAACCGTACCCACCTTTTCACGAATATCTGCGATGGATTGGTTAAGTTTGGTGATCTCTTGATTTGTCTTTACAAGATCAGCCTCAAGTGTAGGAACACGGCCCGCGCGTTCGGCCAATTGCGCACACTCATTGCCCGCATCAGCAAGCTGGTCGCGCAAGAGATTTGCTTGCTCTTGCAGATTAGCGAGCTGAGCGTCGAGATGCTTTGCTTCTTCCTGTGAGGCGATCAGACGCGCATTAAGTGTGGCAATTTCAATTTGGCTTTCACTTTTTATCCGAAATTCTGCAGCAGAAATACGGGCATGCAAAATTAACCAAGCAATACCTGCGCCAACTAATAATCCAATAAGCAGTGAAACAAAGCTATACATTGATAGATCCATGAACCCTGTTTCCCTTATTGCACATCCTAGTTAACCTAAACTTTTCATACGGTAATGGTGAATTACAAAGTGCCCATTGGGGATAGTGCTCGGGCTATCTAAACACAAACTTCGAAAACAATGGCTGTCTGCCTTCGCTGTGCTACCAATTCTACCCTAGAACAACCCTAATTTATCTCGCTGCCGACTACACTTGATCGGTTGGCGAACAGACACACCGTCCGCGATAAGTCCCGTAGACCATTGAAGCTTGTGGTAGGCAATCCGTTTTGAAGTGGCGACGGAACATCTTAAGAAAGAATGGTTACCTGAGAAAATTGCAGGCACACTTAAAAGTGTGCACCCAGATCAGCCTTCGCAATGTGTAAGTTATAAAACGGCTGTGCTTGTTTTGGTCGCCAGCCGCATTGACCTTTGCTGACGTCTACCTTTTAGGCCATGTGAATTTGATTTAAATTCACATGGCTCAACTTAATTTAAAGTTGATAACATTGCTTGCTGGTAAGCTGGAGGTACTGCTTTGTCTGTGCTTCTTGACTGCTGGGTTGTTCAAGTACCTGGTATTAACGTAGCTTGGCACCTAAATTCACTTACAAAAGCTGTACTTTAAGAGTTGAATCCGCCCAGTATCTGATGATGACATAGCCAATAAATTGACCATGCAGCTTCTATGCAAGTGACGATGTAGTGAGGTCAATTTCCACTAACAGATTATTTTTGCTATAATCCGCGCAGTTTTCCAGATGGGCCTAGGCCCATTTTTTATTTGTGGGCACGATCATGGATGTAGCGAAATTAGTGGAAGTCACGGTGACTGGCTTGGGGTATGAGTTGGTTGACTTTGAATTGTCTGGCCGAGGCTTGATGCGGGTATTGCTGGATCAGGCAGATGGAATTGCGGTGAAGGATTGTGAATTGGTCAGTCATCAATTGACACGTTTGTTTGCGGTAGAGGGTGTGGATTATGGCCGTCTTGAAGTTTCATCTCCAGGATTGGATCGGCCAATTAAGAAAGAAGCTGATTTCATACGCTTTTGCGGTAAGAAGGTGCGGTTAAAATTGCGTCTGCCTTCGCAGGCCGCAAGAATTTTATCGGCATTCTCAGTGGTTTTCAGCATGGTGTGTTGCAACTGGATGTGGATGGTAAAGAGGTGTCGATTGAGTTATCCAATTTGGATAAAGCACACTTAGTGCCTACATTTTAATGTTGTGACCGTTTGTTTGGAGTGAACAATGTGTTTATGCCAAGCGTTTTTAAGATTTTCTTGACGTGTTATGTATAACAAAAAATGTTTGTCTTGCCCAATATGTATGGAGAGCAGTGTGACTGCTTATGTCACCTAGCTGAAATAAAATTTAATATGGTAAATGTTAAATATAAAAAATAAGCGAGTGAGTACATTAGGTTAGAAAACATTCGAGTAGGCTGGAGATAGTGATGAGTCGTGAAGTTTTATTATTGGTTGATGTGTTAGCGCGTGAGAAAAATGTGGACAGGGCGATCGTGTTTGGTGCGCTGGAGTCTGCTTTGGCGTCCGCCACCAAGAAGCGTTTTACTGAGGAATCTGATGTACGCGTCAGTATTGACCGCAATACTGGTGAGTATGTGTCATTTCGTTGTTGGCAAGTAATGGATGATGAAACTTTTGAAACGCCTGATTTGCATGTCAAGCTTAGCGAGGCCCGGAAACGTAATCCAAATATTCAATTGGAAGAGTTTGTTGAAGAGCCATTAGAATCCATCGATTTTGGACGCATAGGTGCGCAAGCCGCCAAACAGGTGATCTTTCAGAAAATCCGTGACGCTGAGCGGGAACAGATTTTGAACGATTTTATGGAGCGCAAGGAGCACTTAATTTCTGGTACGGTGAAGCGCATTGAGCGCGGTAATGCCATCGTCGAATTTGGTAAGATTGAAGCGTTGTTGCCGCGTGATCAGATGATCCCAAAGGAGAATATGCGTGTGGGCGATCGTGTGCGCGTATGTATTGCGTGTGGATCGTTCAATACGTGGGCCGCAAATTACCCTGTCGCGCATTACGCCTGAATTTTTGATTCAGTTGTTTGAGCTTGAAGTTCCGGAAGTTGAGGAGGGGTTGCTGGAGATAGTTAGTGCGGCGCGTGATCCGGGGGTTCGCGCAAAGATATCGGTACGTTCCCATGATAAGCGGATAGATCCGATTGGCACTTGTGTGGGCATGCGTGGTTCGCGTGTGCAGGCTGTAACCAATGAGTTGGCGGGTGAGCGCGTTGACATTGTCTTGTGGTCAGAAGATCCCGCTGCCAGCGTAATTAATGCGTTGGCTCCGGCTGATGTGACCAGCATTATGGTGGATGAAGAAAATCACAGCATGGATGTGGTGGTTGAGGAAGATAATCTTGCCCAGGCTATTGGTCGAAATGGACAAAATGTTCGCTTGGCTAGTGAATTGACAGGCTGGGAGCTTAATATCATGACCAAGGAGGAATCCAGCCAGAAGAATGAGCAAGAGTTTTCCAAAGTGCGCGATTTGTTTATGAGTAAGCTTGATGTAGATGCAGAGGTAGCAGATATTTTAGTCCTGGAAGGTTTTAACACATTAGAAGAAGTAGCTTATGTGCCACTGAACGAAATGTTGGGCATTGAATCACTTGATGAGGCAACAGTGAATGAGTTACGCAGCCGCGCACGTAATGCTCTGTTGACTGCAGCAATTGTCAATGAAGAGCAGGTGGAGCATAACATTGAGGATTTAGTCAAACTTGAAGGTATGGACGAGCAAACCGCGCGCGCCTTGGCAAGCAAGGGGATTGGCACGCAAGAACAACTTGCTGATTTGGCCGTGGATGAATTGGTTGAGTTGGCGGGTGTCGATGAAGAACGTGCAAATCGGTTGATTATGGTTGCCCGCGCTCCTTGGTTTACTTAATGGAGTTGGTATAAGGTGGTTATGTTAACCCGGACTTTCCATAATTTGCATAATTTATATCCAGTTTATTGGGTATAAGCTTTAAAGGGTTAATACGGTCATTTGTGCGTATCTGATAGAACAAAATCTTGCTTGGCAAAAACTATTGAGACGGTCAAGCAAAGTTTGACGTGAGAGATGCTATCACTGGCAGTTTGACGGGCAAATAAGTTCAAACATACCCTGGCCGGATCAATAACGTGGGCGTAAATTAATATGTAAACCGGTCTGGTTAATGGTTTTTGTTGGGTATTGTAATGCTATCAGTCTCAAATTTTGGGGATTAAGGGGTGGTGATGGGGAAAATGAATGTAGCGCAGTTTGCGGGTGAGCTTGGCTTGCCGGTTGGATTGCTGCTCGAACAACTACAGGCGGCCGGTGTTGCCAAACAGCAGGAGTCAGATAGCATATCGGAACAGGATAAAGCACAGTTACTCGAGCATCTGCACAGCGCGCATGGTAATGGCAGTGAGAAAAATAAAAAAATTACACTGACTCGCCGCGAAACTACGGAGATCAAGAAGGCGGATAGCACGGGTAGGGCTCGCACCATTCAAGTTGAAGTGCGCAAGAAGCGTGTGGTTGCACCAATTACAGCTGTCCAGGTAGAACAGCCAACTGCCGCTGTTGTGGTCAAGGCTACGCCTGTGCAGGCTGTATTAAAGACATCAAAAGTAGAGATATTGGGCGAGCAGGAGATTGCTCTGCGTACTGAAGAGGCACGTAATCAGGCAGAATTAGCTTCACGTCAGGCAGCCGAAGTCCAAGCCAAAAAAGAATATGCCAAACGCAAAGCGGCGCCAGTTGTTGAGCCTGTGGTGCCGCCCATTCAAGTACCCGTTAAAGTACCAGAAACAAAAGTGGTTCCAGCTGCCGAAGTAGCGGCGATCCCTGTTGCTCAGCCTGATTTGGCCGAGGGCACGTTGCACAAACCTATGCCCAAGCCTGGTGACAAGGTTGTTCGGCCTACACCCAAAAAAGGTGTTAAAACTACCGCTCCAGACAAAGCTAGTCCATGGCCCGAGGCTGGCCACAAAAAGCGGCCACCCGCAGTCATTGATGCACGACCTGGCGGTTGGACGGCTGGTCGTGGAAACGCTGGCCCACGCCATCATGCTAAGCATGCCAAGCAGGAAGAAACTGCTCAGCACGCTTTCTCCCTGCCGACTGAACCGGTTGTGCATGAGGTCATGGTGCCAGAGACAATAAGTGTCGCTGAACTAGCACAGAAAATGTCAATTAAAGCCATCGAAATTATTAAAGCACTAATGAAATTAGGTTCCATGGTGACTATTAATCAGGTGCTGGATCAGGAAACCGCAATGATCGTGGTAGAGGAGTTGGGACATATTGCCAAGCCAGCCAAGGTGGATGATCCTAGCGTTTACCTGACAGAATCTGAAGAGCATAAGAATGCTCCTCTTGAGTCGCGTGCTCCGGTAGTTACCGTTATGGGCCATGTTGATCATGGTAAGACCTCATTGTTGGACTACATCCGTCGAACCCGTGTGGCCAGTGGCGAAGCGGGCGGCATTACGCAGCACATCGGCGCTTATCATGTGGACACCCCGCGCGGCATGATTACTTTTCTTGATACGCCGGGCCATGAGGCATTTACAGCAATGAGGGCACGCGGTTCAAAAGTGACTGACATTGTGATTTTAGTGGTGGCAGCTGATGACGGTGTAATGCCGCAGACCAAAGAGGCAATCCACCATGCCAAGGCAGCCAACGTGCCTATCGTGGTAGCGGTGACTAAGATTGATAAGCCTGATGCTAATTCCGAACGCGTAAAACAAGAATTGGTTACAGAGGGTGTGGTGCCTGAGGACTGGGGCGGCGACACTATGTTTATTGAGGTGTCTGCAAAGAGTGGGCAAGGTATTGACTCTTTGTTGGAAGGCGTACTGCTGCAAGCTGAATTGTTGCAGCTCACCGCACCTAAGCTAAGTTTGGCTAAAGGGATTGTGATTGAAGCTAGGCTAGATAAGGGTAAAGGGCGTGGCGACCATATTGGTCCAGTCTGGCACTTTGAAGCGAGGTGATGCAGTATTGGTAGGCGTAGTATCCGGACGCGTACGTGCCATGTTGGACGAGAATGGTAGAGCAATAAGTGAAGCAGGGCCGTCGATACCAGTGGAGATTCAGGGGTTATCTGAAGTGCCTGTAGCTGGTGAAAGTGTGCTAGTGCTTTCAGATGAGAAAAAAGCACGTGAAATTGCGTTGTTCCGTCAAGGTAAGTTCCGTGCTGTGAAGCTGGCTAAGCAGCAGGCCGCTACGTTGGAGAATATGTTTGAACAGATGGCAGAAGGCGAAGTGCGTATGTTGCCATTAATTATCAAGACTGACGTGCAGGGTTCTTGTGAAGCTATTGCGCATGCCCTGCAAAAACTATCCAACGACGAGGTCAAAGTTAATTTGATTCACAGTGCTGTGGGTGCAATTAGTGAATCAGACATTAATTTGGCGCTGGCTTCTAAGGCAATCGCGATTGGCTTTAACATCCGTGCCGATGCTGCTGCGCGTAAGTTGGCGGAATCTGCCGGTGTAGACGTGCGTTATTACAATGTCATCTATGAAATGGTAGACGACATTAAAGCAGCTTTGTCAGGTATGCGGGCTCCGGAAAAAAAGGAAATTATTCTCGGTATGGTGGAAATACGCCAGGTATTCGTCATTTCCAAGATCGGTACTGTAGTGGGTTGTTACGTGACCAATGGCATAATTAAACGTAATGCACAAGTACGGGTACTGCGCAACAATGTGGTTATACATACTGGTGAACTGGATATACAGTACAGCAAGGTTTGGAGCATGCAAGTGGTTATTTACGTAGCCAACTCGCACATTCGATGAAGTTGCGCATCACGCCGCAGCTGCATTTTGTTTACGACCCGTCGATCGAACGCGGCGCACATTTATCGCAGCTTATTGATCAAGCGGTTGCTAGCGATAAAACATTACACAGCTCGCCTAAAACTCCGTTGGATTACTTGTCAAAGGAGGGTGAAGCCGACTAGCTTCCTCCTAAGGTGGTAGTGAAGGACGTTTCGAGAAGGTGCAATGACCCAGATATTGCGTCCATTAGACGGTATTTTGTTATTCTACAAGCCCCTAGGACTCAGCTCTAATGTCGCCTTACAGAAGGTACGCCGCCTTTTTCAGGCGGAGAAAGCTGGGCATACTGGTACGCTTGATCCTCTAGCGACAGGTCTATTGCCAGTTTGTTTTGGCGAGGCTACTAAGTTCACCAGCTCACTACTGGATGCGGACAAAACTTATTGTGCATTGATTCGGCTTGGCCAAACGACTACCACTGGTGATGCCGAGGGCGAAATTACCAGCACCTGTGCTGTAAAGCTGGATAACGCACAGATACATGCGGCATTACGCAATTTTATCGGTGACATTCAGCAGATGCCGCCTATGCATAGCGCCATCAAACATAAAGGAAAGCCATTATATGAATACATTCGTAAGGGCGAAACCGTAATACGTGCAAGCCGTAGTGTGACCATACACGAGCTAGTATTGGAGCGCTTCGCGGGTAACGAATTAGAGATTACGGTGCGCTGCAGCAAAGGTACTTACGTGCGCACGCTGGCCGAGGATATTGGATCGACTTTAGGGTGTGGTGCACACCTCAAAGGGTTGCGCCGCACAGCGATTGGCCGATTTAGCCTTGAAGGTGCGCATAATTTGACTCAGATAGAGTCGGTAACTATGTTAGAACGAGAGGCATATATTTTACCGTTAGATAGTTTGCTGCAGGATCTACCCGTGCTTGATCTGGATGCGGCACAAGTGACCCGCATTGCCCAAGGGCAGCGGCTCGCTATTGAAGCAGCCTTGCTGGACGGCAAAGTTCGATTATATGGGGCAGGGCACTTCATTGGGGTGGCCGATCTCGTAGAACAGCGACTGACCCCAGTGAGGTTGTTGTCCAGCGTGGCGAAAAGTGCCGCTTGCATAGAATAGGTTTTGGTTCTACTTTAAGGTGTTTCTAATAGAGGTACTCGAGTAGAGGTGTCCGAAAAATGAATCTGAGCGGGAATCTGTAAAGCTGCAAAGATAAGCAAAGGTATGTGTTAATTTATGAAACTTCGGACTAATTAACGTAGCATTGGATTACGTTCTTGTCCGAATAAACTTGAGCAACCGCCGCATTCGAGAGTAAAATGCGGCACTTTTTATTTAGTGGAGTGTGAATATTATGTCTATTACGGCAGCGCAAAAAGCGCAAATTGTGACTGATTACCAACGCATCAAAGGCGATACCGGCTCACCCGAAGTGCAGGTTGCACTGATGACTGCTCGTATTAATTATTTGACAGGTCATTTTAAGGAACACATAAAAGACCACCATTCTCGTCGCGGTTTGTTGCGATTAGTGAGCCGTCGCCGCAAGCTCCTAGATTACCTCAAGGGTAAGAATGAGGGCAGCTATCGTGCGCTGATTCAGCGTTTGGAATTGCGCAAGTAGTACTTAATTAAGTGGGTCGCAATGCGGCCTGCGTTGTTTTGGGTGCATTACCCAACTACAGGTTTACCCTATGGCGCATTAGCGCCACGTCACGCACAGAGAGGCGAATTTTGAGTCACTACAAGAAAACATTAGCGTATGGCAATCATCAACTCACCTTGGAAACTGGGGAAATCGCACGTCAGGCTAGTGGAGCGGTCGTAGTTAGCCTGGACGATACAGTCGTTCTGGTCACCGTGGTAGGCAGGAAAGATGCCAAGCCGGAACAGGATTTCTTCCCATTGACTGTGGATTATCAGGAACGTACTTATGCGGCAGGCAAAATTCCTGGCGGTTTCTTTCGGCGTGAAGGACGTCCCAGTGAAAGGAAATTTTGACGTCCCGTCTGATCGATCGTCCGTTGCGTCCGTTGTTTCCAGAAGGTTTTTACAATGAAGTGCAAATCGTTGCTACGGTGATATCTTCCGATAATCAGATTGATTCTGATATTCCTGCCATGATTGGTGCCTCTGCTGCCTTGGCGCTGTCCGGAATTCCGTTTGATGGCCCTATAGGCGCGGCGCGTGTCGGCTATCTTAATGGTGAATATGTACTCAATCCGACTGCAGAGGAGCTTACTTTATCCAAGATGGATCTAGTGGTCGCTGGTACGGAACAAGCGGTTTTGATGGTGGAGTCAGAAGCACAAGAGTTACCTGAAGACGTTATGCTGGGCGCGGTTATGTTTGGCCATCAGCAGATGCAAACGGTGATTCAAGCGATCATCGAAATGGCGGATGCAGTTGGTGCACCGGACTGGGATTGGAATGCACCTGTTCATGACATTGTGTTGAGCTCAAAAATCGCCGAACTGGCCGAAAGTAGCTTACAGCAGGCTTATGCTGTACGCGAGAAACAGGCACGAACCAATCAAGTAAACGAGATTCGTACACGCGTTCTGGAAGCCGTGTCAGCATCGGAAAATGGTTTGGTGCCAAAAAACCACCTCAATGATTTGTTTCAGGCACTGGAATCCAAGATTGTGCGCGGCCAGATACTAAGCGGCGAACCTCGTATCGATGGTCGTGATACGCGTACCGTGCGCCCAATTGCCATACGTACAGGCGTATTGCCACGCACGCACGGTTCAGCCCTGTTTACCCGTGGTGAAACCCAGGCGCTGGTAGTAGCCACTCTAGGCACTGCGCGCGATGCGCAGAAAATTGATGCCTTGCAAGGTGAATATTTGGACCGCTTCATGCTGCATTACAATTTCCCCCCATATTCAACTGGCGAGACTGGTCGTGTCGGTACACCAAAGCGACGTGAAATTGGCCATGGTCGTTTAGCTAAGCGCGCCCTAGTCGCAACGTTGCCGAGTGAGGAAGAGTTCGGATATTCCATTCGTGTGGTTTCTGAAATCACTGAGTCAAATGGATCTAGTTCAATGGCCTCAGTATGTGGCGGTTGCTTGGCGATGATGGATGCTGGCGTGCCAGTTAAGACTCATGTGGCAGGTATCGCCATGGGCTTGATTAAAGAAGGTAATCGCTTTGCGGTACTGACAGATATTCTTGGTGATGAAGATCATCTGGGTGACATGGATTTTAAGGTGGCGGGATCAGAGCAAGGTATCACTGCACTGCAAATGGACATCAAGATCAATGGGATAACGCGTGAAATTATGCAAGTTGCCTTGAGTCAAGCGCGTGAAGGACGGCTGCATATTCTCGATATCATGAAGCAGGCCATGCCTACGGTGCGTGAAGAGGTATCGGTACATGCGCCACGTATGATCAAAGTTAAGATCAACCCGGAGAAAATCCGTGATGTGATTGGTAAGGGTGGTGCTGTAATACGTGCTTTAACTGAGGAAACTGGTACTACTATTGATATCGACGATGAAGGCAACGTAACTATTGCCAGTATTAGCGGTGACGGGGGAATGCTGGCAAAAAAACGTATTGAGGATATTGTAGCTGAAGTTGAGGTAGGGAAAGTTTATGAAGGCCCGGTTATAAAGCTGTTGGATTTCGGAGCGATTGTGAATATTATGCCTGGCAAAGATGGTTTGCTTCACATCTCGCAAATTTCACATGAGCGCATAAATGTTGTGTCGGATGTCCTGAAAGAAGGTCAGATTGTAAAAGTCAAGGTGCTGGAGGCAGATGAAAAAGGCCGATTGCGCTTAAGCATGAAGGCTCTTGTCGTGTTAGAGCCAGAAGCTCCTGTTTCAAAGTAGTGAAATGACAAAGCCACCTGGTACGGGGCTTTGTTATTTAGCGGTGTAAGATTGTGATCGCATGCATGGCGGCTCTCCTTTGCAGTTTGGTCGCTACGAAAGAGACAATAAACCTGCCATGCATGTGCTGTTTTGGAGCAGACAGTACGCTCTACTTTATTGAAATGCAACGGAGTTTTTAGGGGGGACCTCAGAGTTTGCCCCCAATTTTTTCAATTGCTCACATTTTTATCCCACTCGATCAATGCATAAGCCGAATGATTATGTATTGATTCAAAATTCTCTGATTCAACTATATACGCCTCAATACGCTCGTCACGATTGAGCGCTGCCGCAACATCGCGCACCATATCTTCAACGAACTTGGGGTTATCATAAGCTCGCTCAGTGACAAATTTCTCATCTGGACGCTTAAGTAAACCATACAGTTCGCAAGACGCCTGCTCCTCAGCATAACGCACTACATCCTCTATCCATACAGAACGGCTGGTACGCACAGTAATAGTCACGTGTGAACGTTGATTATGTGCGCCCCGCTCAGATATTTTTTGGAGCATGGGCACAGGCTGGTTACCGGCACTAATACCTTCATGGTGAAGCGGTATTGCCCATTATTAATTTCACCAATAAAGGTAACGTCGTAGTCCAACAAGCTTTGTACGCCAGATACCGGGGCTGTTTTATTTATAAAATAAGGGAAGCTCATTTCGATGTAGCCGGACTGAGCCTCTAATTTCTCAACCATCTCGCGTAGGATGCTTTCAAATGACTCTACGGAAATCTCCCGCCCATGATGGTTGAGTATCTCGACAAAACGAGACATGTGCGTGCCTTTGAAGTTATGTGGCAGGTGCACATACATATTAAAGGTAGCAATTGTATGTTGCACCCCCACGTTTTTGTCTTTCACTTGCACTGGATGACGAATACTTTTGATGCCGACTTTATTAATCGCCAAGTGGCGCGTATCGGCCATATTTTGTACATCAGGAATAAGGATAGCCTGGGGAGAGTTCATGTTTGTGCAATGTAATAGCTAGAGAGATACAAAAATTCGAATAAATTTAATTACATTAATATAGTCTGTAGCGTTATCAGACGATACTATTATTAATAGACTACCTACTACCAAAAATAGGCAGGTTAACGCCGCGTGGATGCAGACAGAAAGTCGTCTAACCGCATTAAGTTAAATGCACATCAATCAAAGCATTTAAGATCATAGACAAAAATTCAATAAGACAGACATAAAATAAAATTTTGTGGATTCCCCCTGGAAGACCAGGGGGTTACCTCATAAAATTATCTTCTAACTTGGTTGCTTGACTACACGTAAATAGGGTTTAACTGTTTTCCAACCTTCTGGGAACATTGTCTTTGCATCATCATCAGATACAGAAGGTACGATAATTACGTCATCGCCATCTTTCCAATTGACAGGCGTAGCGACTTTGTATCTGGCGGTTAACTGCATGGAATCCAGCACACGTAAAATCTCATCAAAATTTCGACCTGTGGACATTGGGTAGGTAAGTGTCAGTTTAATTTTTTTATCTGGACCGATAATAAAAACTGAGCGAACAGTCGCGTTGGTAGCCGCAGTACGACCCTCGGATGTACCCGTTTCTGAAGCTGGCAGCATGTTATAAAGCTTCGCTACAGTTAAATTCTCATCTCCGATCATTGGGTAATTAACCGCATAACCTTGTGTTTCTTGAATATCTTTTGCCCACTTTGCATGGTTATCCACTGGATCAACGCTTAATCCAATTATTTTGCAGTTCCGTTTTTAAATTCCGGCTCCAGTTTTGCCATGTACCCTAATTCAGTTGTGCATACTGGCGTAAAATCTTTTGGATGAGAAAATAATATTGCCCAGCCGTTGCCAATCCACTCATGAAAATTGATGGTACCTTGCGTTGTGGGAGCAGTAAAATTTGGTGCTTCATCATTAATCCGTAGTGACATGGCCAATCCTCCGTTTATATTAAAAATCGTGTCGTGATATCACTTGCTACTACCTATTGATTACACACGTATTGTTTGCAATAAAATATATTTATAGCTTGCAGTTTGTGTGCTTATCAAAAGTATACTTAATATTCATTTGATTTTATTTATATATTTGTCGAGATTCATAAATTAACTTAACGTTATCTTTATAAATGATAAATCCTCTAGCCAATACAATGCTTAAATTTATAAAGACATTTTTTGACGAATTGAGGCAGCGATGCCTGTTGCGTCCAAACCGCACATAGCTAACATTTTCTCTGTCTCTCCCTGTTCCAGAAAACTATCTGGCAACCCAAGTTGAAGCAACGCGTTTGTCATACCGTGTTGTTGCAAGCATTCCGCCACCGCGCTACCTGCACCGCCTTGGATAGTGTTTTCTTCTACAGTTACAAGCAAAGCATGCTCGCGTGCCAAATGTAACACCAGTTCTGTATCCAGAGGCTTAATAAAGCGCATGTTAGCAACGGTGGCATTGAGAGAGTCCGCAGCGCCAATAGCTGGGCCAAGCATAGATCCAAAGGATAAAATTGCCACACTTGAACCTACACGACGCACTTCCCCCTTACCTAAGGGCAGCGCTTGCATTTCCTTACGTGATGCGATACCCGGACCATAGCCGCGCGGATAACGCACAGCAGTTGGGGTGTCCAGCTGGAATGCAGTGTATAACAGCTGGCGGCATTCGTTTTCGTCAGAAGGTACCATCACTGTCAGATTGGGAATACAGCGCAAAAAACTCAGGTCAAAACTACCGGCATGCGTAGCGCCATCTGCACCAACCAGCCCGGCACGATCTATCGCCAGCAGCACCGGCAGGTTTTGAATCGCGATATCGTGTATCAGTTGGTCGTAAGCTCGTTGCAAAAAAGTAGAATAAATCGCCACGACCGGCTTATAACCTTCACATGCAAGCCCGGCGGCAAAGGTTAGGGCATGCTGCTCGGCAATACCTACGTCAAAATAACGTTGTGGAAATTTTTTTGAAAATTCAACCAGGCCGGAACCCTCGCACATGGCAGGGGTAATGCCTACTAAACGCTTATCCTGCTCTGCCATATCGCACAACCATTCGCCAAAAATCTGGGTGTAGGTAGGCTTGCTGGCTTGCCCTTCAATATTTCTCTGGACAGGTTTGGTAACGATGCCTTGCTCTGGATCAAATTTGCCCACGCCATGATAGAGCAGGCAATCTTCTTCTGCATGAGTGTAGCCTTTGCCTTTTTGCGTAACAACATGCAGAAATTGCGGCCCTTTGAGCTGACGTATATTTCCAAGGGTCGTGACTAAAGTATCAAGATCGTGCCCATCGATCGGACCGATGTAATTGAAACCAAACTCTTCAAACAATGTACCCGGTGTAACCATGCCCTTAACATGCTCCTCGGCGCGCTTGGCAAACTCAAGTACAGGCGGCATGCCTTTCAGCATTTTTTCGCTACCGCGCCGCATGGCAGAATAAAAACGTCCTGACATCAATTTGGCAAAATAATTATTGAGTGCACCTACTGGCCTCGAGATGGACATGTCATTGTCATTAAGAATTACCAACAGGTTGGTATCCATCGCACCAGCATTGTTAAGTGCCTCAAATGCCATACCACCGCTCATCGCACCATCACCAATGATAGCCACCGCACAGCGATCGCTCCCATCAATTTTCGCCGCCACCGACATTCCTAGCGCTGCGCTGATCGATGTGCTGGAATGCGCGGTGCCGAAGGCATCGTAGGCACTTTCAGCGCGATTAGGGAAACCTGAAATACCACCTGCCATACGCAGGGTTTTCATCGCTTCGCGCCGTTCCGTAAGTATATTGTGCGCATAGGTTTGATGGCCAACATCCCACACCAACCTATCATATGGTGTATTAAAAACGTAGTGCAATGCGATGGTCAATTCTACCGTACCGAGATTGGAAGATAGGTGGCCACCCGTTTTACTCACAGACTCCACCAAGAACTGACGTAATTCATTCGCCAGTTGAGGCAATTGCTTGCGATCCAACTGACGCAAGACTTCCGGGGTATTGATGGTATTGAGCAACGAAACCATCAAAACTTTCTTAATAAAATAAAATTAGCCATCTCACGTAGACGACGTGCTGGCTCGCCGAACTCCGCCAGC
The DNA here is from genome assembly GCA_016721605.1 of Nitrosomonadales bacterium. Lineage (GTDB taxonomy): Bacteria > Pseudomonadota > Gammaproteobacteria > Burkholderiales > Gallionellaceae > Nitrotoga. Next base: position 78,701 of record JADKHS010000006.1, read on the forward strand.
GCTTCCAACGCTTCGTTATGTAATTCCGCCGCCATTTGTTTCGCTGCCTGCACGCCAAGCAGCGTGACATAAGTAGGCTTGTCTTGTTTGGCATCTTTACCCGCGGTTTTGCCTAAAGTGACAGTGTCCGCCTCACTATCGAGTACATCGTCCACTACCTGAAAGGCCAATCCAACGCACTTGCCGTAGCGATCAAGCCTAGCCAGCTCCACCTCTCCCAGCGCAGGTCCACACTGCGCACCGAGTAAAACCGCAGCGCGAATCAGCGCACCCGTTTTATGGATGTGCATGAATTCAAGTTCCGGCACGCTCAGCTGGTTGCCCACACTCGTTAAATCAATCGCTTGTCCGCCCGCCATGCCACGCGACCCGGATGCTGTAGCCAATAACTTGATCATAGCCAATTGTTGTACGGCATTATTACTGAGTTGATGCTCAGTCAGTAACTGAAATGCCAAACTTTGCAAACTGTCGCCGACCAGCAGCGCAGTGGCCTCGTCGTACTCAACATGACAAGTGGGTTTACCTCGTCGAAGCACATCGTTGTCCATGCATGGCATGTCGTCGTGTACCAACGAATAAGCGTGAATCAGTTCAACGGCAGCAGCGACTATGTTGACACGTATGCTGTCTGCCCCGACCAAATCACCCGCAGCAAAAGCCAACAGCGGGCGCACACGCTTACCACCGTCCAATACACTATAGCGCATGGCTGCGTGCAGACGCTGCGGAGCAATATCCGGTTGTGGCAACAACTGTTGTAGCTGATCCTCGAAACGACTCTGGTGGGAACTCGCCCAAATTTGAAAATCAATGCCAAGCATCTTAGGTCTAGTCATTTTCTCGCTTGGCAAAACCACTCGTACTAGTAGGATTGATAGAAAAATTTTGTAGCGTGCCTTCTTCCAGAATACGCACCTGCTGCTGCGCATCCTCCAAACGGCCTCGACAAATCTTTAACAGCTCGGCACCACGCCGGTAAGCTGACAACGAGTCTTCCAACGACAGCTTGCCTACCTCCATATCAGCGACTACCTGTTCCAGTTCGGCCAGTGCTACTTCAAAGCTGGGTGTTTTTTGGGATTTTACTGCCATGTATATACATTCCATTTGCTAAAGTTGCGGCGTATTTTACCTTAACCTGGATTTAATGGTCTGTCCGTCACGCAATGCTTTATGTCAGCGACCAATATTTTTTCAATATTGTCATATTAAACTTGTTTTTTCTCTCGAGTCATACCCATTCCTGATTAGCCGTAAAACTCAGCAGGCTCATTTAGTGAGTCTGCTGATCTTAGCTATGCCATCACCACGCGCATAGTTACGAATGCTACAGCTTATCAAGTTCGCTGCTCTTAAAGATCCAGTTCAATACTCGGCTTATTTTCGTTCTTTAAGTAAGTCACGAATTTCCGTAAGGAGCACCTCTTCATTTGAAATTTTTGGCAGTTCTGCCGGTTTCTCTTCCGCTTCCTTTTTTAAGGAATTTATACCTTTTATTGCCACAAATATTGCAAAAGCAATAATCGCAAAATCAATCATCGACTGGATGAACTTCCCGTAGCTGATCACAACGGCCGGCGCTCCCTCTTTGGCTTCTTGAACGGTGAACGCCAAATTGGAAAAATCAACCCCGCCTAAGAGAACTCCAATTGGAGGCATAATTACATCGCCCACAAAAGATGAGACAATTTTACCAAATGCAGCTCCAATAATAATGCCTACGGCCATATCGATAACATTACCCTTGACGGCAAACTCCTTAAATTCTTTCATCATACCCATCGTATTTCTCCTCTATAAATTAAGGTGATTGAATATATTACCATTGTGACTTAGAGCTTAATTTTCATCAGTTTCATCATGGATACCTCCGTTTCTTGGGTTTGACTGTCTCTAAAAGTGGAGTGAGGTGTCACGGAAGATTGGAATAGTATTCAAGTGCATATTATTCGAGGGTTCGCGTGTCCTGGGTAACGTCATTGACATTTGGGAAGCGGAGCCTAGCACTTATAGGTGCTTGGGCAGACATTCCATTGACGAGAGTGAGCTAGACGACGTGCCCAATGTGGCGCCACATTCCAAATTGAATGATGGGGATAATTATGGTGCAACGCAAGTAAAAAATCAGTGTTAAACCCGGCAAATCCAAAGAGCCTTTAATGATTACCCAGTTCAGTGCGGCTGGAATCGATATAGGTAGTTTGTCCCTTTATGTATCAGTGCCCGGATTGGGATGATGAGCCTGTCCGGGAGTTTTCAAGCTTTACGGTTAACCATTAATGCAATTTAAGAGATCCCAGCTTCTGTGGGAATGGCGAACCGTACTATTTGTTGATTGAATCTTTAGGCGCTTGCGTTGTTTTTTCGGGTACGGGTGATAATATCGTCACCGTAATTCGGCGATTTCGTGCGCGCCCTTCCGCGGTGTCATTGGATGTAACTGGATAGTTGGCGGCGGAGCCTATTGCTTTTAAATGCTTTGACATTAATCCATGTTCGATAAATAAGCGCACTACGCTACTGGCACGTGCCGAAGACAATTCCCAATTGGAGGGAAATTGTTGAGTGTTAATGGGGGTGTCGTCGGTATGTCCTTCAACCTCAATGGCTAGATCGACTTGTTCCAGTACCTTCGCCACTTCGGCCAGGGTGTTTATTGCGCTGCCTTGTAATACTGCATCCCCTTGATTGAATAGAGCGCTAGCATTAATTTCTAGTGCTACACCACGACTAGTCTGCATCACGCTGACTTGGCCATTTTTAACCAGTTCGGTCATAACTTGATTGATTTTTTTGGCGATGTCCTGCATGGCTTCTTGTTGTTGTTCAGCTAACTTGGCGTTCCTTCTGTCTACCAGCGATTTCAGCAATAAGTCCTGTTCGTTGGTTGGAACAATTGCTTCAGGTTTAGTTTTTTGTTTACCAAATGCGGAAGTGAGTGAAGCACTGAACATTTGATATTTATTCTCATTCACCGAAGAAATTGCATACATCACCACAAAAAAAGCAAATAGTAGCGTAATGAAATCTGCATATGAGATCAGCCAGCGATCATGGTTTTCATGGTCTTTATGTCGTACCCGGCGTGCCATGGCTTAAGGAATAAATCCCTGCAACTTGTTTTCGATGAAACGTGGATTTTCGCCACTGGCGATGGCTGTCAGTCCGTCTACCAATATTTCACGCATTACTACCTGTTGCAGAATCAACATTTTTAATTTATTTGCCATAGGTAAAAAAACTAGATTTGCAAGTGCCACACCGTAAATGGTAGAAATAAATGCAACCGCAATACCCGCTCCCAGCTTTGACGGTTCGCCAAGGCTTTGCATGACGTGAACCAGTCCAAGCACAGCGCCTAAAATACCGATCGTCGCCGCATAACCTGCTGCTGATTCCCATACACGCGCAGATTGGAATCGCAATTGTTCATACGTATGATTATCTATCTCCAGAACTTCACGAATTTTTTCCGCGCTGTTGCCATCTACCAGCAGTTGAAGTCCTTTTTTTACAAATGAATAGCTGCTTCTGGCAATTTGTGGCTCCAGAACAAGCATTCCATCTTTGTGTGCCAGTCTGCGCCAAGCGGTAAGCTGAGTAATTAATTTTTGTGGGGGTAACTGTGGTGTAACGAATACCCAACGGCCCATTTGGATACCTGTTACGAAAACATTTAGTGGGCTTTGCAGCATCACGGCACCCAAAGTACCGCCGAATACAATGAGAAAAGCCGTGCCCTGAAAAAGAATGGAGAGTCCGCCACCTTCAAGTAATTGCCCGCCTAAGATACCGCCTATGCCAAGCAATAGGCCGACTAAGCTAAGCTTGTCCATTAATGCCCTTTCAACGAGCTGCGCAAACGCGCTACCGCTTGGCTGTGCAATTGGCACACGCGCGATTCGCTTACACCCATCACCTCACCGATTTCGCGCAAGTTCATATCTTGCTCATAATGCATGCCCATTAACATGCGTTCACGTTCGGGTAAATTTGCGATAGCCTGAATCAAGGCACCGCGAAAACGTTCATCTTGCAATACTTCGAGCGGATTGGCATCACTATCAAAATCATAACGCTCAAAGAAATCCTCTTCACCCTCACTGTGAAAATCTTCGTAATAAACTAATTGCGCGCCACGCGATGTGAACAACATATGCTGATATTCGGTCAGCGGCATGCCTAATTCCTGGGCAAGCTCAGTTTCACTTGGTGGTTTACCTAAGCGTTGCTGTAGTTTGCTGATCGCCGCTTCAATTCGGCGCATATCGCGGCGCAAGCTGCGCGGCATCCAGTCGGCTTGGCGCAATTCATCCAACATCGAACCGCGGATACGCTGCGAGGCATAAGTTTCAAACTGCGCGCCACGCAACTCATCGTAGCGTCCAGCTGCTTCTAAAAGCCCCATCATGCCAGCCTGTATGAGGTCATCTACTACGATGCTGCTGGGCAATCGCAGCATCAAATGATGCGCAATACGCTTCACTAGCGGCGCATATTCTTTGATGCATTGCTCTTTGTCGCTTAATCCGCTTGCTGTGTACATAATATTGGCTGTTGAATTTACATTGATTATGAAAGGTGTAGCTGTAGTAACCGTCATTCTCGTTTCGATAAGCTTAAAACAGGCTGGTTTTGGCGAAACGAAAGTTTAAAATTTAAAATACTTTTTTAAAGTTCGCAACCCCTGTTTTTACGGAAATGACTAGGTTAAGTCAAATATGGCATATGGTAAATTCTAACGCTATATTCCAGTGAGATGAACACTTCCTACTAAATTTAATAAACGATACCACATCAACACGTTGTTTAATTTACTAAGGATGCGCCTCATGATGATCTTCAATAATTCGTATGTACCCTAATTCAATGTACATACCTGCTTAATCAAGCGCTGCATAATATGGGGCATACTGCCTGATTCCTCGCATTCGGTAACGGGTAACAACATCAGGTTACGCCCCAGTTCGCCAAATGCTTGCGCAGAATGCGCATTCGGGAACAAATCAAGAACTGGGCGGCATAATTGTGGCGCGCGTTTAAGCTTTTCATCAAATGGAATATAACCTAGATATTCCACGTAAACCTGCAAATGTTGGCGTGCCACCTGCGCCACGTTACTAAATACAAGACGTGCCGCCTGCTCATTACACGCCTTATTAACTATAATCCCAAAGTTTTGGCGCCCATCCTGCATGGCCATGCGCTTGATTAAGGCATAACTTTCAGTGATAGCAGAGGCAGTGGAGTTCAACACTAGCATCAGTGGCTGATTAGGTGCCAGGCTATCTAAAATATCTGGCTTTTTATATGTCGCCGCATCCACCAGCACAACATCAACATCGCAGGATGCTTCCGCCAAGCTTTCCAGCAAGTGTTCACGTTCCTGCGCACACAATGTTGGTAGCGCTTGAATGGCACGTGCTACAGGCAGGATGCGTATGTTTTGTAGGCCGTCCCGCAACATAATCTCGCGCATCGTTTTTCCACGCCGTAGAGTGTGTAATAAATCATGATGTGACCTCAGCGCGAGCATGTTACTTACATTGTCGTTTGATTGGCTCCCGTCCAGTATGAGTACTTCTTTACCGGTGCGCGCCAAGGCCGTAGCTAAGTTTACTACTATACTGGTCGCACCGAAGCCAGTGCGGGCAGCGGCCACTGTGATAACACGCGTGGAAGCGCGAACTAACAGACGGCGCAATCCCTCTGCTTGATCAGTTATGCGTTCAAGTTGCATATTCCCCCCGCATTACAGGTGCCGCGCCCACTCCCGCCATCAGTGCCGGGAATTCCAGTTCATGCAAAGTGAATGGAGCTGCTTTAGCAGATTGTTTGAAGGCGCGATGTAACAGATATTCCATGTTCACTTCATGCAAGTCTTCTGGCACGCGTTGTCCATTGGCGATGTAGTGCAGTGTCAGTTTGTGGCGCATTGCGACATCCAACACTGTACCAAAGGTTACCGCTTCGTCCAGCTTCGTTGGGATGCAACCAATCACCCCGGCACCGTTGTACATGCATACCACATCATTCAGGGTGTCGCCGCTACTGGTGGCATTCAGCAACAACAGTCGTTGTACTCCAGTAGCATTGAACATTTCAGCTTGCGCTGCCATGCGACTATCGCGTTGCCCCATACCGATGGTATCAATCAGTACCAAATGTTTTTGCTTCAGGCCGGACAAGGTGAGACGTAAATCTTCGGTATCGCGCACCGCGTGTACTGCCACCAAGTATCTTGCCATAAATGCGCAATTGTTCATGTGCGCCAATTCGGTAGCTGTCGGTGGTGAGTAATGCTACCTTGTCTGCGCCATAGCGAACTACCGCACGGGCCGCTAACTTTGCCGTGGTGGTGGTTTTTCCAACACCGGTGGGACCTATCAGTGCAACTACGCCGCCGCGCACTATTAAATCTTCTTGTTTTGTGGCGATACGCAAGTTGTTCCCCAGTACCCGACGTACCCATTCCATATTGGCCGTAGCTGGCATCTTGTCAACGATTTGGCGTGTCAGTGCTGCGCTAAACCCTGCATTCAGCAGGCCGCGCAGCATACGCGTGCGTTGGGGGTCACGCTGCTGTCTATCCGACCACGATAGACAGTCCACTTGTTCTTGCATCATGTTGCGCATGAATTTGATTTCACTGAGGATACCTTGCTGTTCCTGTTGTAGTGTAGATATGGGTGATATTGCAGGTTCCGCCTTAGCTGGGACAGGTATACGCTCCTGAGCAACTATTGCTGGCCGGACTGGCACGGGAGTCGGTTGTTTGGGTTCATGTGTCAACTGGGCAAATTCTGAACCGGCCAGCGCCATAATCTCAACCCCACCATCCACCTTACGGTTAGATAGGATGACCGCATCGGCGCCCATTTCAATGCGTATTAATCGCAATGCATCGCGCGAAGTTGGGGCCAAAAATTTTTTCATGTTCATGCTCTTCCTCCTACCATTGAAGTTACCCGTACCGCTTTGAAGCCGGGTACTTCGTCATGCGAAATAACTTTAAGTTGCGGCAATGCACGTTTCAGAAAACGTGCCAGCAAATCGCGTAACTGTCCCGGTACCAACAGCACCGTGGGTAGCCCTAATTGTTCTTGCAACTGTGCGGCAGTCCGTGCTTCACGCAGAAGCGTATCGGCCAATCCGGGTTCGATAGCTGAATTGCTGCCGCCCGTTTGCATGGCCTGCATCAAGATATATTCCAGTTCTTTGTCCATGCCGATAACTTGCAATTCCTGCGCCGCAGGGTAGAACTGCTGCACGATGGCTGGGCCCAGCGCGACACGCACTAAGGCGGTAAGATGGTGCGCGTCCTGTGTTTGGGCGGCACATTCCGCCAACGTTTCTAATATGGTGCGCATATCACGGATATGCATGCCTTCGTCGAGCAAGTTTTGCATCACCTTCTGTACTGTAGAAAGCGGCAGCAATTTAGGAATAAGGTCTTCGGTCAATTTAGGTGACAGCTTGCTCAAATGATCGAACAATTGCTGTAATTCCTGTCTACCCAGTAGTTCAGCGGAATGGGTGTGGATCAGATGGCTTAGATGGGTGGCGATAACCGTACTGGCGTCAACCACTGTATAGCCCATAGACTGCGCTTGCTCGCGCATCGCCGTATCTATCCAGATGGCAGGCAGGCCGAATGCCGGATCCTGCGTTTGAGTACCGGGTAACGTACCGCTGACGCTGCCGGGATTAATCGCCAGATGCATATTGGGAAAAGCATCGCCCGTGCCAATTTCAACTCCTTTCAGGGTAATACGGTAAGCATTCGGGCGCAGGTCAAGATTGTCTCGGATGTGCACTGCAGGCGGCAAGAATCCGATGTCATGCGTAAATTTCTTGCGTATCCCCTTAATGCGTCGCAATAGGTCTCCGTCCTGTGCTTTATCAACCAGTGCAATAAGACGATATCCGACTTCCAGCCCCAGTATGTCCACTTGCGACACATCTTCCCAGCTAGCCTCATTGGTCTCTGATGGCGGCGCCACAATATTTGCAGGCTCAGGCTTTTGCTCGGCTGTTTTGCTGCGCTGCATGATGAAATAAGCCAGACCGCCCAGAGCGCCAGCTAGCAACAAAAAAGAGAAATGCGGCATGTTAGGAATCAGACCCAGCATGCCGATGATGCCCGCAGTTAAAACCAGCACCTGCGGTTGGCTAAATAACTGCCCTACGATTTGCTGGCTTATGTTTTCTTCAGTAGATACACGGCTCACCATCATGCCGGCGGCTGTAGATATAACAAGTGCCGGAATTTGCGCCACCAAACCATCGCCAATGGCCAGCAAGGTGTAATTGTTGGCGGCAGTAGCGATGTCCAGGCTGTGTTGAAATACGCCAATGATTAACCCGCCGATGACATTGATAAAAATGATGATAATGCCCGCTACCGCATCGCCACGCACGAACTTGCTGGCTCCATCCATTGAGCCATAAAAATCCGCTTCCTGCGAAATAGCAGCGCGCCGCCGCCGCGCTTCTTCTTCGCCAATCAGCCCGGCATTTAGGTCAGCGTCAATTGCCATTTGTTTACCTGGCATTGCATCCAATGTAAAACGTGCTCCAACTTCAGCGATACGTCCTGCACCCTTGGTAATTACCACAAAGTTAATCACCACCAGAATGATGAACACAACGATGCCAACCGCGTAATTGCCGCCCACCAGGAAGTGGCCGAATGCTTCAATTACTTTGCCAGCAGCTCCAGGGCCAGTATGGCCTTCCAGCAGCACCACACGGGTGGAAGCCACGTTGAGCGAAAGGCGCAGCAATGTGGTAATCAGCAGGACGGTTGGAAATACAGCGAAATCCAGAATCTTGACGGTATGCATGCTTACCAACAAGACCATAACAGCTATTGCAATATTGAAGGTGAACAAAATATCAAGCAGAATTGGCGGCAATGGCAACACCATCATCGCCAGAATCATCACAATCAGCGCTGGTCCAGCCATGCTGCGCAAACCAACACGCTTGATTAAATTTTGTATGGTTAGTAAGTTAATCATATAGATCCTTCCTCATCTGATGCGGGATCAAGTTGTGGCGGCACCGGTAAGTCATGTGGAGCCTCCGGCATGACACCACTGCCTTGGCGATAACGGCGCAATTGATACACATAGGCCAATACTTCCGCTACGGCGTTGTATAGCGCTTCGGGGATGGCCTGCCCCAACTCGGTATGCTTGTGCAAGGCGCGCGCCAGTGGGGGTGCTTCAAGGATAGGCACATTATTCTGTATGGCAATTTCACGGATGCGTGCAGCGAGCAGATGGGAGCCTTTGGCGACTACGATAGGCGCACCCAACCCTTTTTCGCTGTAACTCAATGCGACGGCATAGTGCGTAGGATTGGTCACTACCACGTCGGCCGTCGGAATGTTTGACATCATGCGGCGACGTGCCATTTCGCGTTGCATGTTGCGAATTCGTCCTTTGACCTGGGGATCTCCCTCGGATTCCCTGGCTTCCTGACGGACTTCTTCCTTGGTCATCTTCAATTTTTGTTGTGTTCCCACAATTGGAAGGGGACATCCACTAACGCAATCAAAAGCATGCCACCCATAATAGTGGCGAAGCTTATCCATAACAGATAGCCAAGATGGGGCAAGGCGGTAATTAACGGTTCCGCTATCAACATCATCACCGAATCTTTGTTGTGCCAAATAACCCACGCGCCTACCCACCTACTACCAGCGATTTGGCAATCGCCTTGCCAAGTTCGACCAAGCTGTTAACCGAAAACATGCGGCCTATACCTGCGATCGGATTGAGCTTCGAAAGGTTGGGTTGTAGTGCTTTTAAGCTGAATATCCAACCATTAAGCAATAATGGAGACAGCGCGGCAGTAACAAGCAGCAACAATAAAATAGGCAGAAATGCCACTAGCGCTTCCAGTGATAATGTATGCAAACGTGGCAATAACAAATCGGTATTAAAAGCCAGTGTGGTGTCAAGAGTCAGGCCATCACGCAACAGTTTTGTTAATTGCGCAGACAGCGAGGAACCCATCAGCCATAGTCCGGCACCACCTGCAAAAAGGACGGAAAAAGTAGATAGTTCGCGCGAACGTGCTGCCTGACCTTCTTCGCGGGCCTGATCCAGACGCCGCTGTGAGGGTTGTTCTGTTTTTTCGAGATCGCTGTCTTCTGACATGATTTACTATTCCATTGACTGTAGTGATTATCATCAGTCTGGGAAAACATAGCACAACGAATAAAGCGGGTTTTACGGTTTATTTCACTCTCTGAATGAGAAGGGAAGCCAATGCGTACAACCTGTAAAACGAGAAGGTGCAAGAGCTTTAGTACGCTCGTATTGAATAATACGGGCATTCAGTCAAGTTGCAGCTATCTTAAATAGCCGTTTGAAAAGAGAAAAAATATACTTTGGACTATAATGTCCAAGTTAAATACTCTAGGCGTGCCTAAACTTGATTTACACTTTTTTCGGGAATGCTTGGAACATATCAATTATCTTTAAGCAAGCGTCGCATTCAACTTGATGTACTTCATTTCGGCTTTGGCCTTGACAATTAAGCAGCACAGAATAATTAAGAACGTAACTAGAGAACTCTTAACGAAGGGCTTATTCCGTTGGGTTGCGCTAACACTTCTGGCACTACTGAATGGCTGTGCTATGGGTCCTGACTTCAAAAAACCTGAAGCCCCTCTTGCTACCAGCTATTCTCCTCAACCCTTGCAGCAGGACACTGCCGTGATACCAGGTCAAAGCGGAGAGTTACAAAAATATAATGTGTCAGCAACTATTCCTTTTGACTGGTGGACGATGTTTCATTCACCGCAAATTAATTCATTAATTCAACGGGCTTTTAAGGCCAATCCGTCTATTCAGTCCGCACAAGCAGCGCTGCGCCGGATGCAGCAAAACGTTATTGCGCAAGAGGGATTTTTTTATCCCACACTAGGTGCCAACTATTCACCATCCCGTAATAAACTTGCTGGTAACAATGGGGGAAATGCATTGGGTTTACAGGGAAATGGCCGGAGCATCCAAACTGGTTTAAATCCTGTGGGGCCCATATTTGTTGAACCAACTTATTACAATTATCATGTTGCGCAATTAACGGTGGGGTATGTACCGGACGTGTTCGGTGGTAACCGTAGGCAGGTTGAGTCTCTTCAAGCCCAATTAAATGCACAGCATTTTCAATTGGAAGCGACCTACATTACACTTGCTTCAAATGTGGTGGCGGCTGCCTTGCAGGAAGCGTCGCTACGCAGCCAAATTGCTGTGATGCAAAAAATCATTAATTTCTACAATGAAAATCTTGAAATTATGCGCAAACAGCTTAAGCTTGGATTCATTGCCGAGCTTGATGTGGCGTCTCAAGAATCATTGAAGGCACAGGCAGAGCAAGCGCTCATCCCAATGAAAAAGCAGCTCGAACAAACCCGTGATCTGATTCGCGCCCTTGCGGGTAACTTACCCAATGAAGATGTACCAGAAAAATTTGAACTTGCGGCGCTCCATTTACCGCAGGAGCTTCCATTAAGCCTTCCATCACAGCTTGTTGAACAGCGCCCTGATATCCGAGCCGCGCAAGAACAATTGCATTCAGCCAGTGCGGAAGTCGGCGTGGCCATAGCCAGCCGGCTTCCGCAGTTTGCAATTACTGGTGCGATCGGAGGGATGGCATCAACTCCAAATTGGATGTTCCAGACAGGCGGCCCTTTTTTTTCGTTGCTCGGAAGCATTTCTAAAACGCTGTTTGATGGCGGGACATTGAAAGCTAAGGAGCGCGCCGCAAGGGAGCATCTAGTCCAGGCCAGTGCAGATTATCGAAATGTGGTGATTACTGCTTTTCAGAATGTGGCTGATACGTTGCACGCTATCCAGTCAGATGCTGATTTTTTGAAAGCTGCAGCACGGTCTGAACAAGCCCTGAAAGTAAATGCTGAAATTACCCGCGAGCAATATAAATTGGGTTATGTCAGCTATCAAATAGTGGTAATAGCCGAACAAAACCATCAGCAATCATTAATTAACCTGATTCAGGCTCAAACCAATCGCTTTGGTGATGCGGCAGCGTTATACCAAGCGCTTGGGGGAGGGTGGTGGAATCGTTCCAATGTTACAAGTAAGCACTGATTAACCATATTGCTTGCCTCACCAAACGAGAAATATGCTTTATGATCAAATTAAATAAAAATTTATTACTACTTCTTTCCGCCATTATTTTGGTGGTTATTGCGGGCTATTGGGGGTGGCATAAATTTAGTGCTCCCAGCGTGGCTCCAAACCCAGGAAAACCTTCTGCCTCAAAGCCTTCTAACCAGTTACGGTTTGCGGCAAACGCCCCACAGTTGTCATTTTTAAAAATAAAAACGGTCGAAGCATTTCCTGAGCCTTTGGTGGAGCCACTTAACGGGCGTGTTGCTTACAATGACAATCATACTGCCCGTGTTTTTTCACCGCTTGCAGGCCGTGTCGTAAAAATAGCGGCCGAAGTAGGGGGGCAAATAAAAAAAGGTGACCATCTACTCGTTCTGGATTCACCTGATTTTGCTATAGCAACAGCCGATAACGTAAAGGCAAATGCAGATCTGTTACGCAAACAAGAAGTGTACGAACGCACTAAGCAGTTGTATCAAGTCAAGGGAATTGCCCGTAAGGAGGTAGAAGCTGCGGCGGCTGATTGGCAACAAGCGCAAGCAGAATCCCAGCGGGCTAAGGCACGGATGAAAAACTTGAATGCTGATTTGTCCGCTTTAGCGGGTCAGTTTATTTTACGTGCGCCTATAGATGGGATCATAAGCGAGCGTCAAGTCAATGCTGGTAGTGAAGTTAGGCCGGATGCCGCCAATCCATTATTTGTCATCACCGACCCTTACCATCTTTGGGTACAGATAGATCTACCCGAACGGCAGCTCGATAAAATAGACCTTGGCGATCTGGTTTCTGTTGAAGTCGATGCTTACCCTGGCGAAATTTTTCAAGGTAAGGTGGCAGTTATCGGTGGGGTCTTGGATCCGTTCACCCGGCGTATACAAGTACGCTGTGAGTTGGATAATCCACACCTCAAACTAAAACCGGAAATGTTTGCGCGCGTCACTCCCATTGCAAGTGAAAGATCAAAATTACCCCGTGTACCCAATGCATCCATAGTCACCGAAGGTTTGTTCAGTTTCATATTTGTAGAGCAGTCGCCGGGCGTGTTACAACGGCGCCGGGTTACGCTAAGCCTGCAGGGAAGCGAATATGCCTACGTCAAAGAAGGTTTGCAGGCAGGCGAACGCGTGGTCACAAGTGGAGCATTGTTACTTAATTCTGAACTCGGAACAACGAGTGATGCTGTACACAACTGAATGTTGGTTCTAATTAAATGTTAGAGAAGTTAATTACCTTCGCACTGCAACAGCGCGTGTTTGTGCTCGCGGGCATGTTTGTATTGATTATTGCCGGTTGGCAAGCCATCGAAAATTTGCCGATTGAGGCATTTCCTGATGTGCAGGATGTGCAGGTGCAGATTGTTACCCAAGCTTTTGGGGCAAGCTCCAGAAGAGGTCGAGCGCAGCATAACGTTACCGATTGAGCGCGAAATGAGCGGCGTTCCACGCATGACACAATTGCGTTCTGTATCGATTACTGGCTTATCAGTAATCACTCTGACTTTTTCTGATCGTACCGATGATTATTTTGCACGCCATCAAGTGCTGGAAAAATTACAGAACATCAGCTTGCCTCCTGGTATACAGCCCAGTCTGGCTCCCCTCACGAACGCGGTGGGTGAGGTGTATCGTTATGTGTTGGAAGTACCTAAGGATATGTCCCCTAGAGAAGTGCGCGCACTACAGGACTGGGTGCTACGGCCCGCGCTACGCCAAGTTCGGGGGGTGGCAGATGTAGTTAGTTTCGGTGGTACGGTGAAAGAATATCAAGTTCGTATCAATCCTTTCCTTTTGCGCAAATTCAATGTAACCATCGATCAGGTAGCACAAGCTCTTGGTGTTAATAGCAACAATAGTGGTGGCGGTGTTCTGAAGCGAGGTGATGAAGCCTTAGTAGTGCGCAGTATCGGGTTATTTAAAACCACGGGTGACATTGCGCGTGTCGTAATTATTGCCAAGGTTTGCAAGACTGTGCTGGTTAGTGATGTCGGCGAGGTAACTATCGGTGATCGGCCACGCTCCGGCGTGGTGGCCTTCAACGATTACGATAACGTGGTGCAAGGTATTGTGCAGATGACCAAAGGGCAAAACGCCACCAGGGTTGTGGAAGCACTAAAAATTCGTATTGAAGAGTTAACAACTAAATTGCCACCAGGTGTGAAAATTGTCCCTTATTACGACAGAACTGATTTGGTGCGCCACGCAGTTCGCACTGTGAGCGAAAATCTGATTGTTGGCGCAATATTAGTTATAGCCATCCTGATATTATTTCTGCGTAACTGGTATGCGGCGCTTGCCGTAGCGGTGATTATTCCATTGGCAATGTTGTTTGCATTTGTCCTGCTTGATCAGGGGGGCGTGTCAGCCAACCTGATTTCGCTTGGTGCGGTGGATTTTGGAATCATTATTGATAGTGCAGTCGTTTTGATTGAAGCGCTGATGGTCAAACTCGCTCTAGCCAAGGCGGATGCATTGCCGCAGCATCAAACTTATGGCTGGCGTTTACATCTCATAAAACAAACCAGCATTGAGATGGGACACCCCATATTATTTTCTAAAGCAATAATTATATTGGCTTTTTTGCCAATATTTACCTTTCAGCGCGTAGAAGGAAAGATTTTTACGCCCGTAGCGCTTACCCTGACCTTTGCTCTTTTAGGTGCAATTTTGTTGACACTGACATTGTTACCCACATTATTGAGCTATGCGGTGAAAAACAAAGACCTTGCTGAAAAACACAGCGACTGGATGCACAAATTGCAAGAGCACTACCGAAATTTGCTATTGTGGTCAGGCAATCGTCGCAAAAGCATCGTTGCAGCTTCTACATGCGTGCTGGTTATGGCACTCATGGCAGTCCCCTTTCTTGGTAGCGAGTTTTTACCCAAGCTGGATGAAGGCAACATTTGGCTGACGATCAGCCTGCCGCCAGCAACCGCATTAGAAAAAACCAAAGATGTCGAAAATCAGGTACGGGCTATTTTGAATTCCTATCCCGAGGTAAATAATGTTGCCACTCAAGTTGGCCGCCCAGACGATGGCACTGATCCAAAAGGGCCGAATAACCTGGAAATTATGGCTGATCTTAATCCGCATGACACATGGCATTTCGCCGACAAAGAAGCATTAATTGCGGATATGACCAAAAAAATTCGCACTATTCCCGGCGTCCCGACGAATTTCTCGCAAGTCATTCAAGATAACGTGGAGGAGGCGTTGTCGGGGGTAAAAGGCGAAATATCGGTTAAGATTTTTGGCTCTGATTTGGAAATTTTGGAAGATAAGTCTGAGCAAGTCGCCCATATTCTCAGTGGTATTCGTGGAGCGGCTGACGTAGCCGCAATTAAAGTTGGCGGGCAAACCGAATTGAACATTACGCTCGACCGCAATCGGATGGCGCGTTATGGCATCAATGTTAACGATGTGAATAACACCATAAAAATTGCTATGGCAGGCAGTACAGTCAACGTATTTTATGAAGGAAGCCGGCGTTTCGATGTAACCATGCGTCTGGATAAACCTTACCGGGATGCAGTAGATGATCTTGCCGACTTACCGATATCGCTACCCGCTGGAGGAACGTTGCCCTTAGGTTCAATTGCCGAAGTTGCAGTACGGCAGGGAGCGGCTCGTGTCGGGCGTGAAGCAGGCGGGCGGTTAGTCGCAGTAAAAGCCAATTTGCTCGGACGCGACCAAGGCAGTTTTGTTGCTGAAGCGATGGAAAAAGTGAACGCACAGGTGAAGCTTCCGCCTGGCTACAGCATGACTTGGGGCGGGCAATTTGAAAATCAACAACGTGCGATCAAACGTCTCAAAATCATTGTACCGTTGTCAGTACTGATGATTTTTATACTGTTATTCTGGGCATTTCGCTCCATGCGTAAAGCGCTTTTGGTAATTTTGATGGTGCCCTTCACACTGATCGGCGGCATTGCCGGACTTGGATTCGCCGGGTTGCATCTATCCGTTTCGGCCGCCGTCGGGTTCATTGCCGTGGCAGGTATCTCAGTTCAAAACGGTGTGATTATGGTGGAACAATTCATGGAAGGCTTACGTAATGGCAAAGAGATGTATGAAAGCGTGCTGGAAGGGGCAGTGGCACGTTTGCGTCCGATCCTGATGACTGCGCTGATGGCCGGTATCGGTCTGTTACCCGCCGCGCTTTCTCATGGTATAGGCTCAGAAACACAGCGACCTTTCGCCGTGGTTATTGTTGGCGGCATTGTTTCCGCTACCCTGTTTACCTTGCTATTACTGCCTTTACTGTTCTCCGTATTTGCTGAAGAAACCAATTCCACTAAAAAAATTCCCTGATTTGTAGTTCAAGGATATTCCGATTAAAAAGGTGGTGCACCTGCCACGTACCAAGTTAGATATATAGCACCTGCCGCGCAGGTTAAGGTAGCAATAGATAGCAATAATGATTGCAACCATAGCCCCATTTTTTCGGACACCGGAATTTTAGCAGCCAGTGGTATGGCAGCCAGCACAGGCAAGGCATACCACGGCAACTGTGCGGTCAGCACTGCGAGACAGCCAGTTAACCCGGCAATGAGTGACAATGGAAGGGTAAAGCTACGTCCGCATGGCAATCGGCTATTAGTTATAGTTTGAAGCAGTAAATAAGCGCTTGCCGCTGCGCCTAGAGCTAAACCGAACTGGCCGAGCAGGGCAGAAGCACCAAGCAATGCAGATCCCCCAGTCCCCAGCCCCAGTGCCATGCCTGCACTTCCTGCTCGCACTGGCGTTTCGTGTAGTGTATCCATCCAAAATATCAGCCAGCCTACATATAGCGCGCAACCGCCACCCCAGAGCAACATATGTGTCATGTCCTGTTGTTGTATGATGCGCAACGCCATCCACACTGCTGTAATACCGCCCGCTACAGCAAGTATCAAGCGTAATGGGCGCCAATTGAATGGTAATAGCATTAAAGCAAGCAGTGAAGAAAGTAAGCCCATCAACACGATTTTGCGTGCAGAGCAGTGAGTGGGTCGAAAATCACTCACCAAGTAAACAGTGACAGCAAACCCGGCAATAACAGCCAAACCACTTAAACGTAAGCGCAGTAATAGTTCCGCTACTATCAGCGCGATGACAAAGGGAGCGAGACCGCCTTGCACGGCGGGATGATTCAGTAATTCTTGCATGTTATGTATGTAATTTTATTAATTTCCAGTGACATTATATTCTCCTAATGGGAATTTATTTGTCTGTGGACATATCTATATGTAACGTAAATTTCCATTGGTATGCATCCCTTGAAATATTAGGCATCACCCCAATGTTAAGCACCACGATGTGCAATGATAACAAATTGCATCCCATATTTTAGTTCAAGAGAGATATACATACATGAAACGAATTTTTTTGTTTATCCTGACCAATTTGGCTGTACTTGTTGTCATCAGCGTCACTTTGCGCTTGCTTGGTGTTGATAAAGTATTAAATGAAAGCGGTGGTATCAATTTCAACGCTCTCTTGGTCATGTCAGCGGTAATGGGTTTTGCTGGTTCGCTAATTTCGTTGTTTCTGTCCAAATGGTCGGCCAAACGGATGGTTGGCGCACAGGTTAATACTAACCCGATTGATCCTACTGAGCGCTGGTTGATGGAAACCGTGCGTAAGCAGGCGCAAGCTGCGGGGAATCGGCATGCCTGAAGTCGCCACCTATGAAGCACCAGATGCAAACGCTTTTGCCACTGGCTGGAACCGCAACAATGCGTTAGTGGCGGTAAGTGCCGGATTGCTGCATAACATGAGCCGGGATGAGGCAGAAGCTGTGTTAGCGCACGAGATCAGCCATGTTGCCAACGGCGACATGATAACGCCAGCGCTCATACAGGGCGTGGTCAACACTTTTGTAATCTTTTTTTCCAAAATCATTGGCCATCTAGTAGATCGTTTAGTGTTTAAGAGTGAACGTGAATATGGTTCAGCTTATTGGGTTACCAGCATGGTCGCACAGATGGTGTTAGGTATCTTGGCCAGCATGATTGTTATGTGGTTTTCGCGCCAGCGTGAATTTCGCGCCGATGCAGGTGGCGCAAACTTGGCTGGGCGCAATAAGATGATCGCTGCATTGGAGAAACTGAAAATCAATCACGAACAAGCCACTTTGCCCCAGCAGATGGCAGCATTTGGAATTGCGGGTGGGGCGGCTCATTTTGCAAAGCTATTCAGTACCCACCCATCTCTTGATGAGCGTATTAAGGCATTACACGCAGGACGTTAAGCTAACTGAGATTTTTCGTGGTGTGGGAACTGGCCAATAATATTTACTCTTGTAAATATAGGGGAATGAAGCGAGAGTATGGTTTCTGTTTGTGATCGCTTAAGATTGAGCCTTATCACTATTGGAATTATTGCTTAATCCATCACGGAATTTGTTGTTGTAGGTGTTGGCTCTTCCATTTTGTACGGGTTAAACGATGTGTCTGCGGGAATCACAATATCTGCTGGCACCACACCGGATGTAGGATCACTCGATGTCTTCTGTGTTGGTGGTTCCATGGTGTGTGGTGGAACAGGTAGTGCTCGCTACTGTTTGCTGTTGATTTTCTTTACTATCTTCGATTGGGTCACTACTGTCCTCGTCATCGAATTTTTCACGTGGAGGATTACCGTCATACACTAAGTTTTGACGTTGTTGTAAATAGGCGTCACGGATGAAGGTATAACGGTCAATTGCGGCCTCATCCAATATTTTTTCCTGATCCAATAGTCCGGCTCGAAGACTGACCATCCGTGTGACATACATTTCGTTACGTACAGGTATATTCGAAATTAGGCGAATGGGACTGGCATAGCTATCCACATACAAACCGGCACTATCACGAATAGTTCTGGGGCCGAAGAATGGGAGGACGATGTAGGGTCCGCTGCTAACACCCCAGTAACCTAATGTTTGGCCGAAATCTTCATTATGTTTCTCAAGCCGATCAGTAACGTTAATCAAGCCTAAAATACCAAACGTTGAGTTGAATAATACACGTGTGCCATCGGATGCGGCTTGAGTAAACTTTAACTGTAACAAATCGTTGATAGTGACGATAATGTCATCCAGATTCGAAAAAAAGTTTCTCACCATGATTTTCCCGGGTTCTGGCATGACGGTGTTGTAGCCAATTGCTACCGGTTTTAATACAGCCTTGTCCACAGTGTCATTAAATTTATACATTCCCCGGTTAAATGGTTCCAGTGGGTCGTGTGGATTTTTCCCTCCCTGAATTGAATCACCCCGAGTTGCAGCGCAGCCACTTAATGCAAGACTGATAAGCAATAAATAAATTCTAGTTGAGGACATATAGATCATTGGAAAGTAAGTTCACTTGCGGTGATTATAGTCGCAATGCCAAAAGTCGCAAATAGCTAGCATTGCTTTCGTAACGTTTCCTTAACCCAACATATGGATGCCGCAGTCAAACGTATCGTAGCGCAAGCCAGTGCTATTAAGGTTCTGGTATTGTCCTGCCCAGATGCACGTTCGAAATGTGGCTGGTATTTTCTATGCGTTTATGTTTCGTTAAACTTCATGTGCAAATATTGTAATGGCCATGGACATCAGTCTGTTTAGTTTTAACCCAGATTGTCTATTAGAGCAGCGTCTCATTGAAAGACAAGAAAATTTCTAATGGGTACTATTGAAACCCAATTGATTTCATTGGATTCGCGCTTCCCAATGGACAATCTGGGTTTAATTCTAATGCGGTCATTTTCACAGTGGTGGGCGTGTTGTCGAGGTAACAGTTATGTTTTTGTGGTACATGCCGTTAATAGCTCCAGGTTTTGGTATGATTGGGGCTGAACTTTTAAATAACACAACCCCATGACAGGCATAACCATCTATCACAATCCAGATTGTGGCACTTCGCGTAACACTCTGGCGATGATCCGCAATAGTGGCATTGAACCACATGTTATCGAGTACCTGAAAATGCCGCCTAGCCGCGCTGAACTGGTGGCTTTGATTGCGGCTATGGATAAACCGGTGCGCGATGTGCTACGCAATAAAGGCTCGCTGTTTGAAGAGCTTGATCTGGGTAATCCGAAATGGAGCGATGACGAAGTGATCGATTTTATGATCGCGAACCCAATTTTGATCAATCGCCCGATTGTCGTAACACCTTTGGGGACACGCTTGTGTCGACCATCTGAATCTGTATTGGATATCCTGCCGCAGCCTTAGTATAGGATGTATTTGAATCACTTAAAGTTTAAAGGAAACTATGTCTATTATCCCAGCCTGCCCCCAGTGTGTTATGGAGAACACATACCAGGATGGCGACAACTATATTTGTGCCGACTGCGGTCATGAGTGGCCGGTAGTGAAGGCCTCACGCGCAGATGATAACGCAGAACCGCAGGTGAAGGACGCCAATGGCAATGTGCTGGAAAATGGCGACTCGGTGGCGCTAATTAAAGATCTGAAAGTCAAGGGGTCGTCTATCACACTTAAAATGGGCACCAAGATCAAGAGCATCCGCCTGGTTGCAGGAGATCATGAGGTGGACTGTAAAATGGACTCTGGCAGCTTTATGCTTAAGGCATGTTACCTGAGAAAAGTTTAAATCCAGAGATGTTGCAATATATTTGTTAGGACTCATTGACAATCGTTTTGGTTTCGTGGATACTGCAAACATGAAAACGAAACACCCCCTTCCTTGGCAAGACACTCCTGCGAAAAGCGAACGCATTGTCAGTGCCATTACGCGTATTGCTTCTGTGTTGCGCAGCGGTGCGTGGCAGTTTGCGACGGCTGAAGGGCTTAACCCGACACAGGTGGATATCCTAGAAGCGCTGCGGTCACGACGAGAAGGTGTACGTTTGTCATTGATAGCCCGGCATTTGGGCGTAACGGCCGCCAGCGCGAGTGATTCAATTACTTCGCTTACAACTAAAGGCTTAATCGAGAAGGGACGTGATGCTGCTGATGGACGCGCTGTGGCATTGAGGTTGACGAGGTCAGGGCAAGACTTGGCTGCAAGGATTTCCAATTCGGTCGGTTTTGCGCATGAAGCTGTTTCCGATCTTCCCCAATCCACTCAGGAAGTTTTGTTTGAATCCCTTCTGGCACTGATTGGCAAGTTGCAGCAATCGGATCGGTTCCCTGAAATCCGCGCCTGTGTCACATGCAAGTACTTTGCTGTGAACAGGCATCCTGATTCTGCCACACCACACCACTGCACATTGGTCAATGCGCCACTTTCTGTCAGCCAATTGCGCCTTGATTGCCCCGAGCATGAGCAGGCCCAAGCAAACGTTGCAGTTCAAAATTGGCGGGAGCTTGAGAGTGTCTAAATGCCACATTGCTTTTTTTTAACTATTATATTTAGGATTCCTATATGAATGATCCACCTTGAAATTAATAAAATAATTATTTAACCAACCTATATCTGAATTTTGCTATTAACAATAATTAAAGGATTTATTCATGAAAAATCGTTTTTTTTCATTGGCTGCATCAGTTTGCCTTAGTGCCATAATTCCATTCGCATCTGCACATGGTGGATCAATTTCTGTTCCGCAGACTCAAATTCCCGGCTATACATTCGGCCAGAAATCGGTTGCGACTGCACCCTATACTCTTAAGGATTTAGAGTCATTAAAAAAGACACTTCTCTTCACCGATGAGGATGTGCTCTATCTGCGTAAAAGCAAGGAGATTTTGGCGGGTCAAACAGATGCAATTTTAGATGTTTGGTACGGTTTTGTTGCATCTACGCCGGAGCTTGTCGAGTATTTTAAAAATACTAAGACAGGCCAGCCAGATGGCGACTACCTGGGTGCAGTTCGTAAAAGATTCGGCCAGTGGATTTTAGATACGGCTGATGCGAACTATGATCAAGCATGGCTCGACTATCAGTACGAGATTGGTCTTCGTCACACCAAGATCAAAAAGAATAAAACGGATCACGTTAAAAGCGTGCCTCAGGTAAATTTCCGCTATCTGCCCGCACTCACGATCCCTGTAACGACAACGCTTAAACCCTTTCTTGCGAAAAAAGGCGTGAGCACAGCCGATGTCGAGAAGATGCATGCTGCTTGGGTGAAGTCTGTTTTATTGCAAACCATTCTATGGAGCTATCCGTACGTTCGCGATGGCCAGTTCTAGTTGTTGGATTGCATAGTTAATATGGCGTGCGCTCCATATTTTGGAGCCTCGCCACAAATTTATCTCAATCAATTAATAAATAAAGGAAAACTTATCATGTCCCGTGTTCAACTTATCAACGCCAACGAAGCCATAGAAGATCGCAAGGCTATCCTGAATCAGATCCACGGAGCCTTTGGCGTTGTGCCAAACATGTTCCGCGCAGTGGCCAATTCACCCGCAGCGCTCAAGAGTATGTGGGGTTCATTTGGCGCACTTGGTTCTGGCATTCTGGGAGCTAAGCTCGGGGAAAAAATTGCAGTTGCAATTGCGGACAAAAATCGCTGTGAATACTGCTTGGCAGCTCATACTGTCTTGGGTCAAAATGCCGGGGTTTCCGCACTTGAGATGGCAGCCGCTCAAGCTGGTCAGTCAGATGACGCACAAACCGCCGCCGTTTTGCGTTTTGCTCTGAAGCTTGTTACCAACCGTGCGCAAATCACCGATGCCGATGTCGTCGAATTGAGAACGGTGGGGTTCAATGACGAACAGATTGTTGAAATTATGGCTCACGTCGCATTAAACATTTTTACCAATTATGTTAATTTGGCTTTTAATGTGCCGATCGATTTTCCTAAGATAAATCTACGGGTAGCAGCTTAGATACCAGTTTTGCTGGGAGTAGCTCAGGTTCTCCCAGCAATATTTAACCTGAATCAGGAATAATTGTATGTCTAACATCAACTCAATAGCTCCAGAATTACAAGTATCTCAATGGCTCAATACACTACGTTCTATTACGCTTACGGAATTACGCGGACGCGTGGTCGTACTGCACGCATTCCAGATGCTATGTCCCGGTTGTGTGTCACATGGCTTGCCACAGGCTATGGCTATCCATGACACTTTTCCGGCAGCAGATGTTGCCGTGATTGGTATTCACAGTGTTTTCGAGCATCACAATGCAATGACCCCTGTGGCTTTAGAGGCATTTCTTTATGAATACCGTATCCGTTTCCCAGTTGCTGTGGATCGATTATCACCAACAAGTAATATTCCGCATACGATGGAAGCATTTGGTATGAGGGGCACACCGACGTTGATTATTTAGATCGGCAAGGACGCATCAGACTCAATCACTTTAGTCGCATGGATGATTTGCGTGTTGGAGCAATGATTGGCCAACTGGTGAATGAGGCCGCGACCGACCCTTATAACAACCAAAATTAAGAACAATTACGTTGCAGGGTGCGGTGATTTTAACGCTATGCAAAGTGGAGTGTGGAGAGGAAGCGGTGGAGTCGGAGTACCACCGCAAAAGCGATTTAGTTCACGGTACGCGTTATAGTACTATTTAGTGCAAATATCGGTTTCTCTTAAAATCATCAAGCATTAACACGGCGCTTAAATTCGCCAGTACGTGTATCAATTTCCAATTTGATCGCCAATTTCACAAAATGCCGCCACCTGTAACTCTATTCCAGAACCAATTTTGGCAGGCTTCATTACTTTGCCGGAGGTATCGCCACGCGCTGCCGGTTCGGTGTAAATAATTTCGCGTACGACAGTGTTAGGCAGATCGACCGAAATGGCTTTATCGTTATAAAAAACCATCTCGCAGGCCATGCCATCTTCGAGGTAGTTAAGTGATTCACCCAAATTTTCTTTCTCCACCTCATACTGATTGTAATCAGCATCCATAAACACATACATGGGATCAGCAAAGTAAGAGTACGTAGCATCTTTTCGATCAAGTAGAACTATCTCAAATTTGTCGTCCGCCCTATATATTGCCTCGCTCGGCGAGTCCGTCAATAAATTTTTGAATTTCATTTTAACTACTGAGCCATTACGGCCAGAACGAGTGTACTCGGCTTTTAACACCACCATGGGGTCGCTGCCGACCATAACAACATTACCCGCCCGTAGTTCTTGTGCTATTTTCATATCTGCTTACCCTAAAATCTGATTTACATTCTAAATTGCGCATTCTATCAATTTTTTCAACAAAATTCAGCAAATTCAAAACAAGGCTATTGCCGGATAAATGTTGCGACCATTCGTGCGCATGTGTTCGCAATAGCGCGATGTGCTTCCAGTATTCGTTCCAAGCATGTTTTGAGTTTGTTGAGGCCGTTTGGCCTATATTATGTCCAATATTCCATCCTTCCCACAAACTATATAATGCTTGTGCTGCGTCTGGCTGCAGTCCGGTACAATACAACTCCATGAAAGCCCCCAGCTTTTTTATATGTACATTATCTTGTTGTGGATAGATGTTCCAAACAAATGGTTTGCCCGCCCATTGCGCGCGCACACAGGAATCCTCCCCTCGCACAAAGTTAATATCGCAGGCCCACAATAATTCGTCGTACCGCTCCTGTTCGATAAACGGCAATATGCGCACTTCCAAGTTACCGCACTGTAATATGTCACCCGCTACAACGAGTTCCCGCTCAAAAAAAGCTGCCACCTGGGGTAATACACAACCTTCTGGCGCTAAACACAGTATTGGGATATTGGTCTTTGCCCAAGTAGAAAATAATTCCGGCAGCGCGAGGTTTTCATAACAGAATAATGACACACGCACTTCATTGGGTTTGGGTAATGGCACGCCAAGTGCTCGCCAAAATGTGGCTTGGGTGTGCAGTTCGTTCTGAAATGCATCGCGTCGTGCGATAAGATCTCGCTCCAGTAGCAATCCACCAGTTTGCGGGGTGAACCCCGGAAAAAAGAAATATTTAGTGAGTGGTAAAGAAGGATGTGGTGAGGGTAGGCAATGACAGCCAGCCACCCATTCTTCCGCACTGAGGTATTCTAAGTTAATCCAAATCGATTTGCACTCTTGCTCCACCATCGCTGCCACGTAGCGCTCGGGTAGTTCGCATGCGAATGCCTCAATTACCAGTTGTGCTGGCTCTACCTTTGGAAATGAAAGCTTCAAAAAAGTTGACTCCCATTGCCTGACTTCTACGCCAGAACAATGCTGTATTAGCATATCTGGACAGATTGCCGAGTGTAGCCTGTGAAAACTTAACAGATCGTCCACCCATAGACGCACTGTCATATCATGCTCGTGCGCCAATTGTTTAGCCAGTCGCCAGCACACGCCAATGTCGCCGAAATTGTCTATCACGGCGCAAAAAATATCGCAGGTAATCGGTTTATTCATTTCATTCGTAGCATGCGTCAATAAATGCATTGCGTATATCGTGGGATTCTATAATCGTGCTACATGCTTCAGTATTGGGTAAGCTATCGTTCGTTGTTTTTATCGAATGGAACAGCGTAGCAAAAAAACCTATCGATGTATCCGAAATTACTCGACTATCACAATGGGTTATATTTAGCTATTTGAAGTTTCTAAGTCGTTACTTAAAGTAGTCGATGCAATTACGACTGGAGGAGATTTTTGATGAAATTTTGTTTGAACGCCACTGATGGCTCTGCGCGTCGTGGGACTCTGTCTTTGGCTCATGGTATTGTTGAAACCCCTGCGTTTATGCCAGTAGGTACTTATGGCACAGTAAAGGCGATGTCACCTATCGAGTTAAGAGAAATTGGTGCACAGATTGTGCTAGGCAACACTTTTCATCTATGGCTTCGCCCAAGTCTGGAGGTTATTGAGGCGCACGGTGGCTTGCATGGTTTTATGGGCTGGAATGGGCCGATTTTGACTGATTCGGGCGGTTTCCAAGTATTTAGTTTGGGTGCCTTGCGCAAAATTACTGAGGAAGGAGTCAGATTTCAATCCCCGGTGAATGGCGATAAATGCTTTCTGACGCCGGAAGAGTCCACACGAATTCAGAAGGTATTGAATTCCGATATTGTGATGATTTTTGATGAATGCACACCTTATCCGGCGGATGAAAATCGAGCGGCTGATTCTATGCACCTCAGGTTACGCTGGGCGGAGCGTTCAAAGCATGCGCATCAAGGCAACATCAATGCGCTTTTTGGTATTGTGCGCAGAGGCATGTTCGAAAGTCTGCGCGATGAATCGTTACGCGAGTTGGTAAATATCGGCTTTGACGGTTATGCCATAGGTGGATTGTCGGTGGGGGAGCCGAAAGAAGACATGCTGCGAATTTTGAAGCATACTTCGCCGCAGTTGCCCATCGACAAGCCGCGATACCTGATGGGCGTAGGTACACCAGAAGATTTAGTAGCTGCGGTTGCGTACGGCATAGATATGTTCGATTGTGTGATGCCCACACGCAATGCGCGAAACGGTATGCTTTTTACCCGCCACGGCGATATTAAAATCAAAAATGCTAAATATTGCCTAGATATTCAACCGATTGATAGGCAATGTAGTTGTTATACTTGTCGTAATTTTACACGTGCTTATTTGCATCACCTACATCGTATCGGCGAGATACTCGGTGCGCGCCTTAATACCATCCACAACTTGCATTATTACCACGAGCTGATGAGTGAAATTCGAGCCGCAATTATGATTCGCCAGTTTGATGAGTTCGTTACCCGGTTTAGGCAAGCCCGCGCCAGTTCGTGCTCAGAATTCGCCGCTGCAAAATTTAACTGGGAGAGGTCATGTTGATTAGCAACGCTTATGCACAAACCGCAGCAGTTGCGCCCAGCTCCGGATTTATGGACTTTCTGCCTGTGGTCGCAGTGTGCGCAGTGTTTTATTTTCTTTTGCTGCGTCCGCAGCAGAAGCGCGTTAAGGAGCAAAAGGCCATGCTGGCTGCCCTTCAAAAAAATGATGAGATCGTTACTATAGGCGGAGAGTTGGGTCGTGTGTCCAAGGTGGGCGAAAACTATATCAGCTTGGAAATCGCCGAAAACGTGACGGTACTGATTCAAAAAAGTGCGGTTCAAATGGTGCTACCCAAGGGAACAATTAAGTCGATTTAAGGTACTGTAATGAACCGTTATCCGCTGTGGAAATATTTGCTTGTCCTCGTTGTATTTATTTTGGGTCTGATTTACACCTTACCTAATTTTTATGGTGAATCTCCTGCTGTGCAGGTGTTGCCTTTGCGCGCCAATCTCAAGGCGGATAGTGCATTGCTGCAGCGGGTGGGTGATGCGCTTAAAGCGGCCAATCTGAATGCGGAAGGGGTCGCATTGGATATGACAAGTGTTAAAGCGCGCTTTAATAATACCGATAGTCAACTTAAGGCTAAGGATGTTCTTCAGGCACAGCTGGGTGATGATTACATGGTTGCCCTCAACCTACTGTCACGCTCGCCGCAGTGGTTAACCGCTATGAACGCACGGCCCATGTATCTTGGATTGGACTTGCGTGGCGGGGGCATTTTTTGTTGCAGATTGACATGAAGGGTGCGCTGGATAAGGCGATGGAAGCCGCTTCTGGCGATATGCGGAGCATCCTCCGTGATCAGAATATTGCTTATTCTGGTGTTAGCCGTGATGGCAGAGTGGTGACGGTTAAGTTCCGCGATGCGGATACGCGCAGCAAAGGTGCGGTAGAACTCAAACAACGCTTCGGTGGTTTGGCTTTTAATGACAAGAATGAAGGCAACGAAATTCTCTTACTTGCTACCTTAAAGCCGGAGGAAGAAAAACGCATCCAGGAATCCGCTGTGCAGCAGAATTTGATTACTTTACGCAACCGTGTCAATGAATTAGGTGTAGCCGAGCCGATAATTCAGCAGCAAGGTATAGATCGTATTGTAGTGCAGCTCCCCGGTGTGCTGGATACAGCGCACGCGAAAGATATTCTTGGCCGTACCGCGACACTGGAAGTGCGTCTGGTAGATGATGAGCATAAATTTAGCGAGGGTTTCGCCGTACCGTTTGGTACCGAGACGTTCAAGGATCGCGACGGTTCTATGCTGCTGGTGAAGAAAACAGTGCTGCTTACCGGCGAACGCATCAATGATGCCCAACCTGGCTTTGACAGCCGCAGCAATGAGCCAGCAGTACATATCAATCTGGATGGCGCGGGTACGCGTAAATTTAAAGAAGCGACGCGTGAGAATGTCGGCAAGCGTATGGCTATAGTGTTATTTGAAAAAGGTAAGGGTGAAGTTGTTACTGCTCCAGTGATCCGTGAGGAAATTGGCGGTGGGCGCGTGCAAATTAGCGGTCAGATGAATACCAAAGAGGCGAACGATATATCCTTGTTGCTGCGCGCTGGTGCGCTGGCAGCGCCGATGGAAATCATTGAGGAACGTACTGTTGGTCCTAGCCTTGGTGCGGACAATATTGTCCGCGGTTTCCGTTCTACTCAGATTGGTTTTGTCGCCATTGCAATTTTTATGATTTCCTACTACCTGAGGTTTGGTGCGGTTTCCGTTCTGGCGTTGGGTGCTAATTTATTGTTGCTGGTGGCATTGTTGTCTATGCTGCAAGCCACACTGACTTTGCCTGGCATGGCTGGTATCGCGTTAACGTTGGGTATGGCGATTGATGCTAACGTCTTGATCAATGAGCGTATTCGAGAGGAGTTGCGTAATGGTAATACGCCCAAGCATCTATCCATGCCGGATATGAGCATGCATTCCGTACCATACTTGATTCCAACATTACCACTTTGATTGCGGGTATAGCGCTGTTCATGTTTGGTTCCGGTGCGGTACGAGGTTTCGCTGTTGTATTGTGTTTGGGCATTCTTACTTCGATGTTCAGTGCGGTGTTGGTATCTCGTGCACTGGTTAACCTAATTTACGGGCGTAAGCTACGGTTAACTAATATCGCCATCGGTTAAGTATAAAGAGGTAATAAATGGAATTTTTCAAGATCAATCGCAACATTCCGTTCATGAGCTATGGGCGGTATACCACCACAATTTCTTTGGTGACATTTATTTTGGCGGTATTCTTTATAGTAACCAAAGGATTGAATTTTGGTGTCGATTTCACTGGTGGAACAGTGATGGAAGTGCACTACGCTCAGACTGCTGACCTGAACAAGGTGCGTGGACAGTTGGCTGATATGGGGTTGCATGATGTATTAGTACAAAACTTTGGCTCTAGCCATGATGTGTTGCTACAGGTATCGCTTAAGCAGAATGTAGTGGGCGCGAAACTGAGCGAGCAAATCTCGATAAGTTGCGTCAGCAAGATGCCAGTGTGGAAATGCGCCGCGTCGAATTTGTTGGTCCGCAAGTGGGGCAAGATTTGGTGGAGAATGGTGCGCTTGCGTTGTTGCTGGTGTCCATTGGCATCGCGTGTTATCTCTGGGTGCGATTCGAGTGGAAGTTTGGCCTTGCAGCGATAATTGCCAATTTGCATGACGTAATTATCATTATTGGTTTTTTTGCGTTCTTTCAGTGGGATTTTTCACTCACCGTGTTGGCGGCGCTGCTAGCCGTGTTGGGTTACTCGGTAAATGAATCAGTGGTAGTGTTCGATCGTATCCGGGAAAATTTCCGTAAGATGCGTAAGATGGGGGTTGCCGAAATAATCGATAACGCGATTACACGCACTATGTCGCGTACCATTATTACCCATCTTTGTACTCAGATGATGGTGACGGCGATGCTATTTTTGGGCGGAGAGACATTGCATTATTTTGCGCTAGCGTTGACTATTGGCATTCTGTTTAGTATTTATTCCTCTGTGCTGGTAGCCAGCCCATTGCTTATGCTGATGGGTGTTTCGCGTGAGGATTTCATCAAGACGGAAAAAGTGGCTGAAGAAGTATTACCCTAGGCCGTGGAACTGCTCACTTCTTTTATAGATATTGTCCTGCATCTGGACGTTCATTTATTAGCAATCATGCAGGCATATGGCATGTGGATTTATGCCATCTTGTTCATGATTATTTTCTGCGAAACCGGGCTGGTAGTAATGCCTTTTCTACCGGGAGATTCACTGTTGTTCGTGGTCGGTGCGCTGTGCGGGGTTGGCGCGCTGG
Source organism: Nitrosomonadales bacterium (assembly GCA_016721605.1). Taxonomy (GTDB): domain Bacteria; phylum Pseudomonadota; class Gammaproteobacteria; order Burkholderiales; family Gallionellaceae; genus Nitrotoga. Next base: position 108,790 of record JADKHS010000006.1, read on the forward strand.
AAATCAAGTTGGTTTTGCCGTTGCTGATGGCTGCATCATTTTCAGGGGATAGCGCCAACTACTGGATCGGTCGGTTGGTAGGTATGCGCTTAGTTAAGCGTGCCAACTCGCGCTTTCTCAAACATGAGCATTTGGAAAAAACGCATGCGTTTTACAGGAAGCACGGAGGTAAGGCCATTTTGTTTGCTCGCTTTTTGCCCATTGTGCGAACCTTTGCGCCATTCGTAGCCGGCATTGGCTTGATGCGCTATCGTCTGTTCATGTTGTTCAGCGCGTTAGGGAGTGTTGGATGGATTAGCCTTTTCACCCTGGGAGGCTATTTTTTAGGCAATATTCCAGTGGTGAAAGATAATCTGACCCTGATGGTAGTCATTGTCATCATTATTTCATTTTTGCCAGCACTACGAGAGTTCATTCGGCATCGTCGTACGTATAGTGCATAGACTATATATAAATGTTAGAAACTCTGTATGTTGTTGGATTAACGGTAAATTGAACTATGGTTAATACTAAGTTTGAGGCACTCAAGGAGAAAAATCACCTACCCTCTCCTAAAGGTATTGCCCTGAAAATAATTCAGCTTACCTTGAAAGAAGATGTAACAACTCAGGAGATAGCACGCGCGATAATGACTGACCCTGCATTGTCAGGTCGGCTGATTAAGATGGCCAATGTGCTTATGTCCTACCAGATAAGACCTATTGCGTCTATAACGGACGCAGTTATGTCGTTAGGGTTAAGTATTGTACGTAATATGGTATTGGGTTTGTCGCTAGTGGAGGATAGCCGAGATGGGGCCTGCCGAAAATTTGATTATCAAAATTTCTGGTCGCATTCGTTGTTAACGGCAATTGCTGCAAAAAACTTTGTAGAAGGTCGTAGAATGGGAGCAGCTGAAGAAATGTTTATTCTCGGCTTGCTGGCCCGAGTTGGTTCCTTAGGACTAGCGACAGCATATCCTAAAGAATATTCCCTCATTATTGAAAAAGTCGGAGCAGCAGATATTGACGCTGCATTGATTAATCTTGAACGAACCGAGTTCGGAATTGATCATAATCAACTGACTAAAGAAATGTTAGCAGACTGGGGGCTACCACAAATATTTCAGATAGCGGCTTTGCATCATGAAAATCCAGCTCTATCTGATCTTGCTGAAGGCAATCGGCAGTGGCACATTTTAAATATATTACATATTGCAAATTATTTTTCCAAGGCGTGTTTATTACACGGGCAGCAACGGCAAAAAATGGTGTCTAAATTGATTTTGATTGCCGCTAGACAGGGTTTGGAGGCAAATGTCTTCACTGAATTAGCCGATAAAACGGTGCAGGAATGGCGCGAATTAAGCAAATTGTTTGGCATTCGTTCGGCAGAGGTACCACTCTTCAACGAAATTTTGCAAGCTGCTCTACCCGACGAGCTGGAAGTACTTGATGACGAAGGGGCATCAAAGATTAGCCTGGAGACTGGCGATACATTGCGTATCCTACTGGTAGAGGATGATTGTGCAACGTCGCAGGTGCTGAAATCTTTGTTGACAAAGGCAGGGCATACGGTTGCTACTGCAGGCGATGGGGTGCAAGCGTTGAGTATGCTCGATAAATTTATACCTCAACTTATTATTACAGACTGGCATATGCCTAATATGAATGGCATTGAATTTTGCAAGGCACTTAAATGTAACGATTTATGGCGCAATATCCATGTGTTTGTAATGATGGCGCAAGATAATTTGGATAGGATGGAAGAGATATTTGAGGCTGGAGCCTCCGATTATTTGACCAAACCGGTTAATTCGAAAGTACTGGGTGCGAGATTGTGTGTCACTCAGCGTATGGTGCAGTTGCAGGATGAACTGAAGGTTGAACATCAGCAGTTACGTAACGTTGCCGCGCAGTTAGCGGCATCAAATCAGAGATTGCAGCAGATGGCGCTTACTGATGTACTCACTGAATTGCCTAATCGTCGCCATGCAAATGATTATCTGGAACAGCAGTGGGCGGTGGCAGAGCGCAGTGGCCGTCCGCTGTCGTGCATGATAGTAGATATAGATTTTTTCAAGAAAGTTAATGATACTTATGGCCATAAGGTGGGGGATGATGTGTTGAAACAAGTGGCGCAAATTTTACGCTCATCCGCGCGCAAACAAGATATGGTGTGCCGTTATGGCGGGGAAGAGTTTTTGGTGATTTGCCCGGATGCACATGCAGACCAAGCCTATCAGTATGCGGAAAGATTGCGTCAGAATGTAGCTGCTGGGAACATTTACCCGAACTTAATAGTTACTATTAGCGTCGGGGTGGCTAGCAAAACCTCAACATTATCAAATGCTGAAATGTTATTGCAACTTGCAGATAAGTACTTGTTTATGGCTAAAGAAAAGGGACGCAACTTTACTGTTGGGCGTTAATTTCTCCTGTATCCTGTGAAAAATCGCATAGCAACCAATAAATACTATTCTTTAAAATCAATTGACCACCACCAACAACTAACGGTGATGTCGCCAAAATTAAACAACAACTTCTTCTGCAAGTTCCAATTGCACTTTCTCATCCTTATTAACCGTGACGGTTACTTTGCCACCGTTCGATAGTTTGCCGAAAAGTAACTCATCTGCCAGCGCGCTTCGTATGGTGTCTTGAATCAAACGTGCCATCGGGCGGGCACCCATTAGTGGGTCGAAGCCAGTCTTGGCGAGGTAATCTTTGAGCGCATCGGTGAAGATGACTTCCACTTTTTTCTCATGTAGTTGTTCCTCAAGCTGCATCAGGAATTTGTCTACTACGCGCAGGATGACTTCTTTATCCAGTGCGGCGAAGGAAATGATCGCATCCAATCGGTTACGGAATTCCGGGGTGAATAGCCGCTTGATTTCGGCCGTCTCATCACCGCTCACTCCGCTCTTTGTGAAACCTATCTGTGCCTTGCTTAACGCATCCGCACCCGCATTGGTGGTCATAATAATAACCACATTACGGAAATCTGCCTTGCGTCCGTTGTTGTCAGTGAGCGTACCGTGATCCATCACTTGTAACAGGATATTAAAAATGTCCGGGTGTGCTTTCTCGATTTCGTCTAGTAGTAACACGCAATGAGGCTGTTTGTTGATTGCTTCAGTGAGTAGACCACCTTGGTCAAAACCGACATAGCCAGGTGGTGCTCCAATAAGGCGCGACACGGCGTGACGTTCCATATATTCAGACATGTCAAAGCGGTTTAGCGGCATGCCCATTGCAAAGGCAAGCTGACGCGCCACTTCAGTTTTTCCCACACCGGTAGGACCAGAGAACAAGAAGCTACCGATTGGTTTTTGCGGATTGCCCAATCCACTTCGGGACATCTTTATGGCACGTGCCAGTACGTCAATGGCGGAATTCTGGCCAAACACTACGGTTTTGAGGTCGCGATCCAGTGTTTTCAATAAATTGCGATCATCAGAAGAAACAGTGCGCGAGGGTACGCGCGCAATCTTGGCGATGATATCTTCGATTTCATGCTTGCCGATAAGTTTTTTCTGCTTTGATTTTGGCAGTATGCGTTGTGCCGCACCCGCTTCATCAATCACGTCAATTGCTTTGTCAGGAAGGTGTCTGTCATTGATAAAACGTGAGGATAGCTCGACCGCGCTGGTTAGTGCAGCGGCACTGTATTTGATACCGTGGTGAGTTTCAAAGCGAGATTTCAACCCTTTTAGAATTTCAATGGTCTGCTCAACTGAGGGTTCCAGTACATCTACTTTTTGGAAACGGCGTGATAGCGCATGGTCTTTCTCGAAAATACCACGATATTCTTGATAGGTAGTCGCACCGATACATTTAAGTGCACCGCTTGAAAGCGCAGGTTTGAGTAAGTTGGACGCATCCATGGTGCCGCCTGAGGCTGCGCCTGCACCTATTAAAGTGTGTATTTCGTCAATGAACAGAATGGCGTTGGGTTCATCGGCTAATTCTTTAAGTACAGCTTTTAGACGTTGTTCAAAATCGCCGCGATATTTAGTGCCAGCTAGCAGTGCACCCATGTCTAATGCATAGATCTGAGCATTTCTGAGAATTTCTGGTACGTTGTTTTCCTTAATTCGGCGCGCTAACCCCTCAGCGATAGCTGTTTACCTACAGCTTCACCAAACCAATAGTGGGTTGTTCTTGCGACGGCGGCACAAGGTTTGAATAACTCGTGTCAACTCGGTTTCGCGTCCAATTAGTGGGTCGATTTTGCCAGCTAAAGCTTGTGCGTTGAGATCAAGCGTGTAGTCGCACAGGGCATTCTTCTGGCTTGGTTCTTGTTCTATTTCGGCATCTGCTGATTTTTGAGTACTTGATTGAGCCGTTTTATCAATTCCATGCGCAATATAGTTTGCTACATCTAGTCGGGTGATAGCACGCTGGTTTAGAAAAAATACGGCGTGGGAATCTTTTTCACTAAACAGGGCAACCAGTATGTTGTGCGAAACTTCTTTCTTGCTAGATGATTGCACATGTAAAATGGCGCGTTGAATGACGCGCTGGAAGCCGACAGTAGGTTGCGTGTCTACTTCGTTGTTACCAGGTGCAACTGGCGTATGCGTATTAATAAAATCGGTTAGTACTGCGCGCAATTCTTCGACGTCTGCCCCGCAGGCACGCAATACATGTGCGGCAGAGGAGTTATCCAGCATCGCTAGTAACAGGTGTTCCACCGTGATAAATTGGAAGCGTTTCTGGCGTGCTTCAACGAACGCTAGGTGCAGGCTGATTTCAAGTTCTTGCGCGATCATAATTATGTTTCCTCTAGTCCACATCGTAGCGGATGTCCGTGCTGTTTGGCAAAATGCCGACACCTGCTCTATCTTTGTTTCTGCGATATCTTTAGTATAGACCCCGCATATTGCCAACCCTTCATGGTGAATTTTGAGCATTAAATGAGTTGCGCGTTCGTGGCTCATTGAAAAAAAAGTTTGTAACACTTTAATTACAAAATCCATCGTTGTGAATTCATCATTAAATAGCAGCACTTTGTACAGTTTAGGTGGTTTGATTTTGCTCCGTTCTGCTTTCAGTAAGGATGCATCTTCATATTTAGTTACCATAGTCATTATCGTTACAAATGTGCATTCTGATATGTTCGATGATTCATGAGATTTTTTCAAGTACTTTTAAAATAAAGCGTATAAGCCTTGACTAAATCGCTTAAATAGGAGTAAAAAGTGCTTGGGTGTTTGAATGCAAGTTACCTGCAGTACTGGTTTTGCCATGTACGCTCTTGGAATTCAAACAGTTTAACGGGAATCCACCCGGTTTTTTAGTTAAGGAAGTGAAGCATGGCAAACGGTACAGTGAAATGGTTCAATGATGCAAAAGGTTATGGTTTTATTACTCCGGATGATGGTAGCGAAGATTTGTTTGCTCATTTTTCCGCAATTACCATGAGTGGCTTTAAGTCTCTTAAAGAGGGTCAGAAAGTTACTTTTGATATTGTTCAAGGTCCTAAAGGCAAACAAGCCGCCAATATTCAGGCTCCTTAATATAGGTTTTGGTATAAAAAGCCCTTCAGCGGGCTTTTATTGGTGAAAGTCGTCGAATTAACGTTATTGGTCTGAAATTCAAAATTTCAGTATAAATTTGTTTATTGCAGAATAAATCTTTTCCCCATTTATATCGCACTTGATGCTTGCAATGGCTCGAATAGCATTGCAAGCTCTTCTGTGGAAAAGGGCGCGACTGCTTCTCCGTTATCATCCAGAATGCCTTGCGCTAAGTCACGTTAGACGAAAACCGGATTTTCCTGGCCTATGCGATGGGCGCGGTCAGTAGCCTGGTTTTCTACCGCAGGGTTCCACCACGGATCATAATGAATGACGGTGTCGGCGGTAGTGAGGTTTAGGCCTATACCGCCCGCTTTGAGACTGATCAGGAAGATGGGTACTTCTCTGCTCTGAAAACGTTGTACTGGTGTGGCGCGATCCCGAGTGTCTCCGGTCAGTTTGACATAGGACAAGTTAAATTTGGCAAGTTCCAATTCAATCAATGCCAACATAGAGGTGAACTGGGAGAACAACAGGATGCTCCGTCCTTCTTCCACCATGTCCGGCAGCAAAGACATAAGAAGCTCCAGTTTTGCTGAATGTGTTACCTGTTTCGCAGCAGGCAATTTAAGCAGACGTGGATCACAGCAAGTTTGACGCAATTTAAGCAGTGCGTCGAGAATAATAATATGACTGCGATTCATGCCCTTCTTGTCGATTTCCAGGCGTATCTTTTCATGCATGGCTACCCGGATGGTTTCGTATAAGTCGCGCTGAGCGCCAGATAGTTCGCAGGAGCGAATAATTTCTGTTTTGGGCGGTAATTCTTTGGCTACCTGTGCTTTAGTGCGGCGTAGCAAAAATGGGGCAATGCGGCGTGAAAGTACCGCACGCCGGGTGTTGGTCTGCTGCTTTCGTGGGCGTTGCAGACAGCTTACGAGAATTTTGTCATCGCCCAATAATCAGTGAAAATGAAGCGCGACCATAATTCGCAAGGTGATTTTCAGCAATGCCAGTGAGTGCTATATGGCGTGCTTTGATTGATGCACAATTTGGTGGCTTTGCGACTTTGGATTTTGATGACATGACCTTCATCAAGGGACAGTAAATGAAATTCTTGTCTGGTCAGCACCTCTTTGTCGCGTGGCAGTAAGGGGTAGGTGGTGAGCACCAAGTCATAAGCTCCAATAGATTCGAAATGTTGCTTACGTAATTGGCCCTGCAATACCAATACGCGTAAATCCGGCGCAAAACGCTCTGTTTCCCGCAGCCAGTTAAACATCAGGCTGGTGGGTGCGACCACCAAGCTGGGATGGTTCATGCGCCCGGATTCTTTTTCTACCAGAAGATGAGCTAAGGCCTGCACAGTTTTACCCAACCCCATATCGTCAGCCAGAATGCCAGCCAATTCATATTCGCGTAAAAATTGCAGCCAGTTGAGTCCCTCTTGTTGATAGCCCCGCAAATCGGTTTTCAGGGCCAGCAGGTGGCGCAACCGGCTGAATTCCATTGAAATCGCGCAGCTTGCGCCCTAATTCACGTAAACGCTCGCCGCCTAGCCAGCGCAGACCCGCAAACTCTTCCAATTCTGCCAGGCGCCCCGCTTGAACCACAGACAACTCGATTCGCTGCAAATTGTGTACTGCATCTTTATCGAAAAGCTCTACCAATACTGACAGAATACTTTGTATGCGGGATGTGATGTGTCACCAAGCGACCATCA